>JANMJO010000081.1:0-3420 GCA_031371425.1 Verrucomicrobiales bacterium | reverse complement strand
ATTCCTTTCCGCAAAAAATTTAGTGCAGAAAATTTCCCGCCCGCAGGATGCCGATGACGCCGATGAGTATCCAAAATCCGTTGAGCATGATGTAGGCGGGGTCGCGCTTGATAGCGGAACACCATGTGAGCATGACGGCATCGGTGGTGTTGAAAACCCACACAAACATGAACGGGCTGGCCGAGCCGAGCCAACTCACGAGGCTGAAACTGATGATGCGCATCAATACGCCGATTATCTCGATGGTCTTTATGTTCCGGAAAACAAACGAATTCATGCCGGGATTTTCTTTGAAACCGTCGGGCTACGCCAGCAAAACCACGTTGTCGCCACAACCTGCCGCGTTGCAGGGAGACCGGGGGACGCAGAACGGCGGTTGACGGCGCGGCGGTTTATCGTCTTGATGGGGTCGCATGAAACCAAATCCCATTCCCCAAGATTGTCCGGCGTTGTGCGCGTATCTGCACGTGGCGGAGACGGCGCGGTTGATTGAGTTTCTGGTGCGCGCGTTCGGCGGCGTGGAGGTTGGGCGCGTGGTGATGCCGGATGGTCAGATCGCTCATGCGCGGGTGAAGCTCGGCGATTCGATGGTGATGATGAGTCTGCCGCATCCGCCGTTCCCGGCGAGCCCGGTGACGTTGTATCACTACGTGGCGGATGTGGACGCGACGTATCAGCAGGCGCTGGCGGCGGGAGCGGAATCGGTGTTCGCGCCGATGAACACGTTTTACGGTGACCGATTGGCGGGGGTGAAGGATTTTGCGGGCAACCATTGGTCGCTCGCATCGCGCATCGAGGATCTCACGTTCGCGGAGGTGCAGCAGCGGGTGTCGGGCTTCGCAGCCGGGGCGCAGGCGTGAGGCGGGGTCAGACGGATTTTTCCGGCAGCACGAACAGGTCGCCGAAGAAGCGGTTGAATTCCGGTGGCGAGAAAGGGAGCAGGCCGCTGTCCGGATAGAAGGTCATTTCGCCAAAGATAATCCGGCCTTGCACGACATATAAATCCACGCGGACGAAGGGAAATCCGGCGGCGAGTTTTGTGGCGATGGCGATGAGTTCCTCGAACTGGCGCGGGCGCGGGTGGTTGGCGGTGGCGGCGGGTCTGCCTTTGAGGACGTGAATTTGTTGCCACGCCATGTCGTAGCATTCGTGCCGGAGGCCGCCCGGGCCGAAGCGGTTGAAGCATAAGAAGACCATCTCGGGCTTGCCGCCGTAGCAATAGAACTTGTAGTCAATCAGCTCGCCGTGTTCCGCGTTCTCCAGATATTTCTCGCAGACGATTCTGGGTCGGATGTTTTTGTAGGCCCATTCGCGGCCGGGGCGGTAGAAATCAGTCTTCAGCCAGCGGTCGAGTTTGCGGCGGCATTCCTCGCGGTCGAGGGCGGCCTTGTTTTTGCAGAGGATGTTCATGCCGCTGCCGTGGGTGGTCTTCAGCACAAAGGCGTCGGGCAGGGCATCGAAGTCAATTTCGTCGGCGCAGTCATAAACGCCGTGCAGTTCGTTGAGGATGTGGCCGAGACCGATCTGGGTGAGGTGTTCGCGGACGCGATACTTGTCCGAGGCGAGCGTCATGAGCGGGTTTCGGTAATGCAGTTTATACCACTGGACCTTCTCGTTGAACGTCCGCGGCTGAAGCAAATCAGGCAGATGGCCATGCTCTGATTTGTAGAGTTGTTCGACAATCTGCCGGTCCGACCCGAACCGTTTGAGCCAGGAGCGCTTCAGCTTTGCAAAAAAATTACCCACGCGGTCAGGCTAATAGACGCAACTCGAAACGCGCAAGCGGAATGGTGACTGTCCTAATCGTAATCGTAATCGTAATCCTAATCTTAATCGGCCAAGAAACAGAATTACGATTAAGATTAAGACGCTGCCAGCGGAATGCCGCCTCGCGGCTCGACAATTCCACGGCTCGGTGGCACCTTCATGGCGTGATTGTGGCATCTGACAAACTGGAGCGGCTGCGCGAACTCCTGCGCTCGTATGGCTCGTGCGTCGTGGCCTATTCCGGCGGCGTGGACTCGGTGTTCCTTGCGCGCGTGGCGGCGGATGTGCTGGGTGCGAAATCGCTCGCGGCCATCGCCGATTCAGCCAGCCTGCCGCGCCGCGAACTGGCCGAGGCGCTGGAAATCGCCAAGCAATTCAACTTCCCCGTGCGCGTCGTCAAGACTGCGGAGTTCAACAACCCTGACTACCTCGCCAATCCCACGAACCGCTGCTATTTCTGCAAGCACGAGCTCTTCGAGGAACTCGCGCCGCTGGCGCGGGCGGAAGGTTTTGCCGTCATTGCCTATGGCGAGAACGCGAGCGACGTGGGCGATTTCCGTCCCGGCGCGAAGGCTGCGGCGGAGTTTCAAGTGCGCGCCCCGCTGAAAGAGGCGGGCCTGACGAAGGCGGAGATCCGCGAGTTCTCCGCGCAACTCGGCCTGCCCACGGCGGACAAGCCGCAGATGGCTTGCCTCAGCTCGCGCATCCCCTATGGCGAGGCGGTCACGCCGGAGAAGCTGCGCATGATCGAGGATGCGGAATACGTCTTGCGCGACCTGGGTTTTTACGACGTGCGAGTGAGGCATCATGAACTTGGTTCGGGGTTCAAGGTTCAGGGTTCAGGGTTGAACGCCGTTGCTTTTTCTCAACCCGGAACGCTAAACGCTGAACCGCAAACCCCAAGTTTGGCTCGCATCGAACTCGGCGCGGCGGAGATGCCGAAGTTTCTGGCGGACGGCGTGGCGGCGCAGGTGGCGGAGGCGCTGAAGAAGATTGGTTACGCGCACGTCACGCTGGATTTGCAGGGCTACCGTCGCGGAAGTCTGAATGAATTGAAGCTTCCCGGCCTGCCCAAGAGCTTCGCGTGAACTCTGCCAATCGGATTTCGTAAAACCCACCGTGGATTCAAGTTGAGTAAGAAAATTAATATTTGGATCTTTATGATGCTAAAAACTCTAGTTGGTATCTGTATCTGTGGCTTGTTTTCGTTTGTTATGCTTGCTGGTGAAATTCTTTACGGCGACAAGTGGGAGCGCTCCATCCCAGAAAGCGGCATTCGTAAAAGCGGCTTATCTAGTTCAAACACTACTAGTGTGCCAGCTTCTCGATTGCCGAATAAAGAACTAGAAGAGCATTCGCGAAAATTTCAAGACTTTGTGTTAGAGCAAATGCGACTAAAAGGAGAATCGCCTGACCGCATCACCTCTCAAAAAGAGCGGTTTCAGTTGGATAACGCAAAAGTGCAACTAAAGAATTGGGCGGACTGGACTAACTATTATCATGCGCAAATCCTTACACCCCCCATCGTTTTTGATATGTGTGACCCGTGCGAGTATAACTTCACAGAACCAGTTGCAGCCTTCCGGTCATACATGGTTGCGAGTGCAAAAGGGGACGCAAATACTGTGCTGAAATGTGCCGATAGTTCGCAGT
>JANMJO010000248.1:0-16033 GCA_031371425.1 Verrucomicrobiales bacterium | reverse complement strand
GGCGGGCTTCCGCTGCGCGGTAGTTTCAGTCACATCGCTGGATTCGAGCGGGGTTATTCCCGATTCCTGGCGGCGCGGGGGAAGATTCTGCGGGCTTGAACCGCCGTGCTGACGAGTCTAATACTTTCCCCATGCCTACCCCAAAACGCAAAGCTGGCCTGCTCCACGGCGCCCGGGTTTACTTGAGCGGCCCGATGGATTTCGTGGCGTCACGCACGGCGGAAAAAAAGTTCGGCTGGCGCAACCGCGTGAGCGAATTCCTCCAGGTCATGGATGTGACGGTGTTCGACCCGTGGTTCAAGCCTGACGTGCGCGGCCTGCACGAATACGGTCGCGAGGACGCGAAGAGCGGCGACCGCATCAAGGAGATGTGGACCTACGCGGGCGGCAAGAAGGGCGCGCAGGCGCGGGCGTGGTGCGCTCGGCAATTCTGGGAGACGCTGCACATTGACTTGCGCATGGTGGACACGAGCGATTTTTCCATCTCGTATTGCCCCACGAACATCTACAGCGTCGGCACGCCGCACGAGATCATCACCGCCACGCTGCAGCACAAGCCGGTGTTGTTCGTCAGCCCGCCGATTGTTTTTCCCTCGCTGCACAAGCTGCGGAAGCATCTGGAGAAGGACGCCGCCGGAGCGGCATTGCTGGAGCAGTTGGAGCGGGAGATTCCCGTGAAGGAAAACCCGCGTGGCATCCCCAGCCTCTGGTATATCCCGCTGGTGGGCGGCGAAAATTTCTTCGATGGCTTCGGCTTCGAGAAATACCGCAAGCGGTTCGGTTGGAACACGGACATCCCGCTGGATCGGCATGAAAAACTTTTTCCGCCGCGACGCCCGCTGCTGCCGTTCGTCGAGAAGCTGAACAAGAGGCTGCCCAAACGATGGGACCGCAAACTCAACCGCTTTGTCGCCGACGACGACTGGCTGCTGTGGGATTTTTCCTCGAAGAAGACGACGGGCGAGCGAGTGGAGAGCATCCGCAGGTAGGTTTCCGCGTCTCTTGCGCGCAAAAGAAAAGGGCCGGACTTTCGTCCGGCTCTCTTACCAAAACCACAAACTCCGACCAGCTCCACCAGCACAGCAGCCCACGTTCAACCGCACACACGGAAACATCTGCACTTGCGCTTCGCTGGCCTGATCAAAGGTTTTCCAAATACGAAGACCGCCGAGTCGCCGTTCGGGGAGCGGCTACCGCCTCAAAAACATCGCCACCGCCGCCGTGCGCGTCCGCACCTGCAACTTGTCGTAAATCCGGCGGATGTAGGTGTGCACGGTCTCGTAGCTGATGCCGAGTTTCTCGGCGATTTCTTTGTAGATCAATCCCTGCGCCAACAAGTCCAGCACCTGCTGTTCGCGTTCGGACAACTCGGACAATTCATTCGCAGCCTTGGTCGCGGCGGCGGATTTTTGAAAGGTCAGGACCACTTTGCGCGCGATGTGCGTGGTCATCGGCGAGCCGCCGCGCTGCACATCGCGGATGGCTTCGAGCAGTTCCTTCGCGGGCGTGCGCTTGAGCATGTAGCCGCTCGCGCCGGCGGTCAGCGCGCTGAAAATATTTTCCGTGTCTTCATAGACGGTGAGCATCATCACCTGCGTGGCAGGCAGCAACACCTTCAACTGCCGGACACACTCCACACCGTTCATGCCGGGCAGGTTGATGTCCATGAGCACCACGTCGGACTTGATCTTGGGCAGGCCGACGAGCGCGTCCTCGGCACTGCCGTAATTGCCCGTGCAACGGAAGCCGTCCGCGCGATCAATCACCTTGACCAGCGTGGCGCGCAATTTGTCATTGTCCTCAACGATGGAAACTGAAATGGGCATTTCGTTCAGTGATTGTTCAATGGGCAGTCAGCAACCCCACCGCCCCTGCTCTACCGGCGGCTTGGTTGAAAAACTGCCGCCGCCATCTTCCCTGCGTTTGCGCCGGTTGTGCAATTCATTTCCTCCAAAGTTTTCATGCCGGGCGGACAAACGCCGTCAGCGTCGCGTTTCCGCCACGGCGGGCAACGGCGAGATGTCGTCGCCGCGACAGAACAGCACCGGGCCACGGCGCGGTGACAAAATCATGTGCAGTTCATCGGAACTCCCGGCGTAGGTGTTGAGTCGCCGGAACATGGCCCGATAGCCGCGTATTTCCGGCAGGCCCGGCGCTCCCAGCTCACGCATGGACCAGTTGGTGTAGTCGAACAGGAACGGCTCCTGCCATTGCGGATCATAGGCCGGCCGCACCGGATGCACGAATTGACGCAGCCCGGCGGGCAGCCGTTGGATAAATTTTTCAGTGACATACACGTCCGCCACGGCCAAGTCGGCGGAATAAAGCGAAAATGAAAAATACGAATCCCACCAGCCGAAGACATTCAAGACCGGCAGCAAGCAAATCAAAACCGTAACGGCCAGTGCGCTTTTGGAGCGTCGCAAAGCACGGAGTGATTGCTCAAGACCCATCGGCACGCGCGTGGCAAACAGCGTGAAGGCCAGCAGCAGCATGGCCAGATTCCAAGGCCAGACGACCCAGTTATAATTGTGACCCAACGGTCCGAGGAAAAGCAACGCCGCCACATGCACCATCATCACCGCGCCCAATGCAACCCACCGCAGACGCGGCAACCAAAGCAGCAGGCCGATGAGAATTTCAATTGCCGGAGCCGCCGCCACCGCCGCGTGGCAAAGCTGGATCGCCGCCGGATGCCAGCCCCAGTCTGTCGCCGGGTTGACAAACCAATCCGGGATCACCCGGAAATAGTTGGCGTTGCATTTGTGAATTCCGCTCCACACATACACGGCGGAAAGCAACACTCGTCCTGCCGACAGAGCCGTGGATTCTGGAAACAGCGTCAGCCCCAACATCAGCCAATACATATAAATCCACGGCTGCCCGCGATTCTGGTCGCCGAAATAGAGGAACAGCGTGACGGCCAGAAAAAAAAGAATTGCCGGACGATACCAGCGAAACGCCAGCACCAGCGAGAGCAGCACCGCACCCGCCACCCACTGATCCCACGGAGACGGTGGCGAGGGAAACCCCGAAACTACCGGCAGCATCGGATAATCACGCGAACCAGACCAGAGCGGCCAACTCGCCAGAATCCCCAGCATGGAGGCCAGCAGCAACACCGCCCGCCAACAAGCCATGCGTCCAGTCACGCCCGGAAACCATGGCCACAGTTGGTTCATGTTCGTTCAAAGTCCGGCCATCGGCGCGGTCAACCGCACCAACGTGCCGCGTTCCGCCGCAGGGCCGATAGTGAAACCACCGCCGGCATCTTCCATGCGCTTGCGCATATTCTTCAATCCGTTTCTGCCGGGCTTTTCGTCTTGGCCAGACAAGCCACGGCCAGAGTCTTCGATTTCAAACACAAAGGCGTGTGTCTCCAGATGCAGCCGAATCCGGACCGAAGAACATTGCGCGTGCTTGACGACGTTGTTCACCGATTCTTTGAACGCGAGGAAGACGTTATGGCGAACTTCCGGCGCGATGATCGCGGCGGGCAATTGCGCGGGGATTTCAAAACGATGGCTGATGCCCGCCAGTTCGAGATATTCCTGCGCGTATTTGCAGGCGTAGTTGACGAGGCTTTCGAGTGTGTCATTGGACGGATTGATCGCCCATACGATTTCATCCAGCGCGTGCGTCGTCTCGCGCGCCGTCTCACAAATCTGCTGCGCGTGCTGCGCGACCTCGCCTGGCAAATCCTTGTCCGCCTCCGCCATCTCGCCGAGCAGCGTGACTTGCGTGAGATTCGCGCCAAGCTGGTCGTGCAAGTCGCGAGCGATGCGGGCGCGTTCTCTTTCGATCAATTCGTGTTGCTGCGCCAGGCGCAACTGGCGCTTCAGCTTCGCGGTTGAAATCAAATAAATCGTTCCCGCCAGCGCGCCGAGCAGAAACAGCACGCTCACCGCGATGAACCACGCCCGCCGCCAGAACGGTGGCTCGACAATGATGGCGAGCGTCGCGCCGGCTTCATTCCACACGCCGTCCTCGTTGCAGGCGGTGACGCGGAAAACATATTTGCCGGGCGGCAATTTTGGAAAATGTGCCGCGCGTGTGTCGCCCAAGTCCGTTGGATTTTTGTCGTAGCCCTCCAGCTTGTAGCGAAATTGCGTCGCCAGCCTGGCCCGTTTGGGTGTGGAAAAATTCAGCGCGGTGAAATGGATTTCCAACTGCTCCTTGTCCGGCGTGAGCGTCACGGATTCCGGCCAGATTGAACTCAAGGGATTGATTTTTTGCTGCACCCCATCCACCAGCACGGATTCGATGACGACGGGCGGCACCTGCCGGTTGGGTTTCAACCCGGCGGGATTCACAGCGACAAGCCCTTCAATCGTCGGAAACAATATGTGGCCATCGCGGGTGCGAATGGCGGCGGGTTGGGCACCGACCGAACATTCGCGAGCGAGAAAAGTCCGGCTTGAAATAATTTTCGGCGCGCCGGCAACCGTATTGATGAAGCTGACGCGCATCAATCCTTCATACGATCCGACCCACAAATTATCCGCCTCGTCCTGGATGAAATAGCCGATGTCGTCAATGTTAAGGCCGTTGGTCGAAGAATAACGTGTCCAGTTGCCGTGAAAAAGCCGGGCAAGCCCATGTTCGGAAGTGCCGGCCCACAACGCATTCTCGCGGTCCACGAACAGGCAAGAAATGTCTTTGACCGGCGATGCGACGGCGGAAATCTTACCGTCGCGCAATTGAAACAAGCCGCCGGCTTCCGTGCCGATCCAGAGATTTCCCGCCGCATCCTCCGCCAGCGCCCGCACGGCATTTTTTGGAAGACCGTCGCCAGCGGAATGGTTTTTCCAGTTCCGCCCGTCGAAACTGACCAGCCCATTTTCACCGCCGACCCAAAGTTTTCCGTCACGACTCTCAAAGAGCGAAAAGATTTGCGGCCCGATTTCTCCCGCTCCCGCGACGAGTTGAAAAACGCCGGACTCAAAATGAAACAGCCCCTCGCTGCGTGTCCCCGCCCAAACCTGCTGCTGCCGGTCCACCAGCACCGACCACGCATTCGAGCCTTTGCCGATCCCAAAATGATTCGCCGAGTTGGTCAGCGAATACACCAGCCCGCGACCATTGTAAGTCACCCACAGACCACCGGACGCATCCTCTGCGGCTGATTTGGCAACGCCGTCCGGCAGACTCGCGGGCGAGTTGAAATAGTTGTTTTTGACGCGATACAGACCGCCGCCATCCGTGCCAACCCAGAGATTTCCATCGTGGTCAAAGCACACGGACAACACGAAGTTTTGCGGCGAATCATTCTCCGTGGTGATGTGCCGCCAGCCGCCCGCGCCGTCCGCCCAGAAGACGCCATTGCCGTGAGTGCCGACGACGAGGTTGCCCTGACCATCTTCGCAAGCGGCCGTGACATTAGCATCAAACGTGAACGGGCTGTATTTTGCCGCCGAAAAAACCACCGTCACGGTTGAGGCTGACCACGGAAAGGCGCTATAATCCTTTTCCAGTTTATCATCGCTCCATTGCTCAACGCGGCCCTTCTGCAAACGCCAGAAGCCGCCGCCTGTTCGCGGCACAGCCACATGGAATGTGCGAAAAAAAAGCTGCTCCCAAAAATCCCGGCTGACGGACGGGCGCAAATCCATCTGATTGTTTTTCCAGCAGAAAATCCGCCCGTCCGCCGCACAAAACCAGACTGCGCCCGACTCATCTTCGCGGGCATACAGGATTTTTCCGCCATCGCCCGTCTCAAAATTTTTCACCACGCCGTTTTTTATCAGGCAAAGCCCGGCGGCATCCGTCCCGGCCCACAGATTCGTCCGGCTGTCCTCGAACAGAAAAACAACGCCGTTGCCCGCCAGTCCCGGCGTGTTGTTGACATTGAAAACGGTGAACAAATCTCCATCGAATCGCATGAGGCCGTTGAGCGTGCCGAGCCACAGATAGCCATCGCGCGTCTGGATCATGGCGATGACGGAGTTCTGCGGCAGGCCGTCCGCCGTATTCCACACGTCAATCGTGAATGGCGAACCGGGGCGCAGCACCGTGCTGGCGGCGGACGCGGCCGGCGCAACAACGAGGCTCAATAGCAGCGCGGCGATGAGAATGGCTCGGGACATTGTGCGCGCCAGTAATAACCCACGCAAAAACAGCGAACGAGCAAAATGTTTTGGCCGTCAGGCTGCCGGGTGCATCTTGACACTCTTCTTACGGAAAGCGGCAGGCGAGACGCCCGCCCTACGTTGTGGCGGCTTTGCCGCCAGAGTAGGACAGTGCATCCCGCCTGTCCGGGATACGGGGATTCCGGCTTGCATCAGAAATCCAAGAAGAGTGTCCAGATGCGCCTCAGGCTGCCGCCCGCACCAAAGCCTTGCGCAAAGCCATCACCACCCGCGCCAAGAATACCGGGCGGCCATCCGCCGACCACGACTAGCCGTTCATGCGGACGAGGAACTGGCGGGACGCAAACGCCACTCGCGTGAGGTTGAGGTTGGGGTTGGGGATGAATCGTTCATACGGACGGTTTGCCGCCTTTGTCGGATAATCATGCGCGCTCATTTCCCTGCTAAATTCCTGTGGACAAAATCCTTTGCCAAGAAGAAAGTCAAATCCGTGAAAAGTAATAGACGGCAAACTTGCAGTTCAATTCAATGTTAGGCGACATCACGCACCACACCATGAACACACCAATCCACCTCATCCTTGGCGGCGTTTTCAGCCTCGGCTTGTTCTTCGCACTATTTGTCGCGTATCGAAAGAACCGCCTCTCCACCGCGATTACCAAGCAAGAAGTGCTGCGGCGTTCAGCAGTGCGGCTTGGATTTCTCACCGTTCCTTACCTGATGTTAGCTTGGCTGTGGAAGCGTTACACCGGAGAAGACGTGTTCTTTCACGGGTTTTTGTTTTGGTTCGCTGTCGTCCTGATTCCGGGCATGGGTCTTGCCTTGGATTTGTGGCGACTCCATCCAGAACCAAAACAGTGATGAGACCCATGCCGCCTAACCATGCGCTGCATCTAACCCGGCCCTCGCGCTCCGGTTGCAATCCACGCCTCCCGCGGGCCGGGTCGCTGAGCTTGGGTCGTTAGGCGTTGCTACACACACCTCGTAATCCCATGCTCGAATTCATCTTTCTAAGTCCACTGCTGGCGGTTTTCGTCGGTGCTCTCATTGCTCGCTTTGCGGTTCGCCGCCGCCCTTTCCGTGCCGTCGGTTGGGTGCTCGTGGCTGCACTCTCTATCGGTGCGTTCGCGCTTCCTCTCGCTGTGGGCGTTTGGATTCCCGATTTTCTTGGCACCAGCCGAACACTTGCGGCCACCACTTCCCCCGACGGCCACTCCTTCCGTGTCGTGCAGCGTTGGAACTACTGCGACTTTTACACGACGACTTTCTACACCACACAGTCTGATGGCAGTGCGACCGAAACTATACTCGACGGCGACGCCCACAAGAGTTGGAGTGTCTCCATTGCCCTCGACGAACCGAATCGCATTGCTACCGTCACCCTCAACGACGGACGCACCATGACCACTCCCTGGTGAAGGCTTTTCTTCCAACAGCCGCAACGCCTAACCATGCGCTGCAGCGAGCCCGGCTGTCGCGCTCCGGTTGCAATCGGCGCGTCTCGTGGCCGCCATCGCTGAGCTTGGGTCGTTAGGCCGCAACACCTCTTCCGCTGATTCTTTTTGCCTCACCGCGTGGACGCCCGCATAATCGTCCCATGCCACTGCTTTCTGTAAGCCGCATCTGCACTGTTGGAGTTTCTACGCAAAGTCGCAAACTCGCAAAGTCGCAACAAAAACCTGACCGCGCCGAAACGCTTCGAGCCGCTTTGTTTCGGCAACAACTTTTATTTCTCCGATTCTTCTTTGCGTCTTTGCGCCGTTGCGTCTTTGCGTTAAACACTCCGCCCCGCCTGCGGGTTTTGTTGTCCCGCATCGCGTTGGCACTGGCGCTCGCCGCCGCCACCGCCGATGCGGCGGTTCTCTGGAGCGATGCCGGACCGCAGCTCGCGAAGGAGACGGGCGAGGGCAAGGACATTCTCCACGGCGCGACCAGCCGCGACGATACGGATTCGGACACGCTGTATTTCAAGTTCCGCGTGGACCCGCTCTCGGATGTCAGCACGGAGGAGTATTACGCAGGCTTCCAGCTTTTCGAGGGCGATGAGAACCGGCTGGCGGTCGGCAATTCGCCCAAGGCCTGGGCTTACAGCGCATTTTACACGGCGGAAACTTTTCCCACGAACAAGACGCAGGGCGATTACGACCTGTCCTCGTCGCGGTCGGAATTATTTCACGAGGGCGATGTGCAACCCTACGAGCTGCCACGGCGCGGCAACGAGAGGGTCATCGTCTTCAAGGTGCAGTTCATCGCCGGCGGCGACGATCTGGTGACGGTGTGGCTCAGCCCCGACCTCGCGCTCGGGGCTACGGAGGAAGGCCAGTCGCCCGCGCTGACGACGCGGTTCAAGGCGGACGCCTCGTTCAACCAGATCCGCGTGCGCCACATGGGCGGCGGCGGCGGTTGGAATTTCAGCGACATGACGGTGGCGACGTCGTTCAACGACTTCATCGTGGCGCGGTTCTGGCAGACGTGGTGGTTCAACGGGCTGATGGTGCTGGTGCTCGTGTCCGGCGTGGCGGCGGGCGTTCGCATGGTGGAGAAGAAAAAATACCAACGGCGGCTGCAACACGCCGAGCAGGAACGCGTGCTCCAGCGCGAGCGGGCGCGCATCGCGCAGGATTTGCATGATGACCTCGGCTCGTCGCTCGCGCGCATCTCGCTCCTCAGCAACTTGGCCAAGCAGGACAAGCATCACAGCGGACAAGTCGAGGCGCATCTGGAAAAAATCATTCAGTCGGCGGATGAAACGGTGCGGGCGCTAGAGGAGATCGTCTGGGCGGTGAAGCCGGCCAGCGATTCGCTTTCGAGCCTTGTGGAATACATCGCGCATTTCGCGAGCGAGTTGTTCGAGAGCGACACAGCGCGCTGCCGGCTCGATCTGCCGAACGACCTTCCTGCGCTGCCGCTACCGCCGGAAGTGCGCCACGATATTTTCCTCGTCGTGAAGGAATCGTTGACGAATGTGCTGCGGCACGCGAGCGCGAAGGAGGTTTCCGTGGAGGCGCGCGTCAACCTGCCCATGCTGGAGATCGTGATCCGCGACGACGGACGGGGTTTCGACCTCGCCTCGCCTCCGCCCGCGATGCACAACGGCTTGGAGAACATGCGCCGCCGCGCCGCCAGCATCGGCGGCAAGCTGGAGATGACCGGCGCGCCCGGCCAAGGCACGACGGTGCGGCTCACGGTCAAACTGCCCGCCGCCGGCTGACCCGGAAGCAAACCACGAATGGACACGAATTCACACGAATGAATCCAAAATTTATTCTGGCCCGCCAGCAGCAAGACCACCCCGCGCCAGCCGGTTTTCCTGGGTTTGACCTACCGTTGTCGTTTCGGTTTCCCGAATTCGTGTCCATTCGTGGTTTCCCAGATTGATTTCCGCATGAGAATTGAACTTTGCGAAACGCGCCGTCCGTGGCAAAACTGAACCATGCAAATCAAAGTTGCCATTGTGGAGGATGATGAGGGCATCCGCAGCAGCCTTGCATCGCTGATCCGCCGCGCACCGAACTTGAAACTCGTCGGCGATTTCCCGAACGCCGAGGCCGCAGTGAAGGAGATTCCCGCCCGCGCACCCGACGTGGTGCTCATGGACATCAACCTGCCCGGCATGAACGGCGTGGAATGCGTGCGCCAGTTGAAGGCCGCCGTGCCGACCACGCAGTTCCTCATGCTGACGGTTTACGAGGACAGCGAATCGCTCTTCAACTCCTTCAAGGCCGGCGCGAGCGGCTACCTCCTCAAGCGCACGGCCTCCGCCCGGCTCATCGAGGCCATCCACGATGTGCATGCGGGCGGTTCGCCCATGACCCCGCAGCTCGCCCGGCGCGTCGTGCAATTCCTGTCGCGCCCGGCGCAGGAAAATCAGGACATCCCCCGCCTGACGCCCGGCGAAAAGGAATTTCTCGACCAGCTCGCCAAGGGATACGCCTACAAGGAAATCGCCGACCGCATGAACATCAGCATTGATACCGTGCGCAGCTACGTCCGGACGGTTTACGAAAAGCTCCACGTCCACTCCCGCACCGAAGCCGTGGTGAAATACCTAGGCCGCTGACCCCCGCCACCACCCACCGCATTTTCATGCGGTGGACGCACGAAGGCAGGTGTGGTTATATGTCTCCAATATCAGCGTTGCCACACCGCACCCGTGCTGTGTCGTCACCAAATTTGACCAATAAACCTATGAAAACCATCGCCAATATCCTTCGCGCCACGTTCGCCATCGCGTGCCTTGCCCTGTTGCCCAGCGCCAACGCCGCCAGCGTCACCTACACGATGCAGACCGGAAACTTCAACGCCACCGGCGTCTCCGGCGGCGGATTCCAAGGCTACTACAACAACACCGGCACGGAAATCGGCGTCTACGCCAACAGCGCTGGCGACTCCAGCTTCGCGGCGTTCCAAACCTTCACCACCAGCGGCTCTGGCGGCGGCACCGCACGCGCGTTGCAAGCCGGCGATACCTTCACGCTCACCGGCTACATCTCCGCCAACCCGCCCTCCCGCATCGGCCTCGCATTCCGCAGCAGCACCACCTACTCATCTTTCAGCCAGATTGACACCGCCGACGAAGCCAAGTTCCAACTCGACAGCTCCGGCGGTTGGAAAATCTACAACAGCGGCTCCGCCATTGATTCCGGCAACGGCGCAAACGCCGACGCCACGCTGACCATCAAAGTCACCTCCGCCAAGACCTTCAACGCCACCGTCGTCCGCAGCGGAAACACCTTCAACACCTACGATGTGCCCATGATCACCGGCGGCGGCGCGGCCATCACCAGCTTCGGCGTCTTCGCCGTCAACAGCGGCAACAACACCTTCTGGAAAAATGGCTCGCTCTCCGACACCGGCACCGTCGAGTTCGGCACCGGCAATGGCACCAGCACCGTCAGCGGCCTCATCGCTGACGGCCTCGCCGCCAACAGCACCTCCACCGTCCGCACCAACTCCCTCGTCAAGGACGGCACTGGCAACATCACGCTCTCCAACTCCGGCAACACCTACGGCGGCGGCACCACCATCAGCGCCGGCACACTCTCCATTTCCAGCGACGGCAACCTCGGCACCGCCGCCGGCGGCGTGAGCATCAGCGGCGGCAGCGGCTCCGTCCTCGCCATCTCCAGCTCGCTCACGCTCAACTCCGGCCGCACCATCACCATCGGCTCCAGCGGCGCCAAACTCGACGCTGGCGCAAACACCCTCACCGTCGCCGGGCCGATCATCAATAACAGCGGCAACAACCACCTCTTCATCCTCGCCGCCGGCAACACCGCCCTCAACGGCAACGCCACCGGCACCGGCGATATCGTCAAGCAAGGCGCCGGCACGCTGACCTTGAACGGCTTCGCCAACACCTTCGGCACGGCCACCGCAAACATCTACATAGACAACGGCGGCGTCCAAGGTGCTTCCTCCGCCGCGTTCGGCCAGACCTCCAGCGGCGGCGGCGCGCTCACCATGGGCGCAGACGCCAGCGGCAACAACGGCGCCACGACGATTCTGCTCACGAGTGCCGGCGCTTCCGTGACCAACGCCATCAACGCCCGCTACTTCGCCGGCTTCAACGCCTCCAAGACCGTCGGCGGCAACAACGCCAGCGGCACCGTCGCCTACTACGGCAACGTCACTCTCAACGACAACCTCAACCTCACCGCCGCGAGCGGTGGCAGCGTCACCTTCAACGGCGTCATCCAGCAAGGCACCGCCACCGGCGGGCAGAGCCTGAACGGCACCCCCGGCATCGTCAAAGTCGGCCTCGGCACCGTCACCCTCGCCGGCGTGAACACCTTCTCCGGCACGACCACCATCAGCAACGGCACGCTCGTCATCACCGGCACGAACGGCACCGGCGCGTTGACCGTCGTCACCAACTCCACGCTCAACGGCAACGGCCTCATCAAGGGCGCGACCACCATCCAACTCGGCGGCACACTCGCGCCGACCGGCACGTTCCCGGCGACTTTGACCGTGAGCAACACGCTCACACTTTCAGGCAATGGAAATTTCCGCATCGGCACCGGCCAGACCGCCGACAAGATCGCGGGCGTCAGCACCTTCACCTCCGGCGGCACACTGAACGTCACCCTCAACAGCGGCTCGCTGACCGGCGGCGAGATTTTCACGCTCGTGCAAGCCACGAGCTACGGCGGCTCTGCTCCCGCTGCCGGCACCGTGCCAGCATTGAGCGCGGGCCAGAACTGGTATCTCGGCAAGCTCCCCGTGAACGGCACCATCGCCGTCAACCGCGCCCCGTCCGCGCAAGCCATCAGCTTGGGCGCGCAGGCCGGCGTTCTCCAAACCCTCCCCATCACCACCAACACCAAGCACGCGCCGACAGACCCGGACTCGGACACATTGACCGTGGCGAGCGTGACCCAAGGCACGAACGGCGGCGTGGTCGCCATCAGCGGCGGCAACGTGACTTACTCCAACAGCGTCACCGGCGCAGACAGTTTCACCTACACTGTGAGCGACGGCCGCGGCGGCACATCGGCGGCGGCAACGGTGATTGTGAACGTCACGCCCGTGGTCAACCAGCAGACCGCGCAGCTCTCGTTCAACGGCAGCGGCAACGCCGTGCTCGTCTTCTGGGGCGTGCCGGGAACGAGCTACACCATCCAGAAATCCTCCAACCTCTCCACCTGGAGCGACCTCGTCACTCTCTCGGCCAATGACACCAACACCCAGCCTTACGGGCGCATCACCTACACCGACACCGGCGCGCCGAGCGGCAACGCAGGCTATTACCGCTTGAAACCCTGACCCATTAATTTCAACACACGAAAATCAAGACTATGAACAAAACAATTCTTTCAACCGGACTGACGCTCCTGCTCGCGCTCGGCGCGCAGGCGACAGTGGTGAACTGGTATTCCGGCACGCTCACCTCCGTCATCGCCGACAACAGCGCGGCAGGTTCGACCTTCAACACCTCTGGTGGAACGTGGAGCGGCTCGCCCAGCGGCATACTCAACAACGTGAGCGTGGTGTTGAACATCAGCGGCGGCTACAACGGCGACCTCTACGGCTACCTCGTCTATAACGACGGCAACACCACGCAGACCGCCATCCTCCTCAACCGCGTGGGCGGTGGTTCGGGAACGGCGGCGGCCTCAACCTCGGGCTTCGGCGGCGGTTCTACCAGCGACTTCGCCACCCTGCAATCGGCGGGCGTGACACTGTCCGACACCGGCACCAGCGGCAGCATCCAGAGCGTCGCCGCCGCCGCAGGCAACAGCTACACGACCGGCGGAGCGAACTTGACCAGCACGTTTCTGAACATGAGTTCCGGCGGAACATGGACGTTGTTTCTGGCGGACATCTCCGCAGGCGACCAGAGCACGCTGATGAGCTGGGGGCTGAACGTCAGCGTCGTTCCCGAGCCGGCGACCTGGGCGTTGCTGATCTTTTGCAGTGGATTTTTGGTCATGGGCGTTGCGCGGCGTCTGCGCCGCGATGTTGTGGGGACAACAGCTCATTGACCTACGCTTCCCTCGCAGGCCAGCCGGCGACACCGGCTGGCCTTTTTGTTTTCCGCGCGTTCGTGCGGCAGCGACCGAAACGATCGGCGACGCGCCCCAACACATCACGCTCGCGGCGGATTCCTAGAGCGGATTAAATAATTCTGTAGCCGTTGTTTTGTCAGCCTCGTTCCCCCTCACCCCGGCCCTCTCCCTTGGGGAGAGGGAGCAACGCTCCCAGCGTCTCGGCGAAACGAACGCGGAATTCTGCTCGGTGACTGGCTTATTTTAAGGACGCAGCCAACGGCTGTTCCTTCTCCCAGGGGGAGAAGGTCAGGATGAGGGGGAACGCGACGCTGTTTTTTACCGGTTACAGTTTTATTGAAACCGCTCTAGCACACCGCATGAAGATGCGGTTGCACGGGCGACGTCGTCTGCTATTTTTTTACCCAATCGGATTTGAAATCATGGGAAACGGGCGAGCGGAAAGGGTGTTGGTTTCTGTTCCGCACGATTTATGGTCGTGGGTATTGCGCGGTGTTCATGCCGCGATATTGTGGGGACAATAACTCACCGACCAACGTTTCCCAGCCGGTAAAACGGCTGGGTTTTTCTTTTCCCACACGGCAGCGCACGCTGCTCCAAACCCGAACTCCAAAATAGAAATGGGAGCGCGCCCGCCCCGGGCGCAGTTTTCCGCGCCCTCGCGAAAAACCCGGGCGCACCGGAGGCATCCTAAGTTACCTGGTGTCCGCACGCGCCTGCAAGATGCTGGCCGCGAGGGCGCGACCAGCGACGCCCGGGGCGGGCGTGCTCCCCAACTTCGGAAGTCGGGCTAAAACCGACCGCATGAATATGCGTTCCCAAAATACGCTTCACGGCTCGCAATCAAATCACCGCCATTTTAGAATCCCAGCATGAATCTCGAACGTCGTTCCACCGCAGCTAGTCTGCTCGCCGCCGCCCTGCTGCTCACCGCGTTCGCCGCCGCAGCCGAGCAGGACTTCTCCAAAATTTCCGCCCGCCCAGCCCCCGCCTGGCTGCGCGATGGTGTCGTCTATGAAATCTTCACCCGCAACTTCTCCGCCAGCGGCAAGTTCACCGCCATCACCGCACGCCTCGATGAACTCAAAGATCTCGGCGTGGATATTCTCTGGCTCATGCCCATCCATCCCATCGGCGAAACCGCCCGCAAAGGACCCATCGGCAGCCCCTACGCCATCAAGGATTACTACGCCATTGACCCCGCGCACGGAACGCCCGCCGACTTCAAGCAGCTCGTCGCCGCAGCCCATCAGCGCGGCATGAAGGTCATCATGGACATCGTCGCCAACCACACCGCGTGGGACAGCGTGATGATGGCGCACCCCGAATTCTACAAGCAGGACGACAAGGGCAAAGTCATCCCGCCCGTGCCGAGCTGGACCGATGTCGCCGGACTGAACTACGAAAGCCCCGCGCTGCGAGCCTACATGATTGCCATGCTCAAACACTGGCTCGCCGATTTCGACGTGGACGGTTTCCGCTGCGACGTCGCCTACATGGTGCCCACGAGTTTCTGGGAGGAAGCCCGCGCCGCGCTCACCAAGCTCAAGCCCGACATCATGCTCCTCGCCGAAGCCAGCAAGCCCGAACTCCTCACCAACGCCTTCGACATTGATTACGCGTGGCCGCTGCACGGCACGCTCAACGAAGTCCTGCTCAACGGCAAACCCGCCACCGAACTCCGCCGCTCTTGGGAGGAAAGCCTTCGCCAATTCCCGCAAGGCTCACTCCACCTCCGCATCTCCGACAACCACGATGAAGCCCGCGCCGTAGCCCGGTTCAGCATCCGCGGCGCGCTCGCTGCTGAAGTCCTGATGCTCACGCTCGATGGCGTTCCCCTCCTCTACAACGGCATGGAAGTTGGCGACGCCACCGAATCCGGCGACCCCGCGCTCTTCGAGAAGATGCCCGTGTATTGGTCGCCCAAAGACCGCCCGCCGCTCCGCGCCATTTACCGCGACCTCATCAAACTCCGCAAAGCCCACCCCGCCCTCCGCTCCGGCGAAGTTGTCTGGGTGAAAAATTCTGACGAGAAAAACGTCGTCAGCTTCGAGCGCCGCGACGGCACCGAGGAATTCCTCATCGTCATCAACTTCTCCAACCGCCCGTGCGATGTGCGCGTGGACGGACGCGATTCCCGCACCTTCACGCCCGTGCAGTTGATGGGCACGCGCGCCGACGGCCAGTTGCCGAACATCCAGCTCCACGGCTTCGAGTGGCGCATCTACCGCCGCGACACCGCGAAGTGAGCGATGCAAAAAAAGACAGGATTAACAAAATGAACAGAATTCGGGTTCTTCGCTGTTTTCGGTGGAGCCGATTTGCAGAATGAACTCCACTCTGGAACGGTCGTGCGACCAGCCCTCACCCCACCCCTCTCCCATCCGACCCGCCTCGCTCGCGCTCCGGCGCGGCGGGTGGGAGAGGGAGAGC
>JANMJO010000014.1:0-5798 GCA_031371425.1 Verrucomicrobiales bacterium | reverse complement strand
TTCGCTGAACGTGAGATTCATCGCGGTCAGAGTCTCCGGTTTCGGCTGGATGACGAACTGCTTCTCGTAGCCGCCTGTCTCGTTGATCTCGGCGATGCCCGTCACGGTGCGCAGGAGCGGCTTGATGGTGTATTGCTGAATCTCGCTCAACGCGATGAGTTGCTCCAATTCGGTTGCGGGCTTGTTCGTCGCATCGGCGCGATACTGGACGTTGTAATAAATAATCTCGCCCAGCCCGGTGCTGATGGGCGCGAGCTTGGGGAGAACCCCGGCGGGCAATCGTTCCAGAACACCTTGTAATCGCTCGGCCACAAGTTGACGGGCGCGATAGATGTCCGTGCCGTCTTTGAACTGAAGCGTTACCTGCGACAACCCGAACTTCGTGATGGAACGCATCTCCTCGACGCCGGGCAGCCCGGCAAGTTCAAGTTCGATGGGTTGCGTGACCAGCTTTTCCGATTCCTCGGCGGCAAGTGCGGCGACCTCGGTGTTGATCTGCACCTGAATGCCGGTGATGTCTGGCACGGCGTCAATGGACAAGTGAAGTGCCGACCAAAGGCCCACACCCAGCAGCGCGATAGTGCCGAGCAACACAACGGCTCGCTGGCGCAGGGAGAATTCGAGAATTTTGTCAATCATTGCGCATCCTTCCCGGTGAGCAATTCCAGTTGCGCCGCCGCTTCGAGCGCCGTCTGCTGCGTCTCCAGCAAACTCTCGACGGCATCGAGATACTGCTTTTGCAATTCGACGTAGGTGGAAATCGGCACTGCGCCAAGGCGGTAATGGCGGTCAGCGAGTTCGGCGGCTTCCTTGAAGTGCTGGACAGAATCAGGCCGCCACTTGCCCATCTCATGCAGTTTCGTTTCGTAGGTCAACGCGGCCTCCAAAACTTTGCGTTCCACTTCGCGTCGAGCGACGGTGAGGGAAACTTCCGCCTGCGCCTGCCGCGCCTTGGCTGCTTCGATGTTTCCGCTGTTTCGATTCCACAACGGCAACGGCAGCGACACGGAAATGCCAATGATTTGCTCGCGAGTTCCGGCGACTTTTTCTTCCGAGAACGCCGGCCCAACGGAGAGCGCGGGGTAACGTTCGTTCTTGGCGAGATCAACGCGGAAACCTTGTTGCGCGAGTTCCACCGCGCGCAGACGCAACTCGAAATTATTCGTGCGCGCCCAGGCGAGGAGCATTTCGGT
Source organism: Verrucomicrobiales bacterium (assembly GCA_031371425.1). GTDB lineage: Bacteria > Verrucomicrobiota > Verrucomicrobiia > Limisphaerales > JAFMIX01 > JAFMIX01. Next base: position 4,605 of record JANMJO010000014.1, on the reverse strand, counting down.
TTCTGCGCGTGGCTTGAAACCGAGTTCCGCTGGAGCGACACGAATCGGCTCTTTCGGCGCGACGCCGCGCAATTGGTTTAACTCAAGCAGGGCCGCTTGCGCGGCCAGCGTCGCATCGCCCGCCCGACGCTGCATCGTCAATTCCGTGGCTTCGATGATGCACGTTTCCAGCACCGGCGTCAGCCCCGCCGAATCACGTTGCACGAGCACTTCGCGCAACGCCTGAAAACGGTCGGCCACTTCGCCCGCCGCCGCCGCCTTTTCCTGCGCGGCGAACAAACCGTAAGCCAGCGCCCGCACGCGCCCGGCCAGCGCGAGCTTGAAACGGGCGTAGCCGAGTTCGGCCAGTTCCACGTCGCGATTCGCAATCGCCTTGCGCAAACCGATACGCCCCGGCCACTCGAACGGCTGGATAACAGACACCGACCAGGCGACACCTTCGGCACTGACACCGCCACCTGACACGCGCTTCTGGCCCACGCCACTGCTGACTTCCGGGTTGGCGAGCGTCCCGGCGGTTTTGCGCCCGGCTTTTGCCGCCGACAGTTCCGCCTCGTAAAACTTGAGTTCGGGATTCTTTTCCAGCGCCTCGCTCACGAGCGCGTCCAGCGACAGGCCGGATGTTGCAGGCGTTAAATTTGTTTCCTGACTTTTTGCCGTCAACGTCATCACGCCGATCAACGCCGCTGTCAGAACAAGCGGCCAATCAAAATTTAATCGTTTCATAAAATCACACACTGCAACCATCAGAATTAAAAAGGGAACAATCCAGGCGTAGACAACGCCCGACAACGAGAGGGAATCCCGCTGAACGCAGGATTAAGAAATCAGCGAAGGCGCACGCGCCGGGAGCGCAGTGCGAAAAGAAAACTGCCAGCGATGGGAAAGCTGTGGCGGCGCAGTGCCGGGTGGAGGAAGGCCGGATGGATGATGCACGGCTTGAAATTCAGAAGTCCATTCGACTCCGAGCGCGAAAAGCAGAAATGGAGTCGCCAACGTCTTGGGCACAGGAACGCTGACGTGCGTGGACGACAACGCGCACTTGCCTTCCGCCGCCTCGTGGTTGTCTGCATCGTGCTCGTGCGAGCCAGTCGAATCCGCGTCGTAGTCTGCGTGAACCTGATGAATCAGTTCGCAATGCTCCAACAACGCGTGCGACGAGACGGGCAGCCAGATGGCTGCCAGCAGCACCGCAACAATGTAGCGGAGAAGTTTCACGCGGCAGAGCATAGCAGAATGGTCAAGCGTCCAAGCCTTTTAATAGAGTTCCGCACCGTGCTAGACAAACTCGCGGGACTTTTCTCCAAGCTGGTCGGACTTAAAAACATTTTGCCGATTGAAATTTTAGCCTCGTTACCTCGGCTGCTACGACTTTCTATTCCCATGCACCTTCGCCGCGACTTTCAGGCGCAGGCCGTTCAGCCTGATGAAGCCGGTGGCGTCCACCCTCCGCAGAGTTGCTACGCCCGTCCTCCGCAGTAGCCCTGCTACGGAGGATGGAGAGGACGGGTCGTCTTGGTTGTAGGCTTTGGTTGGGTCGGCTTGCATCGTGGCGTTCATGGTTTATTCAAACAGCGGCGGCAAATCTCTTACGCCATCCAACACCCGCGCGACTTCAAGGCCGCTGTCACACAGGCGATAGAAGATGACATGGTGACCGACAACAAAGCTGCGCAAGCCGGGGGATAATTCAGGCCGCTCGCGTCCCATGCGCGGCATTGCGGCGAACGTCGGAAATCGCGAGACAATGGCGCGGATGTATTTGTCTGCCGCATCGGGGTTGTCGTGTGCGATATAGAGCCAAATTTCATCCAGGTCTGCTCTCGCCTCGGCTGAAACCCGGTATTGATTCATGCGCCGGGCTTCTTCAGCCGCTCGCGTCCAGCTTGGCCAATATCCTCGGCCAGTTGCATCACGTTCGTGTCGTCGTAAGTCTGATAACGTCCGTTGTCCAAATCAGCAATGCCGCTGGCGATGTCGCCTTTCAAAGCGGCAAGCTGCCGTTGGCGAAAAGCATCTGATCCAGTCCACCAGCGGAACAATTCGTATTGTTCGTCCGGGCCAAGCTCGACTGCCGCGGCTTTGATTTGTTCTACGGCGCTCATGGGTGGAGAATATCACAGCGCAAGGGTTGTTGTCCATCAGTGGCCCGACGGTGCTGCGGAATATCCCGAAGTGATTACATCATTCAGCTCAACCGCAACGCGGTTGCAGCATTCAGCCCAGCGTTGCCGTGACGCAGGAACGGCTACGCTGGGTAACGGCGCACAAAGTTTATCAACTCTGACTTGAGCGGTTTGGGAAACCGCGAAAGGAATTCGGCGAAGCCGAAGGCCCGCAGGGCCGAGCGAGCGGGCGCGAGCGAGTCCACGAGTTGAATCAAATGGCGGCGACGGGATGCAACCCCGTTGGGGTAGAAAATTATTTTGGACGATGACCTAGGGTAGTCGCTCCGCGCCAACCCTGGGCTGAATGATTTGAATCCCGTTGGGATTCGGAGCGCGACCTTCAGGTCGCTTCAACGTGCGAGGATGTGAGGTGGGGAAAATTTTGGACGCGTGTTTTAGTGCGGATGGTGAAGCGGCGTGAACGCCGCGCTCCGGGAAAGCGCCGGAGGCGCGGCATCGTTGTAGAACGTCACCCGCGAAAGGATGAAGCCCCGTCAGGGGCAGCGCGGTGGGAAGATGTCGCTCCTGACGGGGCTTGAAATTCTTGGCGCTGGGTTTCTACAAAGATGGCGCGCCTACGGCGCTAATCAATAGTCCCGGCTATTTGGGTTTGGTGGCAAGTATCCGTTCCGTAAAGCCCACTGTTTGCAAAGCGCGGTGTCCACGTTGGCTGAATTATCGAGAATCAGACCCACGGCAGTCTGACTGAAATCGTGGTCGGCGATACCATAAAAACTACCGCGCGCTCGAAACGCTCGGTCTCCATCATGCGCGATTACAAAATGAACAGGGTTGTCCCACGGATCTACAATCTTTCCGTTTTTAAGAGGAATGCCGTGACTGCCTGCATATTCGGCAAATCCGTTGAGTTCTACTTCATTATCATTATTTGGAAATCGGCATTTTGATTTGTTTGTGACGTAATATTCCCTCAACAACGGATTGACCGCAGCACCGAGGCTTTTCCAATCCTTAATTTTTTGCTGATACGAAATATATCTGTCATCGTCACGTTTGACTTTTGGGTAATAGGCTTCATATCCACCACGTATCGGCATAACTAAACTTAAAAGCAAAATAACAATCGCCCTTCCTCTTCTTTGCTTATCTGCAAGTTTGGTTAGTGAATAGATGAGACAAAATCCAGCGAGGAAAAAGTTTGGCAGAAACAAAAGCCCTGCGAGCATTTCATCGCCGGAAGGCCAGCCAGCGTGATGTTCCCGCGTTACAATAAACACGGTCACGAGTGCCGAAACACCACTTAAAACAATCGCGATTTTAATTGGCCAATCCGAACCGCGTTTTTGTTCGCCATTCATTTCTTCTTCCCATGCACCTTTGCCGCGACTTTCAGGCGCAGGGCGTTGAGCCGGATGAAGCCGGTGGCGTCGTCCTGGTTGTAGGCTTTGGTCGGGTCGGCTTCCATCGTGGCAATCATAGCGGTGCGGGCGCGCAGTTCACGCCTTTTTCTTTCGCTTGGTTTTGGGTTTGGCTTCCGGCTCGACGTGAAAACCAATCTGTCGCCTCGGCGGTTCGGGCGGCGGTGGCGGCGGATCAAGAATGTCCATCACACGCCGCAGCACTTCGATGATGGCGACCTCATGCCCGTCGAGCCGTGCGGTCAGTTTCTTTTCCAACGCGGCCAGTTGCTTCGCCAGTTCCTTCGTGCCGCCCAGCAGTTCGCGCATCTTCACGAACGCCCGCACCACAAACACACTCATCCGCACGGCTTCGGGACTATTGAGGACATTGGCCGCCATGATCGCGCCGTTCTCAGTGAAGGCGTAGGGCAGAAGGCGCGGGTCACGATGCTTTTGCGAACCGGTCACAAATTGTGACCGGTTCAAATCGGCAACTTCCTCAAGCGTAAGTCGAAAAAGAAAATCATTTGGGAAGCGTTTGAGATTTCGTTTGACCGCTTGGTTCAATGCTTTGGTCGGCACGCCATAAATGCGAGCCAAGTCAATGTCGAGAATGACTTTCTTTCCACGAATGGTGCGGATGACCGAAGTAATGGTTGCAATCTGATTGCTCATAAATTTCCCCGAATCGGTCACTATTTGTGACCGCATATCTTTTGACATCGCAAATTGCGATATCAAGTTCTGACTACGTTCAAGGTCGCAAATTGCGACCTTAAAGAATTCACCGCTCAACTTGAGGTGCCAATTTGGCACCTCAAGTTTGCCTATTTCTCTCCATGCACCTTCGCCGCGACTTTCAGGCGCAGGCCGTTCAACCGGATGAAGCCGGTGGCGTCGTCTTGGTTGTAGGCTTTGGTCGGGTCGGCTTCCATCGTGGCGATGTGCGGGTTGTAGAGGCTCACGGGGGATTTGCGGCCGCTGACCATGATGTTGCCCTTGTAGAGTTTCACGCGCACCGTGCCGGTCACGTTCTTCTGCGATTCCTCGACGTAGGCCTGGAGCGCGTAGCGTTC
>JANMJO010000321.1:0-1541 GCA_031371425.1 Verrucomicrobiales bacterium | reverse complement strand
GATAAATTTTTCCAGCATCGGAGGTCAGCGTCAGGCCTTCGGGATAATTCGCGAGCGCGGCCAGCAAATCGCCGCTGCGGTAGGCGGCGAGGGACGCGGCCAAGGTGTCCTGCTCGGCGGCGGTGAGGGCGAGTTCATTGGGGTCGAGGACGCCGGGATAGTAGAGCGCCCATTGAATGATGTTGATGGCGTTGATGACGGCGGTCTTGGTGGGGGCTTTGCCGTTCTCGACGACGCCTTGTTCGCCGGAAACCAGATCCACCGCGCCGAGGTTGTTGGCGAGGTTGACGTCGCCGTCTATCAAGGTGACTTCGCTGCGGCCATCGTCGGCGACGGCGAGGTTGAACTCCGTGCCGCGAATCGCGCCGGAGGCGAGCGGGGTGCGGAACTCGGTTTCGTTGCCGCGCTCGCGGCTGAAGAAATAGGTGGAGCCATTTTTCAGGTCGAGGCCGGCTTGTTTGCCAACAGCGGACGGTGGCTGGATTTGCAAGGTGGTGAGTTCGTTGACGCGCAGGGTGGTGAGATTGGACAAGCGGACGGTGGCGCGGCTGCGGAGGCTGGTGCGGAGGCGGTCGCCGACGTGGAGTGTTTGGTTGGTTGTGCCGAGCGTCCACGCGGTCTGGCCGGTGGGTGAGACTTCGACTTTACCTTCGAGGGTGAGCAGGAGGGCGTCGTTGGCGGCGAACACGTTCCCGGCCAACGCGACGGCGAGGAGGAGGGCGGCGGAGAGGGTTTTGATTTTGTAGTTCACTGGGTGGTGGTGTTGCACTTGGTCTAACAGAACCGGGCGGTCGCTGACAAGCTAATCGGTGATAGCAGATTCGCTTGTTTCAAGGTATGGTTCTGCTATCAACCTATAAGTCATCCACCCATGAACACAAAAGTTTTCAATTCAAATTCCCTGCGGCTGTTTCCGGTTTGTCGTTGGTTACCGATTCTCTTGGCGGGCTGCGGCTGGCTGTGGTTTGCAGGACCGGCAGCGGCGGTGCCAGTGTTCACCACGCAACCTGCCACGACGAACATCGCGACGCTCGGCACGGCGGCGAGTTTCAAGGCTGTGGTCGTGGGGGTGCCGCCGCTCGTGCTTCAGTGGCGGAGGAATGGCGTGAATATTCCCGGCACGGTGACCACTTCCGCCACCAGCCCGATGACGAATGTGTTTGCCATCCCCGTGGTGACGGCCACGAACGCGGGGAGTTACAGCGCGGTGGTGACGGACGCGAATGGCGTGACGAACAGTGCGGTGGTGCAGTTGCTCATCAGCGCGCTGCCACCTATGAACGCCACGGATTTATTTGCAAGCCGGCAGCCTATTGTTGGTGCGAACGGTTTCGGGCGCACGGCTAGCTCGACGGCCACGAAGGAAGCTGGCGAGCCGGATCACGCGGGCGTTCCGGGCGGGGCATCGGTCTGGTTGCAGTGGACTGCCCCGAGCAGCGGCATCGTGATGTTCGACACGCGCGGGAGCGCCTTCGACACGCTGCTGGCGGTTTACACCGGCGGAACTCTGGCGACGCTGACGCCGGTGGCGGGCGTTGATG
>JANMJO010000300.1:0-4008 GCA_031371425.1 Verrucomicrobiales bacterium | reverse complement strand
GTGGCGCGTCAAAGCCGGGGTGGACGGCGTGAACGAATTTTACAGCACGAAGGGTTGTGCGGGCCACGCGGATTTCCGGGAGCTGCTCGCGGACAAAAGCATTGATGCGGTCTATATCGCGACGCCGGATCACTGGCATACGCCCGCCTCCATTTACGCGGCGAAAGCGGGCAAGGATGTTTATTGCGAAAAGCCCGTGACGCTGACCATCGCCCAGGGACAAGCGTTGTGCGCGGCGATGAAGCAGCGCGCGCGCATCTTTCAAAGCGGCACGCAGACCCGGTCCAGTGGCTGGTTGCGTCATGCCTGCGAGCTGGTGCGCAACGGGAAGATCGGCAAGCTCACCCGCATTGAAATCACTTTGCCCAACAGCCGTGGCGTTGAGGAAAAGCATTTGAAGAATGGCGCGTCACCAGTCGAGCCTGTGCCGGATGGATTTGACTACGACCTGTGGCTGGGGCCGGCGCCGGTGCTGCCGTATCGCGGAAGTTGTTTCTGGGACTGGCGGTGGCGGTCGGATTATTCGTCCGGATATATTTCTGACTGGGGCACGCACCTGCTGGACTTCGCGCAATGGATGATCGGGGCGGACGGCAGCGGCCCGACCAGCGTGGAGGGCAAAGGCCAGCGGCTGTCCGGCGGGCTTTGGGATGTGTATTCAAAATATGAGGTTGAGTATAACTACGCCAATGGCGTGAAGGTCACGGTCAAGGAAGGCGGCGAAGGTAAAGGCGACCTGAAGGCGACCGGCTCTGAAGGATGGTTTAATTACAGTTGGAATTCGCAGTCCATCACGGCGGGTTCGGCGGAATATCAGCAGGTCAAAATCAAGCCGGATGAAATTCATGTCTATCGGTCGGACAATCATGTGGATAATTTTCTCACCTGCGTGCGCAATCGCCAGCAACCCATCTCGCCGGCGGAAGTCGGCCATCGCTCGGCCTCCATGTGTCATCTGGCAGTGATCGCGATGGACGTGGGGAAGAAACTCGACTGGGATCCCGTGGCGGAACGTTTTGGAAACAGCGACGAGGCCAACCGGATGCGTTCCCGCCCCATGCGCAGCCCGTGGCATCTATGACCAACCATTCAGCCAAGCCTGCAACCTTACTGAACATGAAAACCAAAGTTCAACCACGGATGGACACGGATAGACACGGATGCCAAACATTTGCAGCGGGCAAGCGATTCATCCGATCGGAAACCAAGAAGTCTATTCGAGCCTATCCGAAAGTTTGTGTGCGGGTCATGACGAGAAAGGTTAAGAAGAAGCTATGAACGACGAGCACATGACACCAACGAAGACGGAGGAGATGAAGACGGGGAAGAGGGACGGGGAAGCTTTTAGGAGGGGAAAGGGGAAGGGACTGCTGGAAGGGACGGTGCTGGATGAATGGATCGCGGAGCATTACGCGCCGGAGGACATACTTGGGAAGGGAGGACTGCTGGCGCAGTTGACGAAGGCGTTGGTGGAACGGGCGCTTGGGGCGGAACTGACGCATCACCTGGGTTACGCGCGGGGCGGAGAGCCTGAGGCGGAGGGAGGCAACTGTCGGAACGGGAGCAGTGCCAAGACGCTGATCGGGGAAGGAGGGAAGGTGCGGATTGCGGTGCCGCGGGACCGGCACAGCACGTTTGAGCCGCGGCTGATCGGGAAGGGGCAGAAGCGGTTCGAGGGGTTTGATGAGAAGATCATCGCGATGTATGCGCGCGGGATGACGGTGCGTGAGATCCAGGGGTTGCTGCTGGAGCAGTATCAGGTGGAAGTGGGGCATGACTTCATCAGCACGGTGACGGATGCGGTGCTTGGGGAGGTGGTGGAATGGCAGAACCGGCCGTTGGAACGCATGTATCCGATCGTGTTTTTCGATGCGCTGCGTGTGAAGATCCGGAGCGAGGGGACGGTGAAGAACCAGGCGGTGTATGTGGCGCCGGACGGGACGCGGGACGTGCTGGGGCTGTGGATCGAGCAGACGGAGGGGGCGAAGTTCTGGCTGAAAGTGATGAACGAACTGCGGAACCGTGGCGTGAACGACATCCTGATCGCGGTGGTGGACGGGTTGAAGGGATTTCCGGAGGCGATCACGGGAGTGTTTGCTGAGACGACGGTGCAGACGTGCATCGTGCATCTGACGCGGTTCAGCCTGGCGTATTGCGGGTGGCAGGATCGGAAGGCGGTGGCCAACGAGTTGAAGGGGATATACCGGGCGGCGAGTGCGGAAGAGGGGGAGCGGCGGCTGGGGGAGTTTGCGGTGAGCGAGCTGGGGAAGAAGTATCCGATGATCGCGGCGAGCTGGCGGCGGCACTGGGCGGAAGTGATACCGTTTTACGATTACCCGCCGGAGATCCGGAAGATGATCTACACGACGAATGCGATCGAGAGCCTGAACATGCAGTTGCGGAAGGTGCTGAAGAACCGGGGGCATTTTCCGAGCGAGGCGGCGGCCGGGAAGCTGATTTATTTGGCATTGCAAAACATCGTGAAGCAGTGGAAAAAGCCGCCGTTACATTGGGGTGCGGCGGCGCATCAGTTTGCGTTGAAGTTTGGCGAACGGTTTATCTCCCCGCCTGTGGCGACGGAGAAACGGTAAAACATGAAACCGACCCAAACACAAAGTTCCGGATACCTCCGTCTATTCTCAAATCCGTGTTTATCAGTGTCCATCCGTGGTTGAAAACTTTTTCTCTGATGCCATCTGCCGATTTGAGGAGCAAGCAATTCCTAAAAATATTCTGCGCCCTCTTTCTAGCCGCAATTTTCTTTGGTTTCGTAGTCGGAAATGCGAGTGCCGCCTCGCCTGAAGAATCCACGACGGCTAAGAACCACGAATTGCCCCAGAAGCGAACCACCGCGCAGGATGAAAAAAATCATCTCGCGCCGAGGCCAGACTCCGAGGAAGGTTTTGTTTCCATGTTCAACGGCAAGGATCTCACCGGATGGGCGGGAGCGGATTTTGCCGTCGAGGACGGCATCCTGGTTTGTCACGGTCATCACGGCGGCGGTCTGAGCTATACGAAATCCGAGTTCACCAACTTCGTCATGCGGTTTGAGGTGAAACTATCTCCGGGCGCAAACAACGGATTGAACTTCCGCACCGATGGCGCGATCTGGAATGAAATCCAAATCCTCGACGACACCCACCCGACGTTCACGAACCTCCACCCGTATCAGGCGCACGGCTCGATCTATGGCGTCGCGCCCGCAAAGCGCGGCTTCCTCAAACCGGTCGGCGAGTGGAATTACCACGAGGTCACCGCCGATGGCAGTCACATCAAAGTGCGACTGAACGGCGAAGTGATTGTTGACGTTGAACTCAGCAAGCTTGACCTCGACAAGTGTCTGGACGGCACCGCTCATCCCGGACTTCGCCGCACGCATGGCGGCATCGGCTGGCTTGGCCACCTCAATGGTTACGAGCAGCAAGGGCCGGTGTTTTTCCGCAACCTCCGCATCAAGACGCTGCCCTGACCGAGATGAAGCCCGCGCGATTCGACATAATCCGTTTGAGGCATGGTGTGCGGTTGAACATCCTGTTCGCATGAACCCCGTGTCTATCATGAAAAGAATCATCGCTGCCCTCCTCCTCACCAGTGTTGCCGCATTGTCATTGCTGCCCAACCACGCGCACGCCGCAGAGACGGGCCATCGCGAGATAACCGGATATGTGCAGAGTTACAGGAATTTCTTGGGCTCGTCCCAATTTTCCCCCCTTCAGTCCCGAGTGCAGGTATTTGACCGCGACATGGATTTGATCCTTGAAGTTGTTACCGATGAATCCGGCGGCTTTTCTGTTTCGGGATTAAAACCGGGAACCTACACATTGATTATCCAAGCCCTGAACCCGCGCACCTCAAATGGCCGTTTTCTTCCGCTAACCAAGTCTATCACTCTCCATCGCCACGATGAGACGGTTTGGAATTTTGTGCTCCATTACATTCCGGACTGATTGCACTCCCCAATTCGATCTAAAAGGCGTTCCCCGTTTCCGAGGAACGCCTTTTGAATTT
>JANMJO010000299.1:0-2907 GCA_031371425.1 Verrucomicrobiales bacterium | reverse complement strand
AATTATCATGCGGGGGATATGGATATAGCGCGGGCGACCTTCTACCTGGGCACGGATTACTACGCCGAGCAGCCCGCCGCTTTCAAGAGCGACGTGTTCACGACCACCAATACTATTTGCTGGCTCAAATATCACCTTTGGAAAATTGCTGGCTCAAATTTCGATTCCAAATTTGGTTTCCGTTTCGTCCGGAACGACTCGTCCGGTTTCAGCAATATCGTTTACAAGGGCGAAATTTTCCCCAAGAACCAGGCCGACCCCGCGCTCGGCTACGTCACCATCCTCAACACCAACCGCGCTACCGTCCCCGCCATCGCGGCCATGACCGACGCCAATGACGTCATCCTCACCAACATCCCGTATGTGGTTCACGCCAGTAACTTCTGGTATGTGGCCGACGACCCGTTTGTCAACATCGCCGATGAAGACCGCTACACCGTCTTCTGCGATCTGCTCCACGACATCCTCGGCAGCAACCACGCCGAAAACCACCGTGCCATCATCCGCATCGAAGACGTCTCCGCCGGAGTCTATTCCCCGCAGCGGATACATCAGATCGCCGACCTGCTGCATTCCAACGACGTTCCCTTCGCGATGGGCGTCATCCCCGTCTGGACCGATCCGCTCGGATATTGGAGCCACGGCACGCCGGTGACGCACCGGATTTCGGACGGGACGGATTCCATATCCGTCGGTTTCTCCGATGCGATCCGCTATGCCACCAACAATGGCGGGCAAATCATCATCCACGGCTACACCCATCAATACAACGAAACCAACAACCCCGGCTCGGGCGTCAGCGGTGACGATTATGAATTTTGGCGCAACGCAAAGAGCGATCCGACCAATGGTATCCCCTCCATTTCCCGGCCTGTCCCTGAAGATTCAGAGGCTTGGGTCTCCAACCGCCTCGCTTTGGCCAAGAACGAACTGACACAGTCTGGGCTTTCTTGGGTGGCCTGGGAAACACCGCATTATATCGCGTCACCGTTGGATTATCGGGTCATGGCCACCAATTTTTCACTCTTCATACAACGCGGCTTTTATTTTGCCGATGAATACGACCCCGTGACCAACAGCTCTCGCTACCTCTCACAACATTTCCCCTACGTCATCAACCAAGACACTTACGGTTGGAAGCTCTTTCCCGAAAACCTCGGCTACTATTCGCCTGTCGGTTCTGCAACTCCCCGCCTGCCTGCCGACATCATCCGCGTTGCACGGAAAAATCTGGTCGTGCGCGACGGCTGGGCCAATGCCTACTTTCACGGCTACCTTCCCCTCACCAACCTGCAAGCCATCGTGACCGGCATCAAGGCGCTGGGCTACACCTACGTGCCGCTCGTGGCCTCCAGCCCGAAGCTCAATTTGGTAACCGAAACCCCCGCCAACAACACAATCCACCTGTCGTTCAACACGCAGGCCGGGTTCAACTACTTTGTCGAATACAAGATCGCACACTCCGATTCCAACTGGCTGCCACTTACGAACGCACTCGGCAATGGCGACGCGATGACCGTGGATGCCGGGGCCGCCGAAGCGCAGCGTTACTACCGGCTGCGCGTCGAGTAGGAGTGGGCGAAGGTTTTCAGCTTGCCGTGGATGCCGTCAAACCCGCCGTTGCTGAACACCATGAAGAACCGGTTACGCCGCGACCAAAGGCATGCGGAAAGATTTACCCTGACTGTGGAGTGGCATGATCTGGTCAGCGCGCAGGGCAAATTGAGCGTAGGTTTGGCCAGCCTCATCACAAAACTCCACTTCATAGACCCCAACATCAAGAATTTCAACCACCGTGCCAACTTCGCCAGCGCGCAGCTTCCGGGTGGGAATGTTTTCCCGCAAGGCAACGGTTTCGAGAAGGTGGATCGCTCTGGTTTTCATCGTTCGCTCACTTGGACTTTAGAACAAAACAGGTCGTAAGTCTTGGAAAATCTTCACCGGGCCGCACCATCCAACCGCTGCGTACGTGCCTGCGTCCGATGGCGGTCTGAAGAATAAAATCCACGGTGTAGCGCTTTCCATACTCATCAGACTCACCGATGGCGCAGGCGTGATCGCGGGCGGCTATGAGCAATGCCCGCCGCAAAAAACCGGCATCCCGGCGAGTTAGTCCGAGGGTGGCAACAAAGACGCGCGCTTTGCTGCGGCCTTTGGGACTGGCGGGATCAAGGCAATAATCATGCAGCTTGCGAATGTCCACAACTGCCTGTTCTGCGTTGGGAAGTTTCATGCTGCAAAATTATTTCACCGCCGCCCCAGCCGCGCCAGCAGCTTGCCGTGGATGCCGTCGAAGCCGCCGTTGCTGAACACGCACACCACATCGCCGCCCATCGCGCCCTTTGCGACATGCTCCACGATGGCGTCCGCGTCCGGCAGATACGCCGCGTCCTTGCCGGCAGCCTTGATGTCCGCCATGAGTTGCTCGGGATTCAGTCGCTCTTCCGGCGCGAGCTGCTCCAGCCGCGCAACCTCCGAGATGACCACGGCGTTCGCGTCGGCGAAAGATTCAGCGAGCTCCTTCTGGAAAACATTCCGGCGCGTCGTGTTGCTGCGGGGCTCGAAGACGGCCCAGATTTTTTCCCGCGCGTAACGGATGCGCAGCGCCTTGAGCGTCTCGCGGATGGCCGTGGGGTGATGCCCGAAGTCATCCACCACCGTCACGCCGCCGGCGATGCCTTTGATCTCCATGCGGCGCTTGATGCCCTTGAACGTGTCGAACGCCGCCTGAATCTGCTGGTTCTTCAGCCCGCAATGCTTCGCCGCCGCGACGACCGCGAGCGCGTTGCGGACGTTGAGTTCGCCCACGAGGTTGAGGTGGAACTTGAAGCTCGGAATCTCAAACGTCGTCGCCGTCGCGCCGAACTGGAGGTTAAACCCGCGCACGGCGTTGTCCTCGCCGAGGCC
>JANMJO010000245.1:0-5104 GCA_031371425.1 Verrucomicrobiales bacterium | reverse complement strand
ACACGGACAATTTGATTTTTGAATCTGTGTTTAATCCGTGTTCAATCCGTGGCAAAACTTTTTAATCATGACCGAAATTCCCAAAGCCTACGAACCGCAGTCTGTCGAAGACAAATGGTATGACTTCTGGCAGAAGCACGGTTGCTTCACCGCCGATCCGAAGTCCGCCAAGCCCGCGTATTCCATCGTCATCCCGCCGCCGAACGTCACCGGCATGCTCCACATGGGGCACGTCCTCAACAACACCATCCAAGACATCCTCTCACGCAAGGCGCGCATGGACGGCAAGGAAGTCCTCTGGCTGCCCGGCACCGACCACGCGGGCATCGCCACGCAGGTGCAGGTGGAAAAGGCGCTCAAGAAAGAGGAACGCAAAACCAAATACGACCTCGGCCGCGAGGAGTTTTTGAAACGCGTCTGGGTGTGGAAAGAAAAGCACGGCGGCATCATCATCAACCAGCTCAAGAAACTCGGCTGCTCGTGCGATTGGTCGCGCGAACGCTTCACGATGGACGCCGACTATTCGCGCTGCGTGCAAAAGGTATTCGTGGAGCTTTACAAGAAGGGACTCATCTACCGTGGCAAACGCATGGTGAACTGGTGTCCCGTCTCGCAGACCGCGCTCTCCGACGAGGAAGTGGAAATGAAACCGCAGAAAGGTTTCATGTATCACTTCAAGGTGCAGGTCGCAGAAAAAGTAGGGCAGGCGTCTCGCCTGCCCAGCGCCGAAGGCGCGAAAGAAAACAGCGACGCGAACGCTGCGCGTTCGCTGGGCAGGCGAGACGCCTGCCCTACTTTGGTAGACGCCCGCCTCACCGATACGTGGCTCACCATCGCCACGACGCGGCCCGAAACCATCCCCGGCGACACCGCCGTGGCCGTGAACCCGAAAGACCCGCGTTACGCGCATCTCATCGGCAAACACATCGTGCGCCCGCTGCCCATCCAGTTGCCGCGCGAGCAGAAGCTCATCCCCATCATCGGCGACGACCATGTGGACTTCGAGTTCGGCACCGGCGTGCTGAAGGTCACGCCCGCGCACGACAAGGCGGACTTCGAGATTGGTGCGCGCCACAAGCTGCCGCTCGTGGACATCATGAACGCCAACGGCACGATGAACGACCTCGCTGGCGATTCGCTCGCAGGCTTGGATCGTTTCGAGGCACGCAAGATTGCCGTGGAGCGGTTGAAAGAACTCGGCGTGCTCGTGGAAGAAAAACCCTACGAGAACAACGTCGGTTACAGCCAGCGCGCCGATGTGCCGATTGAACCGCGCTTGAGCGAGCAATGGTTTTTGAAATATCCCGCCGTCGCGCAATCCAAGGCGTGCGTGGAGCAGGAAGGGAGCGCCGATTTCCAAATCGGCTCGATGGGGAACGATGAAGCGAGCCGGTTTGGAAACCGGCGCTCCGCCAAAATGCGCTTTCATCCGCAGCGCTGGGCGAAGGTTTACGACCACTGGCTGACGAACATTCAGGACTGGTGCATCAGCCGCCAGCTTTGGTGGGGGCATCGGATTCCGGTGTGGTATCGCGGCAATGAAATTTATTGCGGCCTCGAAACACCGCAAGGCGAGGGCTGGCAGCAAGACCCCGACGTGCTCGACACCTGGTTCAGCTCGTGGCTGTGGCCGTTCGCCACGATGGGCTGGCCGGAGCAGACGCCCACGTTGAAGAAATTTTATCCGACCACCGACCTCGTCACCGGGCCGGACATCATTTTCTTCTGGGTCGCGCGCATGATCATGGCGGGCTACGAGTTCATGGGCGAGCCGCAGTTCGCGCTGCCGGATGCCATGCCGTTCCGCAACGTCTATTTCACCGGCATCATCCGCGACAAGCAGGGCCGCAAGATGTCCAAGACCCTCGGCAATTCGCCCGACCCGCTCGTGCTCATCGCCCAATACGGCGCGGACGCCCTCCGCTTCGGCACCATGCGCAGCGCACCGCTCGGTCAGGATGTTTTGTTCGATGAAAAAGATGTCGAGCTTGGGAGAAATTTCTGCAACAAACTTTGGAACGCGTGTCGCTTCCGGCAAATGGTCGGAGGAACTACGGGAAATGAAGAAGGTAGAATGAAGAATGAAGAAGGTGCAACCGCCGCCGAACCTTCAACCTTCAACCTCCAACCTCCAACCTTTGAAGTGCAGGGCGAAATCAATCCGGCGTTGCTCACGTCCGATGACAAATGGATTCTGCTCAAGCTCGATGCCGCCATCCGCGAAGTCTCCACCGCGCTGGCCGATTACAAGTTCAGCGAAGCCACCGCCGCTCTCTATAAATTTTTCTGGAGCGAGTATTGCGACTGGTATGTGGAGGCGAGCAAGGCCGTCTTTTTCAGTAGCAGCCGAGGTAACGAGGCTCAAACTGAAAAAACCGAAACAAGCCAGAGCCTCCTCAAGTCGGCTGCTGCGGGTGAAGTTGACGCGCGCAAGGCGAACACGCTCGCCGTGATTGATTTCGTATTGAGCCACACGCTGCGGTTGTTCCATCCGTTCCTGCCGTTCATCACGGAAGAGTTGTGGCACGGCATGGGATACAGCACCGATATGCCGGAGAATCAGGGCGGCAAGACCATCATGTTCGCGCCGTGGCCCAAGGCGTTTGACGCCGACATGAAGGAAGCCTACGGCCTCGGCGATTCCGACCTCGAACTCGCGCAGGCCAAATACCACCTCGTCACCGAAGGCCGCAACCTGCGCCGCGTCGGCAACATCCAAGCTGGCAAGAAAGTGAAGTTCATCTTCAAACCCGCCGTCGCCGTCACGCCGCACGATGCGGAAGTCATCCGCCTTTTGCTCAACGCCGAGGCGCTCGAAATCGTCGCCGACCACGCGTCCAAGAAAGGCACGCCCACCGCGCGCACGCCGCTGGGCGATTTGTTCCTGCCGCTCGAAGGCCTGATTGACGTCGCCGCCGAAACCGTGCGCCTCACGAAAGAGCTGGAGAAGATTCAGGCCGAGATTGCGAAGGTCGAGTCGAAGCTCGGCAATCCCGGCTTCGTGGCAAAAGTTCCCGCGAGCGTCTTGGATGAACACCGGCAACGCCTCGCCGACTGGCAGGGCAAGCTGACCCACGCGCAGGAATCGCTGGATGCGTTGAAGGGCTGACCCGGAAATGGTAGCGCCTCGTAGCGGCGCGTCGGCAGACCGCCGCTGACCAAGTTTCAGATGGCGGCGCTCTGCCGAGACGCCGCTACGCCCGCCCCGTGGGTTTCCGCTGGACAGTGAACGGCTCAACGCGCAATTTCAATTCCGTCAACCGGGATGGATTGCAAGGTTTTCAAACCGTCAAGCGCGCCAAGAAAAATCGTTTGCTCGTTGAATAAAATTCCTTACATTGCGTCAAACTCGCCAATATGAAAACAGATCGAATATTCTTCATCGCTGTCTTACTCATCGTCGCGGCTGTCGCGGTTGGTCTGTATGTTAAAGTCCAAAAACAAACGGCCTATGTGAACGAATTGCAGGTGCAGAAGCAAAATGCAGAAGCAGGAAAAAATATCGAGATTGAAGATTTACAGGCGCAAAAAGGAAAACTTGAAGCAGACAACCAAGCTGCAATGGCGCAAGCAGCACAGCTTCGGTCTCAAGTTTCTCGCCTTGCTCCTGATGCTGCGCGGGCACGGCAACTTCCGATTGGATTGGGGCGCAGAAAAGCTGTCACTGGTGACGGTGATGTTCTTATTCTGAAAAATACATCCACCAAAACTCTTTCGGTCGTTGTAAAATTGAGCAATCTTGGCAGCTCCAAAACGTATCGGTTGGTGATAGATGGTTTAATGACAAAGGAGATTGGTTACCTTGAAGGATGGGCAATCGCATCTGGTGACACCATTACAATGGAAGCTACCGGATATGACCCAGTAAAAAAAGTTGTGGGTGACACTTCAAATTCATCTACACAGTCACAGCCATCGGCGGAAGAAATGCGAAATGCCTGCATAAATAATCTTCGCCAAATTGACGGAGCAAAGCAGCAATGGGCATTGGAAAACAGAAAAACAGATACTGATATTCCAACAGCCGCAAACATTGCTCCTGATTTGAAAAACAACATCGTTCCTCAATGTCCCGCTGGTGGCGTTTATGTGATCGGCGCGGTCAATGCCGATCCAACTTGTTCCATTTCCGGCCACGCGTTGCCGACACCTTGAAAAATATTTCTTTGCATCAATTCGCGAAATTAGCGGAAAAATTGAGCCTCGTTACCTCGACTCCTACGGATTGGAAATCCTCCTCGCCCGCCACACGTAGAAAATCGCCGGAGAGACCAGCAGTTCCATCAGCGTCGAGGTGATGACACCGCCGTTTCAGAGCGCACACGCTTTGAGCAACGCGGCTTTGACTTTCTTCAAATCTACTTCCGGCACGACTCCCAGAAGTTTTCAAACCGAACTGACGGCAACGAGCCAATCGCCTGCACATTGGCGACAGATTCGGGATCAAGAAAAGTCAGATGGCCGAGCGGCACTTCCAATTCGCTCCCGCGATTCTGGCGGGTGATAGGAATATGAATGATGAGCGAGCGTGGGGCGTCAAGATTGTCGGCAATGAGGACGATGGCGGGGCGGGTTTTGCCAATCATGCCCATGTCCACCAGCCAGACTTCGCCGTGGCGCGGATTCATTTGCGGTCGAGGATGTCCAAGACTTCCTGCTCCACTTCGCGCGTGGGCAACACGTCCGCCCAAGGCTCTTCCGCCCGCTGGCGTTTGATGAAGGCCAAGTAGTGCATGACCTCGCGCACCACCGGTTCGGGCTGATGTTTGATTTCTTCGATCAACATTTCCTGCGCGCTCATGCCTTAATTATCCATGAGTTGCCTTTTGTTGCAAGCCGCTGTTTCCACGCCGCAGTCCAGCATCTCCGCGCCGAAGTAGGGGTTGCGCAGCGGCACTTGCAGTTGCAGCCAGATGCCCGGCTGTGGCGACCATCGGGCAACGGCAGAGTTTCAACGCGCCCAGCGCTTCTGTCAGGTCGCTGGCGCTGCCGTTTTCGATGTGGCCGCGTCGTGATGCCCGGCGCGTTCCATTTCCACGAATTGATGGCTCAATTCATCCCAGCGTTTGCGCGGCGGGCGCGGGCCGGGAATCCATTTCACCTG
>JANMJO010000147.1:0-1878 GCA_031371425.1 Verrucomicrobiales bacterium | reverse complement strand
TCCTCCAGATCACGCGCGGTCTTCACATGGATGAACCGGTTCAGGCACGAGGTCTGAAAGCGCGGCTCATTCTCGAACACCACCGTCCACGCGGTAGATTCCGCGCTGCGCCAGATGCGCGTGGCCTCGGGATCGTGCGCGCCGCGCAGCGCGTAAACCTCCCGCCGCGTGGCGATGGCGGCAGCCTCGGCCACGGTGATTGCGCCGCGTGGCTCGATGGTCTCAAGCCGCTCCAGTTCCGCCGCAAGCAGCTCGGCGAATTTCATCGCGGAGACCAGCCCCTTGTCTTCGGCGTAGATGACGTGTGGCGAAAGGCAGCCGTGCTGATCCCACGCCGTCACGTCCGCAGCGGCGCGCGCCACGAGCTGCGTCACGCCCGGGCCGGATAAAACTTCGCCGGTCACGAACGCGAAGCTCACGCGGTGACCGTGGCCGATGAAGCGTTTTCCAACCGGCAGCTTCGCGCGGATGGCGGCGAGCGTCTCATCGCTGCCGGTCGCGGTGATGCAATCGGATTCCGCGAAGAGAATTTCCTCGAGCGCGGTGCTGCCGCCGGGCCACTCGGCGATCTCGATGCAGCTGCCGAGAGCGCGGTCGGCCTCGTGCAGGGAGTGGGCGAAAAGCCGTGGCAGCAGGCTCGCGCCGCTCGCGCACTTCACGAACTGCGCCGAGCGCAGCAGCACGCCGAGCGTGATGCTCATGAGCGCGGGGTTGGGGATGTTGCCGGCGCAGATGTGCGTGAGTAGTTCGGGCGCGACGACGGTGGATTTCTTTCCGGTGGCGTCGGCGATGAAGCCATCCAGCCTCCGCGCGTCGCCGAATTCTTGCGCGAGCAGGGCGCGGAAATTCTCCGGCGTGAACTGGCGGAAGAAGCCGTCCAGCCCGCGCTCCAGCGTGGCGCGGGAGAAACCTGGTTGGAGTCCACGCTCTAGCGTGTCCGGGGAGCAAGCTGAAGCTTGAACTTCAACAGCCGATTCGAGCGCGTGGCGGCGGAATTTATTCTCCGGCTGCAGCCATTCCGCTGCGACGCCGCAGAGCAGGGCGATGAGGTTGTCTGTCGTCCGGTGTGCGAGGTGGTGGTGGCGGTTGCGGCGCAAGTGGCGGCAGGTTTCTGCGATGATGCCGGGCGGGTGCTCCACTTCCGGCGGGGCGTCGGCGAGGAAATGGATGGGGAGGTTCATTGAAGTGGGGAGTGCGGTGTGGGCTGCGGCGACAATAGTTTTGGTAAGGGCAATTCGGCGAGCCTCGATTTGATTTGGAGGTAGAGGTTCGTTGTCCATGTCGGCAGCGGATTGGTTTTGGCCACGTTGCTTTCGGTGCGGAAGTCCACGGGTGAGAGGATGACCGTCGCGTTGGACAAACCCGTGTCCGCCGTGAGCACGAAGAGTTCTGCCGATGCCTCATCGCCCACGGCCAGGCAGCCGATGGAGGTGTGGCCGCCGTGGATCATGATATCGCCACCGAGGTTGGTGCGGCCTTCGCGCTCGGCTTGTTCGCGGTCGAAGGCGTTGGGGTAGCCGATCTGCATGGAGATTTCGTGGCGGCTGTTCGGGTTAAGCAGCTCGATGGGATAAATTCCCTCCGGCACTTGGCGGTCGCCTTCGCGGAGCTTGGGGCCGGCGCTGCCGCTCGCGCCCAAGATTGGATAGGCGCGGATGAATTTCCACGCGCCCGTGCTGTCGGCTGCGTAAATCTGCAACGCGCGCTCGGCTTTCAAACCGACGAGGGTGAGTCGTTGTGGGGGATAAGCCACGCCGGCTTGCGCGAAATGCGGCTTGAGTCGGGCGCGAGCGGCGGGGGCGTATTGCTGAAGACGTTCCGGCAACGTCTTCATCGGCGCGGGCGGAACGCGGCACGCCATCAAGACCGCGACGATGG
>JANMJO010000134.1:0-4175 GCA_031371425.1 Verrucomicrobiales bacterium | reverse complement strand
ACGGTTGTATCCGAACGCGACCTGCGGACGAATTGAGGTTGGCGTAACACCCATTCAACCTCCGCCGCCATGCCAGCCATTTCCGTGTGTTCCAAAATGTGAGCCAGCCGCTCGTCCGTGAGCCGCACCTTGTGACCGAAGCAATCGGTGAGCGCTTTCATTCGCGATACTTCTGCGCCACTGGCACGCGGCGGCCCACGCCGAAGGCTTTGGTCGTGACCTTGAGGCCGGGCGCGGCTTGGCGGCGTTTGTATTCGCTCAAGTCAATCAGCCGCACCACGCGCTTGACCGTCGCTTCGTCGAATCCGGCGGCGATGATTTCGCGCGGCGACTTGGCGTGAACGACGTAGGCTTCGAGGATGGCGTCGAGAATTTCGTAGGGCGGCAGCGAGTCTTGGTCTTTCTGGTTCGGGCGCAACTCGGCGCTCGGCGCTTTGGTGATGCTCGCGGCGGGGATGATTTCCTTCTCGAGATTTATCCAGCGCGAGAGGCGATAGACCATCATCTTGGGCACGTCGCTGATGACGGCGAGGCCGCCGTTCATGTCGCCGTAGAGCGTGCAGTAGCCGACGGCGAGTTCGCTCTTGTTGCCGGTGGTCAGCAGCAGCGAGCCGAACTTGTTCGACATGGCCATCAACAAAGTTCCCCGGATGCGCGCCTGCAAATTTTCCTCGGCCACGTCTTCGGCGCGTCCGGCAAAGACTTCCTGCAACTGCGTCTTGCACTGCTCGAACACGGGCTTGATGGCAATCACGTCGTAACGGATGCCGAGGTTGCGAGCGAGGATGGCCGCATCGTCCAAGCTGCCTTGCGATGAATACTGCGACGGCAGCGAGATGCCGTGGACGTTCTCCTTGCCGAGCGCCGCGACGGCGAGGCACGCGACGAGCGCGGAATCAATGCCGCCGCTCAAGCCGAGCACCGCGCTCTTGAAGCCGCACTTGTGCATGTAGTCGCGCACGCCGAGCACGAGGGCTTTGTAAACCAGTTCTTCGTCGGTGGGCAATTTGGTAGGGACGCGCTGCCGCGCGTCCTGGCCGACCGGCAGGTCGGCCCTACCAGTTTGGGTTTCCGCAACGATCAAATCTTCCTCGAACAATTTCCCCTGCGCGATGAGTTCGCCGCTCGCGTTGAACACGAGACTGCCGCCATCGAAAATCAACTCGTCGTTGCCGCCGACTTGATTGCAGAACACGACCGGGCGCTTGGTCTTCACCGCGATGCTGCGGAGCATTTCGTGGCGCGTCTGGTTCTTGCCGAGATACCACGGCGAGGCGGAGAGGTTGAAGATGATTTCCGCGCCAGCGTCCGCCAGGTCCACGGGCGGGTTGCTGCGGTAACGGCGCTCCGGCCAGAAATCGTCGTCGTTCCAGATGTCTTCGCAAATCGTCAGGCCAATTTTCTGGCCGTTGAACTCGACGGGCGCGTTCGTCTCGCCCGGCTGGAAATAACGGTCTTCATCGAACACGTCGTAGGTCGGCAGCAGGGTCTTGCTGCGCGTGGCGATGATTTTCCCGTGCTGCAACAGCGCCACGCTGTTCGTCACGTCGCGGCCGGGACGCTTGGCATTCTCACCCACGAAGCCGACCAGCAACCCGGTCTTGCCCGTGGCGGCGGCGATACGGTTGAGCGTCTCCAGATTTTTCGCGGCAAAATCTTTTCTCAATAGCAGATCGCGCGGCGGGTAGCCGGTGATGGCGAGTTCGGGGCAGACGACAATCTCCGCACCAGCGTCCGCGCCTCGGCGATAGGCGGCGAGTATTTTCTCCGCGTTGCCGGCGAGGTCGCCGACGGTGAGGTTGAGCTGGGCCAGTGCTATTTTCATGGAGCAGGGCGGTCAGTTTTTGCCGAAAAAAGTTTCCGCCAGCGAGCCGCGCTCGGTGCGGATGACCGTGCCGGCGCTGATGCCGTGCCGCGTGAACCAGCCTTCCTTGACCTCCAAGATGTATTGGATGTTATCACTGGCGGCGACGACGGAGTTGGTATTGTTCTTTTCGAGATGGCGGATTTCAGCGACGACTCCGGCGGGGTCAATGTAAGCGGCGGAGAGCGATTCGGGGCAATTCTTCATCCAGAACGCGGCCTGGTGCGGCGTGGGGAAAACAAACAGCATCGCGTCAGTCTCGGCGATGTTGGTGCGAAACATCATGCCGGTCATCTCCTGAACTTTGGTGAGGGCGAGTTCGGCGTCGAGGGTTTCCGCGCCGAGGTAGATTTTGAGCGTGGACAGTTTCGGCTGCGCGTGTTTCGGTAGAAAGTCATCCAGCGTGAGCGGCGGGGTCGCCACAGGCACGGGCTTGCCGCAGCCGATGAGAACAGCCAGACCGGCGGACAACGCTGTGATGAACAAAAGCCGATGCACGCGGGAACAGTGGAAGAATCGGCGCGGGTTTTCAACTCCTATGAACGCGCGGCAGTGGGTCATTTTGAAGTTTGGAGTTCCGCCTTCAGGCGGTTTCCCGGCCGCGTAAATGCGGAACTCCGGGCAAACCGACCCATCCCCGAACGCGCAAGAAACTTGTCCCGCCCCGCCGGCTCGCGTATGCTCGCGCGAATCGAAATATGAAAACCATCGCCCCATTCGCCGCCGGCCTCGCCGTCGCGGCCCACGCCAAAGTCGCGGTGGAATAACCCGCCACCCTTCGATGCAATTCATCCGGGACATCCTTGCGGCGAAGATGGCGGCCAAGCAGCCGGTCATCTCCTTTGAATTTTTTCCGCCCAAGACCGAAGAGGGCGACCGCAACCTGCTGGAGAAAACCCTCCCCGCGCTGCGCACGGCGAACCCGGACTTCTGCTCCGTGACCTACGGCGCGGGCGGCAGCACGCGAGAGAAGACGCTGATGATCGCCGACCGCATCCAACGCGAACACGGCCTCACCGCGCTCGCGCACCTCACCTGCGTGAACCACACCCGCGAACAGGTCGGCGAACTGCTCACAAAAATCCGCGCGCTCGGCTGCAAGAACATCCTCGCCCTGCGCGGCGACCCGCCCGGCGGCGGCGAGTTTCAGGCGACTCCCGGCGGTTTCGAGTTCTCCTCGCAGCTCGTGCGGTTCATCCGCGAGACCGGCGAGTTCTCCATCGGCGTCGCTGGTTTTCCCGAAGGCCACATCGCGTGCAAGGCCGGCAAGCAACAGGATTGGAAGCATCTCGCCGAAAAAGTCCATGCCGGCGCGGACTACGTCCTCACGCAACTCTTCTTCGACAACGCCGACTATTTTGAGTTCCGCGACGCGCTCACCAAGCTGGGCGTGACTGTGCCGATCATCCCCGGCATCGTCCCCATCCAGAGCGCGCCGGGCATAAAAAAATTCACCCAGATGTGCGGCGCGAAAGTCCCGCCCGCGCTCGCCGCCCGGCTGGATGCCATCGGCGCGGACGACGCTGCGTGCGTGGAGTTCGGCATCGAATACGCCACGCAGCAATGTGCCGACCTGCTACGGCAGGGCGCGCCCGGAGTGCATTTCTACACGCTCAACAAAGCGCCCTCCTGCCTCCACGTCGTCAAGAATCTCGGCCTCGCGTGAACCGGGACTGCCGCGCCGTAGCGCAGCGAAGGTGGGTGGACATTTTTCCGGGTTGGGTTTAGAGTCCGTTTGTAACCGCAACAAACAACCAAATAAATAAATATGAAAACCATCAAAATCCTCGCCCTCGTCATCTGCGCCTCGGCGCTGTTCACCACCGGCTGCAAGTCCCACTGCTGCCACAAGCAAGCCGCTGGCTGCCCGAAAGCCGCCGCCGCCTGCGCGATGCCCTCCTGCAAAATGCAATGCTGCGCGGACGCCAAGACCGATTGCGCTCATTGCCCCAAGTGCACCCCGGCAAAGTGACCCGCTGAAGTTTCCGCAACGGCCAAGGCATTGTCCTTGGCCGTTTTTTTGTTTGGAGTCCCGCGTTCACGCGGCTTCGAGGACCGCCTGAAGGCGGAACTCCGAACCTCGACTTGCAGGGTCGGAGACCCGTGTTCCGCTTACAGCGCCAGCAGCAGCTTCTTGATTTCCTTCACCCGCGCCTTTGCGTCCTTCTTTGTCATGCGCGGGAATTTGCCGCCGAGTGTGATGAAATCATTGTTCCGCGTGAGCATGAGCTTGTCGTCCTTCACCTCGATGACGGTCACCGCCTTTTCGCTGGCGAGAATTTTCAGCTCGCCCACGGCCAGCAGCAGTTCC
>JANMJO010000129.1:0-3946 GCA_031371425.1 Verrucomicrobiales bacterium | reverse complement strand
ACCCACGCCTCAAGCTGTTCGCGCGTGGCGGCTGCGCCGGTGGGATTGTTCGGCGAGCAAAGATAAATCACGTCCACGTGTTTCTTCGGCGGCGCGGGGATGAAGCCGTTCGCCGGTTTGCACGGCAGATAGACGAGCTTGGCGTAAGCACCGGCATCGTTGGCGTCGCCGGTGTGGCCGGCCATGACGTTCGTGTCCACATAGACGGGATAGACGGGGTCGCTGATGGCGATTTTGTTTTTCGCGCCGAGGATGTCGAGGATGTTGCCGCAATCGCACTTCGAACCGTCGCTCACAAAAATCTCATCATCGGCCACGTCGAGGCCGCGAGCGCGGAAATCATTTTCCGCGATGGCGTGGCGCAACCATTCGTAGCCCTGCTCCGGGCCGTAGCCTTTGAACGTTTCGCGTGCGGCCATCTCGTCCACGGCCTTGTGCAGCGCGGCGGTGACGGCGGGCGGGAGCGGCTCGGTGACATCGCCGATGCCGCAGCGGATGAGGCGGGCGGCAGCGGCGGGGTTGGCATCGCAGAAGGCTTTCACGCGGCGGCTGATTTCTGGGAAGAGGTAGCCCGCTTTGAGTTTGAGATAATTATCGTTGAGAAGTGCCATAAAAAATGTGGGACAACCGTAGCGAAATGCGTGCGGCGTGGCAAGGCGGGCGGTGATTTTTGGGCAGTGCGAACGCATCTAAAGAGTCCCGACACATCCTCAAATCTGCTTGGAAAACCCGGTGAAGCGTGGAAGATTCCCGCGGCTCAATGCCCGAACAGGATGTCTTCACGCCCCAACATTTTCGCGCTGTGCTGCCTGCTGCCGCTTCTGGCTGGCAGGCTCGCCGCCGCGCCGGTCTTGCCCGCCGCTGCTGCGGGCATCGCCAATGACAAACTCACCGACGCGCTGCTCATTAAGCAGAGCTTCACCAACCCCACCGTCCAGGTCATCGTCTGTCTCGCGCCGCCACCGACCCTCAAACAGGCGAGCTTCGCCTCGTCCGATTCCCTCGCCGCCGCGCGACCAGCCATCCGACAGCGGCAACAAGACGTCCTCGTCGCCTTGCCCGCCGCCGACGTGAAAGCCGGGCATCGCTTCGACAACATCGCCGCGTTCGTCGCCGACGTCTCACCGGCGGGATTGAAGGCGTTGCAGGCGCACGCACAAGTTATTTCCATCGAGCCAGTCATCGAACTCCATGCCCATCTCGCGCAGGGCATCCCGCTCATCGGCGGCATGACCTACCGCTCCACCTACAACGGCGCGGGCCTCGCCATCGCCATCTGCGACACCGGCGTGGACTACACCCATTCCAAGCTCGGCGGCGGCGGCTTCCCCAACAGCAAGATTATCGGCGGCTACGATTACGGCGACAGCGATGCCGACCCCATGCCCGACAGCACCCAGGCTCACGGCACCTGTTGCGCTGGCATTGCCGCCGGCGACACGGGAACGGTTGGCGACTACATCGGCGGCGTGGCCTACAACGCGAAGATTTACGCCCTCAAAATCACCTCCGGCACGTCCGGCTCTGCGAGTTCGGCGGCGATGGCCTCGGCGTGGGACTGGTGCGTCACGCACAAGAACGACAATCCCGCCAACCCCATCATGATCATCAGCACCAGCTTTGGCGGCGGCCAATATTTCTCCACCTGCGACAGCGCCACGCCCTCCATGACCACCGCCGCCGCGAACGCCGTCGCCGCCGGCATCACCGTCTTCGCCTCCTCCGGCAACGACGGCTACTGCGATTCCATCAGCTGGCCGTCGTGCATCAGCAGCGTCATCTCCGTCGGCGCAGTTTACGACGCGAATTTCGGCACCTATCAGCCGTGCGTGGCTGCCGCCTCGTGTGCGACCAAAGTGGCCAGCTCCGGCTGCGCCAGCGGCTACTACGTCAACGACGCCACCGCCGCCGACAAAGTCACCGCCTACGCCAACGTCGCTTCCTTCCTGACCTTGTTCGCGCCCGGCAACGACTGCTACACCACCGACATCGCCGGTGCGGGCGGCTATTCGACCGGCGATTACGATCCGAATTTCGGCGGCACTTCCGCCGCGTGCCCCTACGCCGCCGGCGCGGCAGCGTGCCTGCAATCCGCTGCCAAGGCTCTCACCGGCAGTTATCTTGCGCCTGCCGAAGTGAAAATCCGCCTCCTCAACACCGGCAACAACGTCACCGACACCAAGGTCGCCATTACCAAACCGCGCATCAACCTCGCCGCCGCCATCCAGACCATCAACACCAACCCCGTCGTCAACTACGCCTCCAGCTCCCTCGCCGGCGGCAACGGCAACCAGAGCGCCGACCCCAACGAATGCAACAACCTCTACGTCGTCCTCCGCAACGACGGCGTCGCCACCGCCACCAACATCACCGCCACGCTCACCACCACCACCACCGGCGTCACCATTTCACAAAACTTTTCCGCCTACCCCAACCTCGCCGCCGCCGCGACCGGCACGAACACCACGGCGTTCAAGATCGAGACCTCACCCGCGTTCGTCTGCGGCAACACCATCAACCTCACGCTCGTCGCCATCTACAACAGCCTCGCCACCACCAACAATTTCACCCTCGCCTCCGGCGGCGCCAACTACACCATCACCGCCACCGCCGGCGCGAGCATCGCCACCGCCACCGGCGATACCGGCAATCACGGCGATGACGTCGTCACCACCATCACACTGCCGTTCGCCTACACGTTCTACGGACAAAGTTTCAGCGCCGCCACGCTCGATTCCAACGGCAACGTCCAGTTCACCAGCGCCGCCAGTCAATACAACAACGCCTGCCCGCCCGCCAACAGCGTCAACAACGCCATCCTCGCCCACTGGGCCGACCTCCGCACCGATGGCAACATCACCACCCTCGGCACACAGGGCATCTACACCAACATCACCGGCACCGCGCCCAACCGCATCTTCAACATCGAGTGGCGCGCCTCCTATTACAAAGTCAACAAGAGCGGCAAACCGCTCAACTTCGAGATCCGCCTTTACGAAAATCAGAACCGCTTCGACCTCATCTACGGCTCGTCCAGTAACACGAACGGACTCGGCGCCACCGCCGCCGCGCAGAAGGACACCGGCAGTCTCTATGCCCAATACTCCTGCAACACCGCCAGCCTCACCAACAGCCTGCAACTCTCCTACCAGTCAGGCTGCACCGACGGCGGCGGCATTTGCAGCCCGCCCATCGCCAACTTCACTGGCAACCTCATCGCCGGTGCCGCGCCGCTCACCGTCACCTTCACCAACACCAGCACCGGCGCCGCCAGCTACTCGTGGAATTTTGGCGATGGCAAGACCGCCACCAACGCCAACCCCGCCAACACCTACACCAACGCCGGCAACTACACCATCGCCCTCACCGCCGCCAGCGCCATTGGCACGAACACGCTCACGCGCACGAATTACATCGTCGTCACCAACCTGCCACCGCCGGTGTTGAGCGTCGCGCCGGCGGTGCTGTATTTCGGGCGGCTCGCGCCGGGCGGCAGTGCGCTGGCGGCGTTCGTCATCAGCAACGCCGGCGGCAGCCCGCTCACCGGCGCGGCCTCGGGCTGGACCGCGCCGTTCGCGACGACGAATGCGAGCGGCTTCAACTTATCGCCAGCAGCGGCGACGAATCTGGTCTTCACCTTCGCACCGACCAACGCCGGGGTGTTCAGCAACGCGGTCGTCTTCGCCAGCAACGGTGGCGGCGCGACGAATGTGCTGACCGGCCAGAGTCTCGGCGCGGTGCCGCTGCGGGCGCTGGCGTGGAACGACGCGGGACTGCTGGTGACGTTCGATTCCGTGGCGGGGTTCGCGTATGAATTGCAGTTCAAGGATTCGCTGTTCGACACGAACTGGCAGTTCGCCGGGACAACGGCGGGCAGCGGCGGGCTGTTGACACTGACCAACGCCGCGCCGGCGGAAGCGCGCCGGTTTTTCCGGCTGCGCGTGCC
>JANMJO010000119.1:0-7087 GCA_031371425.1 Verrucomicrobiales bacterium | reverse complement strand
TGAAATACGCGTTCCCCGGCAAAACGCCGCGGCCGCTGGGCGTCGCGGGGCAGATCATTCCGTGGAATTTTCCGCTGCTCATGGCCGCGTGGAAAATCGCGCCCGCGCTCGCATGCGGCAACACCGTTGTGCTCAAGCCCGCCGAGACCACGAGCCTCACGGCGCTGCGGCTGGCACAGATTTTTCAGGAAGCGGGATTGCCCGAAGGCGTGGTGAACATCGTCACCGGCGCGGGCGAGACCGGCGCGGCGCTCGTCAATCATCCGGACTTGGACAAGATTGCGTTCACCGGTTCGACCGATGTTGGAAAGCTGATTGCGCGAACGATGGCGCAGCGGAGCGCCGGTTTCCAAACCAGCTCGTCCCAAAACTCACGTCAACGTGCCGATTTGGAAATCGGCGCTCCGAAGATTCCCAAACTCACCCTCGAACTCGGCGGCAAGGCGGCGAACATCGTGTTCGAGGACGCGCCGATTGATCAGGCCATCGAAGGCATCATCGCGGGAATTTATTTCAACCAGGGCCATGTCTGCTGCGCGGGCTCGCGGCTGTTCGTGCAGGAAGGAATTTATTCCAAGGTCATCAAGAAACTGCGCGACCGCATTCAGACCTTGCGCGTCGGCAATCCGCTCGACAAAAACACCGACATCGGCGCGATCAATTCGCGGCCGCAGCTCGAAAAAATCCGCGAGCTGGTGCAAAGCGGCGTGGACGAAGGCGCGGAATTGACGCAGACGCAGTGCGCGCTCCCGGCGAAAGGCTATTGGTATCCGCCCACGTTCCTGACCGGCGTGACTCACGCGCACCGCGTCGCCTCCGAAGAAATCTTTGGCCCGGTTTTAAGTGTGATGACTTTTCGGACTCCCGAAGAAGCCTTTGAGCGGGCGAACAACATCCCCTACGGCTTGAGCGCGGGCGTGTGGACGGACAAGGGCAGCAAGATTTTCAAGATGGTCAACAAGCTGCGCGCCGGCGTCATCTGGGCGAACACCTACAACAAGTTCGACCCGACGAGCCCGTTCGGCGGCTACAAGGAAAGCGGCTTCGGTCGCGAAGGCGGCTTGCACGGGCTGGCGGCGTATTGCCGGGTGGATTGATTAATTACTAATATGCAAAAAGGAATAGGCGTTATCTGTCTGGTCGTGGGCGTGCTGCTTGTGGTGTGGGGTCACAACATGGCGGAATCCGTCGGCGGCAGGGTCAACAACCTCTTCACCGGCTCGCCCGGCGACAAGCCGATGTGGCTCTACATCGGCGGCGGCGTGTTGTGCGCGCTGGGGTTGTTCCAGATTTTCTCCGGCAAGAAGTAGGAGCGCCGGTCGTTGGAGTCCAAGCTTCAGCTTGCTCCGTTTCGGCAGCTTTCCCGACAAGCTAAAGCTTGGACTCCAACTTTCACACAAACACAATCTCCGTCGTGGCCGCTTTCTCGTCCCAGCCGCGCGTCGGCTCGGCGGTCACGGAGGAGATGTCCTTGATGGAAATCTGCCGGCCGCGCGTCTTGGGCGACTTCACTTCGATCTGCTTCGGGTCGCACGTCTGCTGGCTGACTTTCTGGTGCGGCGCGGGTTTGTAGCGGACGTAAAGCACCTTGGGCGTTTCCGGCGCGAAGAACAGGATGCGCGACTTGTCCGGGATGCAGAGATACGCCTTGTTCATGATCGTGCCGCCGAAGGTGAAGCGTTTGAGGTAGCTCGCGTTGCGGTCGGTGTAGGCGCAGGTGAAAATCTTTTCGCGGTCGGGCAGGCCGCAGTAGAACAGTTCCGGCCCGACGAATAGTTTCTCCGGCAGCTCGGCGACTTTGTAGGTGCCGTCTTTGAACACGAGCAGCACCTTGTCGAACTTGGTGCATTCGAGTTTGAATTCTTCACCGCTGACTTTGTAGCCGACGTAGCCGGTCTCGCGGTCGTAGGCGACCTTGAAGGACTTGAAGGCGACGGCCTTCACATCCACCTCCTCGTGGCGTGCGGACTTGGTGGTGAGGCGCGGGTAGAGCGGGCCGTATTTCTCCAGCAACGTTTCGAGATGGCCGATGACGTAGCGCGTGAGGTTCTTGAGATTCTTCAGCGTCTCGGCGAGGTCGGCTTTGACTTTCTCCATCTCCTCGCGGTGCTTGTTGATGTCGAAGAGCGAAATTCTGCGGATGCGGACTTGCAACAGGCGTTCCACATCGGCGTCCACGATGTCCCGCACGAGCTGGCGTTTGAAGGGCTTGAAGCCTTCATACACCGCCGCGGTGACGGCCTCGGACGTTTTGCATTTCTCGATGAGCTTGTAGATGCGCTCCTCGATGAAGATGCGTTCGAGCGTGCGGTAATGCAGTTCGTCGAGGAGCTGCTGCTCGCGCAACGCGAGTTCGCGCTTGAGAATCTCGATGAGCTTCTCGGTGTTCTCGCGCAGGATTTCCGAAACGGTCAGCTCAACGGGGCGGTTGTCCTTGATGACGATGATGCGGCTGCTGATGGACACCTCGCAATCGGTGAAGGCGTAGAGCGCGTCCACGAGCTTCTCCGCGTCCACGCCGGTGGGACACTTGATCTCGATCTCGACATTCTCGGACGTGAAATCGTTGATGGATTTCACCTTCAACTTGCCCTTCTGCACCGCGTCCTCGATGGAGGCGATAAGCGATTCTGTGGAGGTCGTGGGCGGAATCTCTTTGATGACGACGGTGGCTTCGTCCTTGGTCTTGATCTTGGCGCGGACTTTCACCGAGCCTTTGCCGTCTTGATAATCGCGGGCGTCCATCAGGCCGCCGGTCGGGAAATCCGGGAGGCATTTGAACGGCTGCTTCTTGAGGATGGCGATTTGCGCCTCGAGCAG
Source organism: Verrucomicrobiales bacterium (assembly GCA_031371425.1). Classification (GTDB taxonomy): domain Bacteria; phylum Verrucomicrobiota; class Verrucomicrobiia; order Limisphaerales; family JAFMIX01; genus JAFMIX01. Next base: position 4,267 of record JANMJO010000119.1, on the reverse strand, counting down.
CTCGGGGAAATTGTGCGGCAAAATCCGCGCGGCTAGCCCGACGGCGATGCCTTCCGCGCCGAGCATGAGCGTGAGCGGCAGTTTGCAGGGGAGCGAGACGGGTTCTTTGTTGCGTCCGTCGTAGCTGGGGATGAACTCGGTGATCTCGTCATTGAACAGTTCCGTGCGCGCGAGTTCCGTGAGCCTGCACTCGATGTAACGCGAGGCAGCGGCGGGGTCGCCGGTGAAGATGTTGCCGAAATTTCCCTGGCCCTCGATGAGATAACGCTTGTTGGCCAGCACCACGAGCGCGTCGCCGATGGAGGCATCGCCATGCGGATGATACTGCATCGTGTGGCCGACGACATTGGCGACCTTGATGAAGCGGCCGTCGTCCTTCTCGTGCAACGCCCACATGATGCGCCGCTGCACGGGCTTCAAACCATCCGCAAGATTTGGAATCGCGCGATCGCGGATGACGTAGCTGGCGTAATCCAGAAACCCGCGATCCACGCGCGTGTGCAAGCCGACGGCGAGCTGCTTTGGATCAAATGGCTTGTGGGCGATGGCTTGGGAAATATCTTCCGCGAGCACATGAGTCGCGCCGTTGCCGTTGGTCTTCGCGGCGGGCTGGGTTTCTGCGGGCGCGTGGGGAGCGCCTTCGATGGGCAATTCGGGCTGGCCGGAATCTTTTTTGTGTTTGGCTGACATGGCTCAAATTTGTGGCGGCGCGAATTAAGCCAGAAGCCGGCGGGTGCGGCAAGGTTCTCGCGCTGAAAACGCCGGTGCTATCTCGGCTGCGCGGGCGGGGCGTTGGTGGGTGGCTGCACGCCCGGCGCGGTGGGGAGGAGTTGCAGAATTTCCTGTTGGTCCTGATACCACTGGCGCAGGGGGCGCGAGAGTAGCGAGGGGGTGAAGTCTTTGAAATGGTCGAGGTTGAGGGCGTCGTTGAGGAGTTTTTTCAGCAGCGCGTTGAGGTCGGACTTGGCGTCATCGGCCCAGCTTTTGAAGGAGCCGGTCTTGGGGTTCAGCGCTTTCGCGGCAGCGAGGCGCGTTATTTGGTCGTATTTGAATTCGGCGACCTGCACGTAGCTCTTGTCCACTTTTCCGGAGATGCGGTTGGTGTCGGCGCGGGCGGTGATGACGTATCGGGCAAGTTCGATGATGCGCTGTTCGAGCCGGGCGGTGACGTCGTCCTCGCCCACGGCGTCGTTGGCCTCGCTGCCGAGGTTGCGCGGGGCGTCCTCCAGTTTCAGGCAGGCCTGCTTGATGAATTCGTCCTCGAGATCGGCGAAATATTTTTTACCGCGCTGGACAATGAGTTCGCGCTCTTCCTTGGTGAAGGAATATTTCCGGTCATCCAAGCCGACGAAGGTGGCGTAGTTGGTGGAGACGAGGAGTTTTTCGAGACGGGCGGTGAGGTTCGTGGCGCTGAGTCGTTGCACGACCGGCACGGTGGAGGGTTCGGCTTTCAGCTCCAGCTTCAGGTCTGCGGGGAGGGCGGAGAACAGGGCGCGGTCCACGCCGCCGAGCTGTTCGATCTGGGAGTTGAGCGATTTCCAATGGGCCATCTGGCGGTCTTTGAGGTTGAGGTCGCCGATGAATTCAAACTGGTTCTCCACGCGCAGGGAGCGTGTCTCGGCGCGAAACCACAGGAGCTCGTCCGCGAACAGCGCGGCCAGCTCGTGCGCGAGGGTGGTGAAGCTCAGGTTGACTTGGGCGAGGGGGATGCGGTCCTGCGGATTGCGCGGGGCGCGGGCGCGGATGAAAGTTTCGATGAGGCTGTTCGGCAGGAATTCGATGAGCTGCGCGGTCTCGGCGTAGGCGTTGACGACGGGATCGTTGCCGTAGTCGAAAGTCCGCACATCGCCGTAGTGTCCGGCGTCGTCGTCGGTGGCGAAGAGCAGTTTGTTGGTGCGCGCCTCCGGGCTATCGAAATAACCCCATTGGATGGCTGCGCGGTCGTGGGGCAGGGGTTGCTTGGAGGTGCGTATCTGCCAGCCGATGAAAGCGCCGCCTTTGAACACGGTGTATTCCATCATCGAGATGCTGGCGAGTTTGTTGGTGAAGGCGTCGAGCGGCTGGCCGGTGGTGTAGGCCCTGAACCACGCGTCGAGTTCCTTGCGGGAGAGCGTTCCGGCGAGGCTGCCGGCGAAATTGTGGCGCAGGCCGAGCACGTGGCCGACCTCGTGCGCGACGACTTCGCGGAGATAATCCTGGGCGACGCGCAGCACTGCTTCGTCCGTGAGGGTGTCGTTGGCCAGCACTTCCTGCAGGCCGTGGGCGAACTGCCGGGCGAACTGCTGGTTGTCGGTTTCGCAGCACGCGCCGCTGGCGAGGAACGGCACGGCGAGCTGTGCCGCGCCTTTTTTGTCATCGGTCTTGGGCTTGGCGATTTCTTCCAGCGTGCGCAGCAGTGCGCGTGCGCGGGCCTTGCCGTTGAAGGTGAAGGCGGTGGTCATGTAGGCTTGGCCGTGCTTGGATTCGCCGTTGAGCGGGTCCACGAGCACGTCGGCGTAGGCGAAGCCGGCGGTGTCCCACGGCACCCATTGCACGACGTTGCATTTGGCGTCGGGCGCGGTGACGCCCTCGGGCGCTTTTTTTGCATGCACGACTTCGCGGCCGAACACGCGATTCCAGTAAAGGATGCCGTCCTTGACCGCCTCGACGTATTCCGACGGCGTGTTGGCGGAGTAATAGAAGACCACGGGCTGCTTCAGGTCGAAGTGCGCGATGCGCGAGGACACGCGGCCTGTCACGGGTTCGAGGCGGCCTTCCGTCTCAAAAAACTTCGTGTAGCGTGAGTCCACCTGGCTTGGCTCCTTGCCTTTGAAATCCCGGGGCTGGTAGGGCGTGATGAAATACCGGACCTCGTAGCGCGACTCCACATCGGCGTTCTTCTCGCGGCTGCGCGTCTGGACGCTCTGGCGGATGGTGAGCTGCGGGCCGTCGGCGCGGGTCTCGAACACGCGGCTTTCCGGCACCTCCAGCACGTTGTCGTGCGCCGAGAAATCGAGGTTGCCGCCGTCCGTCCACGACTGCGTGAATACGCGGCGCATGCCCTTGTTGAAATCAATCACCACCCGGCCCGCCTCGCGGCGCACGATGGGAAAGTTCGCCAGCAGCCGGCGCGCCGGAAGGTCCTCCGTCACCACCAGACCTTTGGTGGATTCATACATGTCCACGCTGTCGGGGAACAATTCAAACCGCACGACCTTGCCTGCCAGCCCGTGGCTGGTGGGCGACTGCCCTTGCGGAATCATGGACGCGCTGAACAGATAGTCCTTGCCGAACCCGTCCTTGGGAATCGCGGGAAAAAATTGATCAGCCACCTGCAGCGTCGGAGCCGTGGGGGGGACATCGTTCGCCGCCCGGAGAACGGAAGCACCCAGAACAAAAAACATCGTCGCACACGCCAGCCGTCCGGTTTTATAAAAGAGGGTAATCACAATCGCGAAAATATGCCGGGCGTGAATATTGCGGGCAAGAGCAAATCCGATTCTCAACGGACTCAACAAGGCGGAACGACCCATGGCAACCCCAGATCAACGACCCGGCGGCTTGACCCGTGCGCTGTGTCAGACTATACACAGCGTGGTCGTTGGCTTCGTCTTGGTTTGGAGGGTTCGATGTCGCCCTTAATCGGATGAGTTTGCCGATGTTTGCAGATATGGCAGCCAGTTTAGCTCAGTGGTAGAGCAACGGTTTTGTAAACCGTCGGTCGCCGGTTCAAATCCGGCAACTGGCTCCAGCTTTTTTCTTCGGGTGTCGAATTCGGGTTTCCAAGGGTGTTGATGTTGGGAACATCCTTCCCCTGCGGACAGATTTCCGGGCCGTGTTCGAGGGTGTCCGATACAGCGCACCGACAGCTCTTACAAATGAGCTTGCTCTGAATTTTCAATAGTGCAAAGTAACCGCGCTGCTGGCGTATTGCAGCGAGTGCGGCACGCGTTGGGATTTCCGCCTTTTGCCATCTGATGGTGATAGGCGCTTTTTTTCACGCTGCCCGGCCAGATTGTTGAGACCATTTTGAATCATCAGGACGCAAAATCAGGTGCTGATGACAAAGTCCGGTTTGGCCGAACCAGTGTGAGCAGGCGGCATTTTTTGAATTTGGTAGGTTACCCAAGTGGCCAACGGGGGCAGTCTGTAAATCTGCTGACTTACGTCTTCGATGGTTCGAATCCATCACCTACCACCATCCTTCTTTCACGGCACAAAACCCGATTGGTTCAATAAACAAAGGGTTTTTACCATTTGTTCGATCTTCAGATAGTGCGCTTTTCTG
>JANMJO010000055.1:0-5041 GCA_031371425.1 Verrucomicrobiales bacterium | reverse complement strand
CCTGCTCACCGCCGTCGTGGAAGGCTCGCTCACGCGTTTGCGCCCGGTGCTGATGACCGCTGCCGTTGCCAGCCTCGGCTTCGTGCCGATGGCGATTGCCAGCGGCGCGGGAGCGGAAGTGCAACGCCCGCTTGCTACCGTCGTTATTGGCGGAATTATCAGTTCCACTTTCCTGACGCTTGTGTTGTTACCGGTGCTTTACGAATGGGCAGAACGCAAAGTCCGCAAGCCGGCCAACGAAACGGTGAAGATGACCTCATGAAAGGAGAACGAACTATGACAACCTAGTTTTGGTATGCGGTCGGCGCAGTCGTGCTGTACGGCGCGTATCAAATCTTCACCAAACTCGCCGCCGATAAAATTAGTGACGGTCTCGGCGGCTTCGTTGTCGAAGGCAGCGCGGCTCTGACTATTTTGATTTATCTTGCATGGCTGCGTTTTGGCGGGACATGGAATCAAACTGCCGAGTAGCCGCTACGGAACGGTCACCATGCGGCCTCTGACGAGGCTCCCTCTTTTTGCGAAGGACGTTCTACAACGATGCCGCGCCTCTGGCGCTGGCGCAGGTAGGGCGCGTCACTCCGTGCGCGCCGTCGTGGTAAATCCAAACGCGCTGGTTGCAACCGGCTGCGGGCAGAGGACTGCCCGCCCTACCGAATCCCAATGGGATTCCATTGCTCTAACCCAGCGTTGGCAGTCCGCGCCGGACGACAAGGCACAACTTCTTTGTAACCGGATGACGCTGGCGGCGTCTCTTGATTCGATGGCGAATGAACATTCGCCCGCCAACCCGGTCAAACAGCCGAACGATTAACCAACAACCAACATACGAACATGAAAAAAATTATTGCACTCGTGGCGACGGCGTTTTTTGCGGCGTCGGTTTACGCCGGCGAATTTGCCGACATCAGCCTGAAGGACGTCAAGGCCGCTGTGGACGCCAAGTCCGCCGTGATCATTGACGTCAACGGCCCGGCGTCTTACCAGGCCGGGCATGTGCCGGGCGCGTTGAGATGGGGCGCCGTCAAGAACAACCTGGCGGCCAGCCTGCCGGCGGATAAAAACACCCTCATCATCGCCTACTGCGGCAGCCCGAGATGCGGCGCCTACGCGGCGGCAGCGGATGCGGCGAAGAAACTGGGCTACACGAACATCAAGCACATGTCCGCCGGCATCTCCGGCTGGAACAGCGCGAAGATGCCGACTGAACCCGGCAAATAATCCCACCCCTCGCTGACTTCACACGGGCGACCCAAGACTGGGTCGCCTTTTTTTCTGCCGTTGCAGCGGCGCAGGCGCGGGTGGGGCGCGTCACTTCCGCCTTCGCTTCGCTATGGCGAGACGGGCCGTGCGCGCCGTCGTGGTAAATCCGAACGCGATGGTTGCAACCGGCGGCGGGCAGGGGACTGCCCGCCCTACCTGACCCGCGTTCCGAATCCTGACGGGATTCCCTCGTGACGGCACGCGCCGGAGACGTTCCGCCGTGCAATTGAGTTTTCATCCGCCGGCTTCCCGCTACACTCCCCGCAATGCACTGGCTGCAAACCCTCGATACCGCGCTGTTCCGCTTTGGCAACTCGACGTTGCAGAATCCCTTCTTCGATTGGCTCATGCCCATCGCCAGCGGCAACTCCGCTTTCTTCCCGCTGCTGCTCGCGCTCGGCATCGCGCTCATCGTGAAGGGCAACACTCGCGTGCGCGTGATGCTGCTGATGCTCCTCATCATCCTGCCGCTCGGCGATACTTTCATCTGCAACACAATCAAACACGCCGTGCTGCGCCTGCGTCCCTTCGCCGCGTTGGAAGGCGTGCACCAGCTCGTCCTCGCGGGCCGCGACAACTCCATGCCGTCGTCCCACTCCGCCAACTGGGCTGCCGCCGCGATGATCGTCTTCATCTACTACGGGCGGCGCAGCCTGTGGTTCATGCTGCCGCTCGCGTTCACCGTCAGCTTCTCCCGCATCTACAACGGCGTGCATTTTCCTGCCGACGTGCTGGCCGGCTGGATTCTCGGCGCGGGCTACGCCGCCACCGGCGTGTGGATGCTGGATCAACTCTGGCAAAGCGCGGGTAAAAAGTTTTTCCCACTCTGGCAACAGCAATTGCCCTCGCTGCTGAATCCCGAATTGCGAATTTCAAATTCCGAATTCAAAATTAAAACCGTCGCGCCACATCCCGCCAATTCGCAATTAGCGCAACACTGGCTGCGGCTGGGCTATCTGGCGCTTGCCCTTGCTCTGATTGCCCGCCTCGCCTACCTCGCCGCTGGCGTTCTGGAGTTGAGCGAGGACGAAACCTACTACTGGCTCTGGTCGAAACACCTCGCGCTCTCCTACTACAGCAAGCCGCCGCTCATCGCCGACACTATCTGGCTCGGCACAAAACTTTTTGGCGATACCACGTTCGGCGTGCGGTTCTTCGCGCCCGTCATCACCGCCGTGACGGGCTGGCTGGTGCTGCGCTTCATCGCCCGCGAGGTGAACGCCCGCGCCGGATTTTTCCTGCTAGTCATCCTCGCCGCTACGCCCATGCTCGCCGTCGGTGCGACGCTGATGACCATTGACCCGCTCTCGGTGTTGTTCTGGACGGCGGCGATGCTCGCAGGCTGGCGCGCCGTGCAGACCCACTCGACGACGCGCGACTGGCTGTGGGTCGGCCTGTGGATGGGGCTGGGCTTCTTGAGCAAATACACCGCGCTCTTCCAACTGCTCTGCTGGGCAACCTTCTTCGCGCTGTGCAAACCGGCGCGGGCGCAACTCCGCCGACCGGGAATCTACCTCGCGCTCTTCGTCAATGCGCTTTGTTCGCTGCCCGTGCTCCTCTGGAACTGGCAGCACGGTTGGATCACCGTCACGCACGTCGCCGGCGACGCTCACGCGGGCGACTCCTGGAAATTCACGCTCCACGAATTTCTCGCCAACGAATTCGCTCTGCTGAATCCCGTCTTCTTCGTGCTGATGGTCTGGGCGGCCATCGCCTTCTGGCGGCGCGCGGAAAAAACCGCGTTGCAAACCTACCTCTTCGCGATGGGCGCGCCGGTGTTCCTCGTTTACGCGCTGTGGTCGTGCCATTCCCGCGTGATGCCCAACTGGATCGCGCCCTCGGTCCTGCCGCTGTTCTGCCTCGCCGTCACGTTCTGGGATGCACGCGCCCCACGCCGCTGGCTGGCGACGGGTTTGATTTTCGGCCTCACAACCGTCGCGTTGCTGCACCATCCCGCGCTCCTGCAAAAACTGCTGCAACGTCCCTTGCCCCGCGAACTCTCTCGCGTCTGCGCCTGGCGTGCGAGCGGCGACATCGTTCGCGATGCGCGGGTGAAACTGCTCGGCGAAGGCAAGCCAGTCTTCGTCATCGGCGGCCATTACGGCGTGACGAGCCAGATGGCGTTCCAGCTCCGCCGCGATGGCGTGGAAAGTTTCTGCCTGCCGAGCGACACGCCGAAGAACCAGTTTTATTTCTGGCCCGGCTACGAAAATCGCCGAGGCGAAAACGCAATTTTCATCAGCGTGGCTGGCGATGACAAACCGCAGTCGCCGCCCGCGCAGCTTGCGGAGCAATTCGCCAGCGTCACGCCGGCGGGCGTCTTCCCGGTGAATTATTACGGCCAGACCATCCGCTGGCTGCAACTCTACGAGTGCCGGAATCTCCGCTGAAATGGCGACCCGCGAGCCAATTTTAAAACCGCGTAGCAGCCGAGGTGACGAGGCTCAAACAGGTCGGGAATCAGAGCCTCCTCACGTCGGCTGCTGCAGTTTTGAAAAAACCTCCCGCAAAAAAGTTTTTGCCGTGCGTGACTACGACCTCGCGGCGACGCTGGAATCCGGCCAAGCCTTCCGCTGGCGGCGCGTAGAAACTCCGGCAGGGCGCGTCATTCCGCGCCCGCCGTCTCCGGTAGGGCGCGTCACTCCGTGCGCGCCGTCGTCATTTCAAACCACGGCGGGCAGGGGACTGCCCGCCCTACCTGAAGTCTGTTGGGACGGCGTTATCGGCGGACGCTGGGTGCGGCTGCGGCAGACGCGCAGCGGCATCGCGGCGGAAGTGGCCGCGCCGGTGGCTGACTGGCGCTGGCTGGAAAATTATCTCCAGACGGAACTGGATTTCGCCGCCGTGCTGAAAACTTTTCCCGACGACGCGCCGATGCGCTCGGCGGTGGCGGCGTGTCGCGGACTGCGGCTGCTGCGGCAGGAGCCGTGGGAATGTCTGGCGTCATTCATCCTCTCCTCCACGAAACAGATCGTGCAAATCCGGCAGATCGTGGAGCTGCTGTGCGAGCGCTACGGCGAGCCGGTGGAGGGTTTAAACGCGATTTCCGAAGCTCGCGGCGCGAAGGGAACTGTAGCGCAGGCTTTCCAGCCTGCGGGTTCTGGCGACTTTCCAGTCGCCAGTTTCTTGGAACACGGGACAGGAATGTCCCGTGAACTCGCGGACAGGAATGTCCGCGCTACATCCAGTTGCTGTTCATTCCCCACCGCCGCGCGGATTGCCGCGCTGACCGAAGCCGACTTGCGCGATTGCAAGATGGGTTTTCGCGCGCCGTATCTGCTCGGCACAGCGCGGGCGGTGGCGTCGGGCAAGATTGATTTGGAAAGTCTGCGCGGCCTTTCTTTGGTTGGGAGTTCCGCGTTTACGCGGCCGGGTGTGGGGCGTGCCCCGAACCGCCTGAAGGCGGAACTCCAAACGGGAGACGTGCGCGGCCTGCGGCTCGACGCGGCGCGGGCGCAACTGCTGGAGCTGCCGGGCGTGGGACGGAAGATCGCGGACTGCGTGCTGCTGTTCGGCTATGGTTTCGACGCTGCGTTTCCGGTGGATGTGTGGGTGATGCGGGCGTTGCAGCAACTTTATTTTCCCAAACGCCGGGCGAGCGCGCAGCGCATTGAGAAGTTTGCGGCGACGCATTTCGGCCCGCACGCCGGCTACGCGCAGCAGTATCTTTTCCATTACATGCGGACGAAATCGGGATAGGTTTGGAACGGAAATGAATTCGCTTGAAGCCATTCTCACGCCCGCAGAATTCCGCGCGCTGCACACGCGCGACTTGCGG
>JANMJO010000035.1:0-27277 GCA_031371425.1 Verrucomicrobiales bacterium | reverse complement strand
TTCATCGCCGTCGTGCTCGGCCTGATCTTCGTCGAACCCGATCGCGGCTCAACCATTCTCCTCGCGGCGGTCGGCGCGGCGATGCTGCTGATCGCCGGCGTGCGCTGGAAATATTTCGTGCCGCCGCTCGTGCTGGCAGCCATCGGCCTGACCGTTTCCATCCTGCGCGACCCGATGCGCATGAAACGCATCTTCAGTTGGCTCGATCTGGAGCAGACCAAATCCGGCGTCGGCTACCAGGCCTATCAAGCCATGCTCGCGCTCGGCGCGGGCGGCTGGACCGGCCTCGGCCTCGGCAACGGACGGCAGAAACTCGGCTTCGTGCCGGAACACCACACCGATTTCATCCTCTCCATCATCGGCGAAGAACTCGGCTTCATCGCCACCATCTCCGTCATCGCCGCATTCATGCTAATCGTCGCCTGCGGGCTTTACATCGCGTATCACGCACGCGACACCTTCGGGCTTCTGCTCGGCGCGGGCATCACGTTTCTCATCGGACTGCAGGCCTTCATCAACATCGCCGTTGTCACCAGCGTCCTTCCAAACAAAGGCCTCCCGCTCCCATTCATCAGCTACGGCGGCTCGAACCTCCTCATGATGCTCGTCTGCGTCGGCGTGCTGTTGAGCATAGCCCGCCAGGCGCGCGAACCCGCCGCAGCTCCCGACCTCGCCGCCGAAACAGACGAAATCCCCGGCCTGCAAACCGCCCAATGAACGCCGCCGCCCCAACGCCCCGCATCGCCATCGCCTGTGGCGGCACGGGCGGCCACCTCTTTCCCGGCCTCGCCGTCGCCGGACAACTCATGAAACGCGGCTGCGCCGTCACGCTCCTCATCTCGCCCAAAGACGTGGACCAGCAGGCCGTGAAAAATATCGGCGGCATGGAAATCATCACCCTCCCCGCCGTCGCGTTGCAGGACCGGAATTATATTTCCTTCGCCCGCAGCTTCTGGCAATCGCGCAGCGCGGCGCTGAAACATTTTGCCGCCCGCCCGCCGCACGCCGTCCTTGCAATGGGCGGGTTCACCGCCGCGCCGCCCGTGCTGGCCGCGAAAAAGTCCGGCGCAAAAACCTTCCTCCACGAATCCAACACCATCCCCGGCCGCGCCAACCGCTTCCTCGCACGCTTCGTGGACCAGGCTTTCGTAGGCTTTCCCGAAACCGCCCAACGCCTTCACGCCCGCGATACTCTCGTCGTCGGCACGCCCGTGCGCCTGCAATTTGGCCCGTCTCCGTTCCCGCAAATCCCAGCTTCGATTTACCGCACCGCGCTCGGCCTCGACCCCGCGCGCCCCGTCGTCCTCGTCATGGGCGGCAGTCAGGGCGCGAGCGGCGTCAATGAAATGATTCTCTCCGCATTGCCCGCACTCGCCGGCCGCGCCTCCGTCTGGCAATGGCTGCACCTCACCGGCGCGAACGATGTGGAAAAGGTCAAGGCCGCCTACGCCGCGCACGGCTGCCGCGCCGTCGTGCAACCCTTCCTCGAGGAAATAGAACTCGCGCTCCACGCCGCCACCGCCGCCGTGAGCCGCGCCGGCGCATCCTCGCTCGCCGAAATTGCCGCGCTGCGGCTGCCCACGTTGCTCGTGCCACTGCCGACCGCAGCGGACAACCACCAGTTCCACAACGCCCGCGCGTTCGCCGCGACCGGCGCGGCGCGGTTGCTGGAGCAGAAGGACGGCACGCCGGAAAAGGTCGCCGCGCAACTCTGCGAACTGATGGAAGCCACGGCGGCGCGGGCGGAAATCCAAACCGCGCTGGCAAAAAAGCACGCGCCGAAGGCGGCGGAGAAGATTGCGGAACATATTTTACAAGCGTTGAAATCCTAGCGCATGAACACAACCCTGGAAAACACCGACATCGCCGCCGGACTCGCCGCCCGAGTCTCGCCCGCGACGGTCATCCGCCGCGACGAGCCGCTGGCCAAGCGCACGACCATGCGCGTGGGCGGGCCTGCGGATGTTTTTGTCGAGCCTGCGTCTGACGCGGATCTGGCGGCGGTCGTAAAATTTTGCGGAGAGCAGCGGCAGGAATTTTTTGTGCTGGGGCGAGGCTCGAACCTGCTCGTGCGCGACGGCGGTTTTCGCGGCGTGGTGATTTCGCTGGCGACCGCGCACTTCAGCCGCGTGACGGTGGATGGCGAGCGGCTGCGCTGCGGCGCGGGCGCGAAGTTGAAGGAGGTTGCGGCGGCGGCGAAGCGTGCGAGCCTCGGCGGTCTGGAATTTCTGGAAGGCATTCCCGGCAGCGTCGGCGGCGCGCTGCGGATGAATGCGGGCGCGATGGGCGGCGCGACGTTTGATTTCGTGGAGTCGGTGCGCGTGATGGATGGGAGCGGTTTGATTTGCGAGCTGGCCCGCTGCGAGATTGAGTTTCAGTATCGCGCGTGTCCACTTTTCAAGACGCACATCGCTCTGGGCGCGGTGTTCAAGGGCGTGCCCGCGCCGCGCACGGAGATCGAGGCGAAGCTGAATGAGTTCAACCGCAAGCGCTGGGACTGTCAGCCGGCGATGCCGAGCGCGGGCTGCACGTTCAAGAATCCGGAGGCGATCCCTGCGGGAAAATTAGTGGAGGAACTCGGACTGAAGGGCGCGCGCGTAGGCGGCGCGCTGGTTTCCGCCGAGCACGGGAATTTTATCGTGAACGACGGCAAGGCGACGGCGGGCGAGGTGTTGAAGCTGATCGAGATTATCCGTCAGCACGCGAAGGCGGAGCGGGGGATTGATTTGCACACGGAGGTTGAAATCATCGGTGAAGAATTAACCGCATGAGCGTCAATATTTTTTTGGATGTAGACGGTACGTTGCTGAACAGCAACGAAGGTGTTGACCCGCGTGCCAAAGAAATTTTGAGGCAATTACGTCGGAAGATTGACGCAGAATATCCTGATTCAGGTTTGTATCTTTGGTCTGGAGCAGGCGGTGATTATGCTCGCTCCAAAGCAGAAGAACACGGCTTGGCTGGTTTTTTTTCCGGGTTTGCCGGGAAACCTGATATAATTATCGACGACAATCCATCTAGTGTGTTCCCGAGAAAGACGATTATCTGGAATGGTGATAGCCAGTGGCAAAATCTTATATCAACTATGTTCACTGAATTCAGCCCAAGCGATCAACTTGTAAAGTTGGTAAATGAAGTTCAAACAACGGTTGCTCATACGGACAATCAAATTCCCGAATTTTACGATGAAAAAAAATTCCCTATCAGACATCCAATTCCATTTTTTGGAGACTTGGAAAATGCCGAGATTCTAACTTTAGCCGTTAACCCGTCTCCCAGGGAATTTCATGAAGATCGATGCTGGAAAAATCAGATGGAAGCTCGGGAACTTTCGTTTCGTCTTGTGAATTATTTTCGGCTTTGGAATCCGCCAGCTCATGGTTGGTTTGCGTCCTTGGAAACTAATTTGAGGCGTAATAACTGTTCATATCTTTCTAACTCTGCCCACATTGATCTTTCACCGAGAGCGACACATAAAATGTCGGAATTTCGCAACGATCCTACTCGTTTTCTGGCTATGGTGAACAGCGACGCCATTCGATGGCTACCAAAGTTGATTCATTTGGCGAAAAAGGTGAAAAAAGTGAGGGTTCATTTCAAAATAGTGTCAGCCGAGCGGGAGTGGCCTTGGTTAGATGATTATATTCAGACAAATCTGAAGGATGTTTGGTCGCTTTTAGAACAATACAACATTGACCGCATATGAAATCTCACGGGTATAAACTTGCTATCCTTGATGCGAGGCAAGCTGAGAGGGGAATTGATTTGCACACGGAGGTTGAAATCATCGGTGAAGACTAAAAACCCAAAACGCAAAGGCAAAAAAATGAAAATCACTGTGATGCTGGGCGGGCCTAGTGCAGAGCGGGAAGTTTCATTGCGCTCCGGCGCGGCGGTGGCGGATGCGTTGGAGTCGCTCGGCCACGAGGTCGAGGAGGTTGACCCCGCCGAAGTGGGCTGGGCGTTGCCGCCGGATACGGACGTGGTGTTCCTCGCGTTGCACGGCACCTACGGCGAGGATGGCACGGTGCAGCGGCGGCTCGATGAACTCGGCGTGGCATACACCGGGTGCGGCGCGGAGGCCAGCCGCATAGGGTTCGACAAAATTTTGAGCAAGCGCGCATTCATCGCGGCGGGCGTGCCGACGGCGAAGTTCGCGGTGATCACATCGGTGGCCGCGCCGTGGCCTGCGGGCTGGGAATTGCCGGTGGTGCTGAAGCCGGCGTGCCAGGGTTCGAGCGTGGGGCTGCATTTTGTGGAGCGGGCGGAGGAATGGCGCGGCGCGCTGGCGGAGAGTTTCCGCTACGGCTCGCCCGTGTTGCTTGAAGAAAAAATTTGCGGACGGGAGACGACTGTTGGCATCCTTGACGGCGAAGCGCTGCCCGTCGTGGAGATTCGTCCACGGAGCGGCGCTTACGACTACCAGTCGAAATACACCTCCGGCGCATCGGAATATTTCTGCCCGGCGGAGTTTGATGTGGCGACGACGCAGCGGATTCAGGCGGCGGCGCTCGCGGCGTTTCACGCGATTGGCGGGCGCGATTACAGCCGGGTGGATGTGATGGTGACGGCGGCGGGCGAGCCTGTGGTGCTGGAGGTGAACACGCTGCCGGGGATGACGGAAACGAGCTTGTTGCCGAAGGCGGCGGCGGCGGCGGGGATGAAGTTCGCGGCGTTGTGCGAGCGGATGGTGGAGCTGGCGTTGCAGCGCGCGCCGATGGCGGTTTAATTTTTGGGACGGCAACATGCCGTCCCTCCCAAATGTTATGGCTTGGTTCAAACGAAAATATCAAAACCGGCGGCTGGACCGCCGCAGCGTGTTGCTGGACGTGAAGCTCCGCGCCGACCAGGTGCGCGCCACGCGGATGCGCTGGGGCGTGATCGCGGTGTCGGTTTCTGTGGGGACAATCTTCGGGCTTTACCTCGTGTGGCGCACGGGCGAGTGGGCGGTGAATCATTTTCTCTACCAGAACAAGGATTTCGCCGTGCAGCAGATTGACGTGCAGACGGACGGTGTGGTGGCGGCGGATCAACTGCGCCGCTGGGCTGGCGTGAAGCCGGGGGATAATCTTCTCGCGCTCGACCTCGGTCGTGTGAAGCGCGATCTCGAACTTGTGCCGCTGGTGAAGGCCGCCGCCATCGAGCGCGTGCTGCCGCGCACGTTGCGGATTCGTGTGACGGAACGCCAGCCGCTGGCGCAGGCTTACGCGCCGCAGCCGCGTGCGGATGGCAGGGGCTACGACATGAAAGTTTTTCAGGTGGACGGCGAGGGCGCGGTGATGTCGCCGCTCGGATTGCGGCAGCGTGCGACTCCGTTGGCGCAGGCGGGCGAGCAGTTGCCGACGCTGGCGGGCATTGACCCTATCAATCTTGCGGATGGCAGGAAGCTGGATTCGCCGCAGGTGCGGGCGGCGCTGGATTTGATCGTGGCGTTCGAGCGGTCGCCGATGGTGGGGCTGGCGGATTTGCAGAGGATTGATTTGTCGTCGCCTGGCGTGCTTGTCGTGACGACGGGGCAGGGCAGCGAGGTGACGTTTGCGCTGGCCGATTTTGAGAGGCAGTTGAAACGCTGGCGACTTGTTTATGATCAAAGCCAGGCGCGGAGTCAGGCCATCGGGGCGCTGGACCTTGCCGTGCCGAGCAATATTCCCACCCGTTTGATTGACGCCCGCGCCGTGGTCCCCATCGCGCCCAAGGCCAAACCCGCCACCAATAGGAAACGCAATGTTTGATAATTCTTCCGTCATCGTCGGTCTGGAGATCGGCACGTCCAAAGTCTGCGCCGTCGTCGGCGAACTCAATGCCGATGGCGCGCTGAACATTATCGGCGTGGGCCAGGCGAAATCACGCGGCGTCCGCAAGGGCGAGATCACCGACGCCACCGCCGTGGAGGAAGACGTGCGCAACGCCATCGTGGAGGCCGAGCAGTCGTCCGAGATGGAGATTCGCAGCGTGTATCTCGGCGTCAGCGGCGCGCACATTCGCAGCTTCAGCAATCGCGGCGTGCATCCGGTGGCTTCCGCCGACAGGGAGATTACCGATGAGGACGTGCAAGACGTGGTGAAGAACGCCAAGGCGGTGAATCTGCCGCATGAGAACCACATTTTGCAGACGTTCCGCCAGCACTTCACGGTGGATGGCCAGCAGCGTATCGCGAATCCCGTTGGCTTGTTGGGCGCGCGGTTGGAGGTGGAGGTTCACGTCGTTCACGGCAACATGAACCGCCTGCAAAACGCCGTCCTCGCTGTGAAAGGCTTGCAGCTCGATGTGGAGGAAGTGGTGTTCAACGGCCTCGCCTCCTCGCTCGCGTTGCTGACGAGGGAGCAGAAGGAACTCGGCTCGCTCGTCATTGATCTCGGCGGCGGCACGACGGATTACACCGTCTCGGTGGATGGCATTATCAAACACACCGGCGTGCTGGCGGTCGGCGGCGACCACGTGACGAACGACCTCGCCATCGGCTTGAAAATCGCGCTCGGTCGCGCCGAGGGGCTCAAGCTCGAACACGGCGCGGCGTTGCCGGACGAAGCCGCTCGCGGCCAGACCATCACGATTCCCGGCGAGGTGGGCTTGCCTGCGAAGACCCTCAACCTCGATCATCTGCGCCGCATCATGCACCTGCGGCTGGAGGAAATTTTCAACCTCATCGGCCAGGATTTGGAGCGTGCGGACATGCTCAATCATCTGCGCGGCGGCATTTTCCTGTGCGGCGGCGGGGCGCGCATCCCCGGCATCGCCAGACTCGCGGAGCAGATTTTTGGCATGCACGTTTCCGTGGGCAAAACAAATTCCATCAGCGGCATCACGTCCGCGCTCGACCAGCCGGAGTTCGCAGCGGCCATCGGTCTGGTGAGGTTTGGATCGCTCCAGCAGCGGCGTCGGGCGAGCCCCGGACTGTTCCCATTCAGATTCAAAAATCCTTTCAGCAATATTTTCAGCCGCATCGGCGCATAACCCAACACCGCTATGACAACGCAAAACGAAACTCCCATGCGCAGCATCAAAGTCATCGGCGTCGGCAGCGCCGGCAACAACATCGTGCAGCAGTTGCTCGCGCGGGCACTGCCCGGGCTGCAATGCGCGGTGCTGAACAGCGAGGGGACGGCGGGCGCGGTGGAATTTATTCCGGTCGCCGCCAAAGCGGTGCGCGATCTCGATGTGGCGAACGCGGCGCAGGTGGACGCCGTGCTGGCGGAGGCTTTGCCGAAATTGCAAACGTGGCTCGCGGGAGCGGACGTGGTGTTTGTGGTCGCGGGCTTGGGCGGCAAGACTGGCAGCGGCCTCGCGCCGGCGGTGGCGCGGGCGGCGAAGGCTTCGGGTGCGCTGACGCTGGGTTTCGCGACGCTGCCGTTCGCGTGCGAGGCGAGCCGTCGCGCGAGGCAGGCGCAGCAGGGTTTGGAGCGGTTGCAGACGGCGGCGGATGGAGTCATCTGTCTGGCGAACGAAAAAATTGTCCGGCTGATTGACGAGAACACGAGCCTGCTCGATACCTTCAAGATTTCCAGTGAGATGCTCACCGACGGCGTGCGCGGAGTGTGGCAGTTGCTGAATTACAACGGGCTGATCGAGATTCATTTTGACGACCTGCGGGAACTCATCCGCGACGGCAAGGCGGAGAATGTTTTTGCCACAGCCGAGGCTTCCGGGCCGAATCGTGGCCGCGAGGTGGTGGAGAAATTGGTGGCGCATCCGCTGCTCGATGGCGGGCGCGCGCTCGGCGCGGCGCAGTCGGCGCTGGTGAGCATCGTGGGCGGGCCGGGGCTTTCCATGGCGGAGGTGAACCGGGTGATGGAGCAGATCAACCGTCAGTGCGAGGGCGCGCAGGTGTTGATGGGCGCGGCGATTGACGAGGCGTTCAAGGATCGGTTGGCGGTGACGCTGATTGTCGCGAGTGGCGAGACTGCGAAACATTCCGAGCCTGCCGCTGAGTTGGACACGCAGTTTCTGCATCCCACGGAAGCGGTGCGGCCTGCCTCGCGTTTCGTGCCGCCGCCCCCGGCGTTGTCGGCAGAAAAGATGGAGCAACTGGCCGCGCGGCGGATGGCAGGGAGCGGGCGTTCGCGCAAGGGCGGGCCGAAGATGAAGCAGGAACAGTTGCCGCTGGAGATTGTTTCCAAGGGGCGCTTCGACAAGAGCGAGCCGACGGTGCGCAACGGCGAAGACCTCGACACGCCGACGTTCATCCGGCGCGGGATGGTGCTGAACTGATTTTTTTAGCCACAGATTTTCACAGATGAAACACAGATAAGAAACAGCCGAAACCGTCTCCGGTTTTATCTGTGTTCAATCTGTGTTTCATCTGTGGCTAAATTGAAAGTGCTTTCACGGTCGCTTCCAGACTCGCCGCGTCGGCGACGTTCAGCATCTGCACGTCCTTGTTGATCCGTTTCATGAAGCCGCTCAAGGCCGTGCCCGGTCCAAGCTCGATGAAGCGCGTGTAGCCTTGCGCGAGCAACGCGCGCATGGATTCCTCCCAGCGGACGGATGCGCAGACTTGTTCGACGAGGCGCGCGCTGATTTCGGCGGGCGCGCCGTGCGGTTGCGCGGTGACGTTGGAGATGACGGGGACGGCGGGGGTGGAGATTTTTGTGGCGGCAAGTTCGGCGGCGAGTTTGGGTTGCGCGCTGGCCATGAGCGGCGAGTGATACGCGCCGGCGACGGGCAGGGGGATGGCGCGGCGCGCGCCTTTGGCTTTGGCGAGGTCGCAGGCGGTGATGATTTTTTCTTCCTCGCCGGAGATGACGAGTTGGCCGGGGCAATTGAGGTTGGCGAGCACGACGCCAGCGGCGGCGCAGACTTCGCGGGTGGGGGCTTCGTCGAGGCCGATGACGGCGGCCATGCCGCCCTTGGTGACGTTGCAGGCTTCTTGCATAAACTTCCCGCGCTGGCGCACGACGCGGAGGCCGTCCTCGAAGCTCATCGCGCCGGCAGCGGTGAGGGCGGTGAATTCGCCGAGTGAAAGTCCGGCGGTGGCCTGATAGTCCAATGTCCAATGTCCAATGTCCAATGTCGCATTCGGGCTGTGACTTTGGACTTTGGACTGTGGACTTTGGACTCGCTCCCTGAGCAGTTGGAAGCAGACCCAGCTCACGAGGAAGATGCCGGGCTGGGCGTGTTCGGTTTTGGTGAGTTCGCTGTCGGGGCCATTGAAGCAGACGGCGGCGAGGTCGTAGCCGAGGGCGGCGTTGGCGCGGTCGAACCATGCTTGGGCGGAAGGGAAGTTGGTGGCGAGGTCGCGGCCCATGCCGACGGTTTGGGCGCCTTGGCCGGCGAAGAGGAGTGCGGTTTTGATCATAAAGTGGCGAGAGGGTAGCCGCAGACGGACGCGGATGAAATACAGATTTTCATCCGCGAATTGCGGGAATTGACGCGAATTAATATTGAGCGGCAAATTGACAAGCCGGGCCGGCGGCTGTAAATACATTGTGCATACACCGCGCACGAAAAGGCGCGGTAGAACTGTTTATGGAGTTTGATTGGAACAAGCCGCCGTTCGAGATGAGCGCCAACCTGACGGAGCGCGAGGTGGAGGAGTCGTTTGAAGACGCGTTCGCGGTGCGGTTGCTGCCGGATTCGGCGCGGTTCTCGGTGCAGGCGCGGTTCATCAACTTGGGGATGTCGGCGGGCGGGGCGGGGGTGGTGAGCGTGTATCGGACGAACGGGAAGATGGTGCGCGTGATTCATGCGCGGCTGTTCGAGTTGGAAGAACAATTTTTTTACCAGCGCAAGGTGAACCAGAGCCTGGCGCAGTGACGGGTGACGCGAGAGCATGAACACATTTTCCAATTGGGACGAGGTGCCGATCTTCGACACGGAGGAGGCGGAGGCGCTCTTCTGGTCGGAGAACCGCCCGGACTTGCGCCTGATGGAGTCTGCGGTTTCCGGCTCGAGCGAGTCGTTGGAGTCGGTGACGATTTCGCTGCGGATTGATCCGAGGATGCTGGCGCGCATCAAGCGGCTGGCGCGGACGCGGTTTCTGAATTACCAGAGCATGATCAAGCAATGGCTCAGTGAACGGATGGAAGAAGAAGTCGCTGCGGACACGCAGCAAGCACCCATGAAAAATCAAAATCGCAATCGCACGTCGGGTTTCACGCTCATCGAACTGCTGGTGGTCATCGCCATCATCGGCATCTTGGCCGGGCTGGTCACGGCGCTTTCGGTGACGGCGTTGCAGAAATCGAAAATCCACCGAGTGCAGGCCGAGATGGCGCAGATCAAGACGGGCATCGAGACCTACAAGGCGAAGAAGGGATTTTTTCCGCCGGACAATCCGACGAACACCACGATCAACGCGCTTTACTACGAGCTTTCCGGCGCGACTTACAACGGCGTGTCGGTTTACACGACGATCAATGGACAGGATTCCATCAACACGGCCACGCTCGCGACCTATTGTGGCGCTGGCGGCATCGTCAACGCCTCCACTGGGGCCAAGGGCGACGACAACTTCACGGCGGAGTCCTTCATCACCGGGTTCAAGTTCACGGAGTTCGAGACGACGGCGCAGGGCGTGAAGGTGTTCGACGTGCCTGTGACGGGCGTGGACAAGAGCGATTTCAACCCGTGGCATTACAACTCATCGCATCCGACCAACAACCCCGACAGCTACGACCTGTGGGCCGAGTTTCTGGTCCGTGGCAAAACCAACATCATCTGCAACTGGAGCGAACACGTCATCGTCAAGTAAACCGACACCAAACCAAACATGAAAAAATCATCCTCACATTTCGCGGCACGCGCACACGGCTTCACATTGATTGAATTGCTCGTGGTCATTTCCATCATAGGCCTTCTGGCGGGGATGCTCCTGCCCGCGCTGGCCAAGATGAAGGAAAAGGCAAAAATCGCCGTTGCCAAGCTGGACATGAGAGCAATCGTGGCGGCGGTCAGCCAGTATGAGGGCACTTACAATCGGATGCCGGCGACCAATTCCGGCGCGGACGATTTCTCCTTCGGCGCGAGGAACGGCACGGGCGTCGGGGAAATCAATGGTTTGACCGTGCTCACCAGTCCCGGCACGCAATATTGGGCCGACAACACCGACCCCATGCTCATCTTGATGGACATCAATCAGGGCGTGAACGCCAATCATGCGCGCAACCCGCAGCAGCATGCCTTGCTCACACCCAAGATGACGAGCGACAGCACACTGCCGGGCGTCTCCACGTTGGATTACAATTACCGCGACCCTTGGGGGCATCCGTATATCATCTCGCTTGACCTGAACTACGACGACCATGTCTGGGACATTCTTTACGCCCGCCAGGGAGTCTCGCAGCAAAACGGCGTGAACGGCCACAACGGGTTGGTCAATACCTCTGACGCCGGCGGCAACGGCAACCATTTTCAATTCAACGGCAACGTGACGGTCTGGTCGCTCGGCCCGGACGGCAAGGCGGACGCCACCGGCTCCGTTGATGCCAAGAGCGGTGTGAACAAGGACAACGTCCTGAGTTGGTAATGATGAAAGTTCAAATTTCAAATTTCGAAGTTCGAATTGGGGATGGTTTCCGCTGTGATTGCGGGGCCGGTCTCATTCGGAATTCGCGATTTGCAATTCGCAATTTGTCCGCGTTCACGCTTATCGAGCTGCTGGTGGTCATCGCCATCATCGGGTTGTTGATGGCGGTGGGGATTCCCGCGTTCAAGGGCTTCGGCAAATCCAACGCCATCGCCGCCGCCGACCGGCAGTTGCTGGACGATCTGGCGTTCGCCCGGCAACGCGCCATCGCGGAGCACACCACGGTGTATGTGGTGTTCCTGCCGCCCGCCAATTCCACATTCTCGTCCTCCTTCCCCGTCGCGCAGCAGACGCAAATCACCAACCTCTTGCAGCAGCAGTATGCGACCTACGCCTTTTTTGTGGAGCGCAGCGTGGGCGACCAGCCGGGCATCCCTTCGCCGCGCTACCTGACCGCTTGGAAAACTTTGCCCGAGGGAATCTTCATCGCCACCGGAAAATACTTTGACAAGAACTACGCCAGCGGCGTGACCAATTTCGAGTTCCGGTCGTTCCCTTTCCCCGCCGTCACCAACACGCCGCTTCTCTCAATGCCCTACCTCGCCTTCAATCACCTCGGCCAGTTGTCCGGCGGCGGACGCGAAAACGGCAGCGAGGTCATCCCGCTCGCGCGTGGCAGCATCTTCTACGACGCCAATCTCAACGCCGACGTCCTCGAAAATCCTCCCGGCAACTCCGCCACCAATTCCTCCATGTGGCACCACATCCGCATTGATGGCCTCACCGGCCGGGCGCGCGTCGAGCAACAGGAGATTCAATGAGAACATCGCGTCCATCTCCCGTCACCCGTCGTCCGTCTGCCCGGTCCGCCTTCACGATGATCGAGATTGCGATGTCACTCGCCATCATCGGATTTGCGCTCGTGGCCATCATCGGCATTTTGCCGATGGGCATGGACGTGCAGAAGAACAACCGCCGCGAGACCATCATCAACCAGGATGCGAACTTCTTCATCGAAGCCATCCGCAACGGCGCGCACGGGTTGGACGACCTGACGAAATACGTCGCCGCGATTGTCGTGACCAGCAATGGAGTGCCGCATTATTACAGGAACACCGACCCGATGTTTTCTGGATTCCCCATTCCCACGGGGCTTCCCGCAGCGGAGACGTTGGAGCTGACGAGCGGCGAGATCATCATCGGTTTGTTGAGCACGCCCAAATACACGGCCAGCACCACCTACAAGGTCGAGGCGTATGTCAAGGCGTTGAGCGGCGCGGCCACGGAGAAATCTCCGCAGGCCAACGCCATCATCAACGAGGCCGCCTTCAGCTACCGCATGGTCCCGGAAATCGTGGCCTACAACGACCGCTACTACGACCCCAGCTGGGTCAACACCACCAACCAGCGCGTGTTCGACAGCCTCGGCAAGAATCTGTATGACGTGCGACTTCTTTTCCGCTGGCCACTGCTGCCGGGGCACGAGGCCTCGGGCTTGCCCAAGCTCGGCAATGGCCGGCAGGTTTACCGCCTGATGGTGAGCGGCGAACTCAAGCACGAGACAGTCGAGATGTGGTTTTTCCAACCGCAAACCTACACGCCGTGAACACACAATCATCAACACCGCGCCGCGCCGCCTTCTCGCTCATCGAGATGATGATCACCATGGCGTTGCTCGGCTTCATCGTCGTGGGGCTGACGGCCATGTTTGTGCAGACGCAGCGGGCGTTCCGCGGCGGCATGGCGCAGACGGATGTGCTGGAGTCCGGGCGCGCGGCGACGGAGTTGGTTTCCCGCGAACTGGAATTGGCTGCGCCTGCTTACCAGGGTAATTTTGTGAATTTCTATTCAACGAATCCAGTTTCGTCCGTCCAGAAATTGCCCGGGGGCGGTTCGATCAGTCGGACAAATTCCTTGGGTAGCTTTGATTTTCTTACTCATAACAATTTGAGTTGGGCAAGGATTGGATATCTTGTCAGTCCGACGAGCGACAGTGTTGGCACGCTCTATCGTTACGAAGGTGATAGTGCGGCAACCAATTGGCACCGTGTGGCCGACGGCATCGTTCATCTCCGGGTGCAGACTTATTCCTACACCACCAATTATTACACCTTCACCGGTGCGTTAATTGTCCCCTCCAATGCAACTCAAATTTACAACACTAACAAAAACCAGAACACAATTTATGCGTGGGCTGACTCGTCAGGGCAATTTTCTTCCGCCTTCACCAGCAACGCCGTCCCCGCGTATGTGGAACTGGAGCTGGGCGTGCTGGAAAATGCGGCGTTGAAAAAACTTCAGGCGCTGCCGTCCGCCGCCCGCGCCGCGTATCTCGCGCGCGAGCAGACCGCAGGGCGCGTGCATATTTTCCGCCGGCACATCGCCGTGCGCAACGTTGACCCAGAGGCCTACCGATGAAATTGAAAACGACAACTGACAAAGGTAGGGCGGGCAGTCCTCTGCCCGCCGTTCGGGAACAGGCTGAAGTCCGCCGGCGCGCACGGAGTGACGCGCCCTACCAGCGGGGCATCGCCCTCGTCGTCACGCTCATCCTCATCTCGGTAATCGGCTTCATGGCCATCACCTTCCTCGTCCTCAGCCAGCGCGAGCGCGGCGCGGTGAGCGTCGCGGCCAGCCAGACGGATACGCGGCTTGCGGCGGAGACGGCCTTGCAGACAGCCATCGCCAAGCTGCTCGCGCCGGTCATCGCCTACACGAACCCGTTCAACTACGACCTGTTGGTCTCGACGAATTACATCAACCCGGCGGGATTCATTCCGGGCAACATTTTTCCGACCAACGTGAATTATGATTACGTGAACGGCGGCGGCTTGCTGACCGCTGCCGAGCAACAGCAGAACATCGCCAACCTGCAATACGACCCGCGCCCGCCGGTGTTTGTCGTCACGAACAAGCTGACTGGCGGCGCGGATTTCCGCTACTACCTCGACCTGAATCGCAACCACGCCGCCGACCCCAGCGGGTTTTTGCCGGAGACGAACAACTTGAACCAGCCCACCGGCAACACGAATTATTTTGTGGGCGACCCGGAATGGATCGGCATCCTCGAACGGCCGGAGCTGCCGCACTCGGCGAACAACAAGTTCATCGCGCGCTACGCCTACATCGCCGTGCCGGCGAGCAAGACGCTTGATTTGAATTACATTCACAATCAGGCAAAAAATCCCACCAAGCTCAGCTTGGACACATTCGGAGGAGATTTTCTACGCAATCAAGGCGTTGGTTCATGGGAAATTAATCTGGCGGCATTTCTATTTGACCTGAACACGAACATTTACGGATGGGGGGGGAATTATACTTACGATCCGCTTGCGAGCGGCGCGGTCAGCGGTAACGCCTTCATCAACGCCGAATCGTTGTATCGCTACCGGTTGAACGGCGTCACCGGCATCGCATATAACAATCTGGCGAACGTGAACAACCTTTTCAACGGAACGGCCGGGCCGACTTTGTTTGGGCAGGACATGATTGATCAATACACGGATGGTCTGTTGCAAACTGGCGTGGGGGTAGCTGGGGAAAACGATAATTCCGCCAATCCTTGGCCGGGCGCGGATAATCCGAATCATTTTTTCACTACGCAGGATTTATTTGATGCTAGTAAAACCTCGGTTGATTTCACCGACCGCCTCTCGCAGGTCGGCACGAACAACAGCAGCTACGACCGCTACACGTTCACCCGCCTCCTCTCGCAGTTGGGCACGGATTCCAGCGCCGAGTCCGGCAAGCTGAACCTCAACTACCTGAACGTGGACACCAACACAGGCGTCGTCGTTCCCAACGCGGAGACGAACTACGTTTCGTGGACGCCCATTCAGTTCTTCACCAACGTCGCCAGCCGTTTGCTCGCGAACATGGCGAGCCAGCCGGAGTTCAGCCGGGAGTTCGGCACGAACTCCGTGCGCATCACGAACATCATGGTCTGGCCCACGAACGATTACACCCCTGCCGTCCACCGCACCCTGCAGCTCGCGGCCAACCTTTACGACGCGACCACCAACCACTCGCCGCTGTCCGGCAACCTTTCCGCGCCCGTGGTGTTCCGGCCACTGTTCAGCAAGATTTCCAGCAACGTCTTCATCACCGGCTACGAGGAGGTCACCAACTCGGCGGCGCTCATCAGCACCAACACGCCCATGCGTGACCCGAAGAGCGCCACCGACATGGCGGCAGCGTGGGGAGCTTCGGACATGGTCTATGGCTTCCCGCTCGTCATCGGCGCGAAGAAAGGTTTCCCCAATTTCAACGCTCTGGCCATCCAGACCGCGGTGCGTGCCACGCGCAAGTTGCAGGTGTCTCGCCCCACCACGAACAGTCTGCCTGACGACATCCGTCAGATATATCTGCTCGGCATTTCCAACATCATCACCGTTTCCGGCTGGAACTCCTACAGCAACGTCTATCCTCTCGGCGTGCAAATCATCGTGGCCGCCGACGTCATCACCGTGCTGACCAACGAGGTCACGAGCAACAACGGAGTCATCCCCACCACCTACGGCACCGGGCTGGCCTCCAACCGTTATTCGGTGGGCTATATCACCAATATCGCGGCCAGCTCATGGGCCGGGTTTAAGGTCAGCAGACCCACACCCTCGTTCCGGATTCCGCTGACGAATATTTTCATGTCGTTGACCAACTCCGCGTGGCAGAGCGTCTCGCCGGCGTCTTCAATAGGTTATTTCACGTCCACCAATGTCCTCTTCAATCAAACGGGACTCACGCCGCCGCATTGGTGGATGAGCGTGAGCACGCGGCTGCGGTTCATCATGGTGGATAGCGCGACCTCGCGGATTCTGGACTACGTGAACCTCAGCACCGATGCGCCCGTGTTGGACGTCACCGGCGGGTTGATGCAGGGCACGGATTGCGCCAACCCCGGCGCGGATGCCAGCGATGGCGGTGTGTGGTGCACCAACAAACCCGCGAGCTACCCACCGATGATTGGCGCGAACATCCCGACCTACGGCGTCATCAATCAGCTCAGCATCAGCCGCGGGAGTCTGGATGTCCCGACGCGGCGTTGGGCGTTGAGCAAGACCAACGAGATAGCCGCCTTCAACCTCTTCATGGGCGGACGCGGCTCGACGAACCTCGTCATGCAGGCGCCGTTCACCGCGTTCCGCAACATCTACCAATACGTCTCATGGCAGGCTAACGACCCGCTCGTGCATTACATGATACAGGACCTCACCGATGCGTTCGGGACGGGCAAGACTATGGAATGGGACATCCCCTACACATCGCCCATCGCTTCCATTGGAACGGTGAACGCCCGCTACCGGCCTTGGGGCGGCAATCCCTACAAGGCCGACACCGACACCACGCCCGCGACGTATTTCCACCTCGAACTCAAAGACCCGCTCGTCCTCAATTCGGATAGTTGGGATTTCCCCGCCAACAAACTGCCCAACATCGGTTGGATTGGCCGCGTGCATCGCGGCACGCCGTGGCAGACCGTTTATCTGAAATCCACCGGCGTGGACGCCACCACCTGGGAGAAGTGGACGGGTAATTTGAACAACAACGATTCCGCTCTCATGCAGCCGCAGCGAGACTGGCAACTCTTCGACCTCTTCACCACCGCGCCCAACGCCAACGCCACGCGCGGCCAGTTGCCCGTGAACCAGACCAACCTCGCCGCGTGGTCGGCTGCGTTGAGCGGCGTCATCGTGCTGCCGGACGTCAATACCGCCACCGTCATTCAGCCTGCGGCGGTCAGCCCGGAATTGCAGACCCTCGTCAACGGCATCAACAGTTGGCGCACGAACGGAAATTTCAACGGCATCGGCGGCAGCTTCACCAACCTCGGCGGCGTCCTCGCCGTGCCGGAGTTGACCATCGCCTCGCCCTACCTGACCTACACCAACCTCACCGACAACACCGTCACCAACATCAACGACGCCGTCATGGAGCGCATCCCGCAGCAGATCATGTCGCTGCTGCGGCTCGGCGATCAGCAGCGCTTCGTCATCTACACCTACGGCCAGTCGCTCAAGCCCGCCGACCATTCCATCGTGCAAGGCGGGGCATACACCGGCATGTGCACCAATTATCAGATTACCGGCGAAACCGCCGTCCGCACCGTCGTGCGCGTCGAGGGTGCCGGGGTGAAAGATTCCAAACCCTACCGGCCCAGGGTTGTTGTCGAGAGCTACAACACCCTGCCGCCGGATTGATTATTGTGAAATTGAGGATGGAGAATTTAAGTTTGGAGTTCCGCGTTTACGCGGCAAAGTTTGGTGGAGATCCGAGCCGCCTGAAGTCGGAACTCCAAACAGGGACGATCCGGTGTCGGCCTCGTTTTGCCGACGGCAGTGTGATAAACTGATTAAAATTTATGCGCGTTCGCCGAACAATCTGGTTGCTGTCGTTGCTCCTGCTCCTCGCGGGCGGCTACGGCTGGCGGCTGCTCACAAGACAACCCGCGCCCGCGCCCGCCACCACCGCTCTCGCCGCGCAGAAAGCCCACGCACCGCCGCTGCAGACGCAGGCCTCGGCGCGCTCGCCGCTCTTCAATCTCTTGAGCCCGGAAGCCTTGGAGTCGCGCTCCAACACCGTGGCCGCCGCCCGCGCAGAACATTTCCGCCACCGCATCACCAACACCACCAAAACCATCGGCCAGTTGATGCGCAGCGATTCCGCCATCCTGCTCGAGAACGCATTGATTGATACCGCGTCCGCCGCGCCGTTGGCCGTGCCCGCCGCGCTCCGCGCCGCCGCCGATCCCGGCAGCTACATCGTGCAGTCACGCGGGCCGGTGGATGCCGCGTTCCGCGCACAGCTCGCCGCCGCCGGTGCGACGATTGTTTCCTACATCCCCAACAACGCCTATCTCGTCACCGCCGCTGGCGATCTGCGGCAGATGTTGTCCGGCCCGAAAATCCAAGCGGTCTGCGCTTACGAACCGCAGTTCAAACTCAAGTCCGACCTGCTCAAGCTCGTCATGGAGAAACCGGCCTCGCCGCAAAGCCTCGCGCTGAACGTGCTGCTCTTTCCCGGCCAGCGCGAAGCTGTCGCGGGCGAGTTGGAGAAACTGGGCGCGGAAATTCTTTCGGATGAACGCTCGCCGTTCGGCCCGGTGCTGACGGTGCAAATGCAGTCGGATGCGTTGGCGGCGGTGGCGCGGTTGCGCGGCGTGCATGAGGTGGAATCGTTCCAGCCTCGCGTGCCGGCGAATGATTTGAGCCGCGTCAAGATGGGCGTCGCCACCAACACGCTGGCAACCACGGCGAACTACCTCGGCCTGACCGGGAGCAACATCCTCGTCACCGTCTGCGACACCGGCGTCTCCACGAACAACCCCGACCTCGCAGGGCGCGTGCTCTACGACAACGCCGCGAACGGACGCGACACCAGCGGACACGGCACGCATGTGGCGGGCATCATCGCCAGCAGCGGCTTGAACGGTCCGCCGGGAACGAACGCCAGTCGTTCCGTGACGGGCGCGAGTTTTCGCGGCAAGGCTCCGGGCGCGAGGATTCTTTCGTTGTCCAAGACTCCGATCACCTACCTCCAAGAGACGGCGGTGCGCTCCAACAGTTTCATCAACAACAACAGTTGGAACAGCGGCAGCGGATACACGCTGGCCGCCGCGAGCTACGATGCCGCCACGCGCGATGCGTTGCCGGAGACGCCCGGTTCGCAGCCTGCGCTGTATGTTTTCTCCGTCGGCAACGAGGGCCACGCGGAGAATGACGGCACCGGCGGCAGCTCGGATTCCATCCTCGCGCCCGCCACGGCCAAGAACGTCATCTCCGTCGGCGCGTTGGAACAGCCGCGCAACATCACCAATCGTGTGCAGGCATCCTACGGCTCCACCAATCAATCAGCCGTGTTCCTAGCCGGCTCGGACAGCGACAACGAGGTGGCGGAGTATTCCAAGCGCGGCAATGTGGGCGTCGGGACGGAGGGCGATACCGGACGGTTCAAGCCGGACGTTGTGGCTCCCGGCTCGTGGGTTGTTTCCACGCGGCCACCAGCGCCGGAGTGGGATGAAGCCGCCTATTACAACCCCACGAATTTCCACACCACCACCTACCTGAACTGGCTCGTGCGCTCCAACGAG
This sequence comes from Verrucomicrobiales bacterium, assembly GCA_031371425.1. Lineage (GTDB taxonomy): Bacteria > Verrucomicrobiota > Verrucomicrobiia > Limisphaerales > JAFMIX01 > JAFMIX01. The sequence continues at coordinate 7,727 of JANMJO010000035.1, read as the reverse complement.
CAGAACAGCTACAACGTATTCATCCCGAACAACGCGGTGCAGATCAACATCGCGGTCACGCAGCCATTGCCCATCTACATCAGCCAGACCGGCGCGCCCACGAATGCCACGCCGGACGGCTACGGCACCTTCACCATGAATTTTCCTCCCGGCATTGTGGACGCGAATTTCACCTACAGCGTGGGCAACACCAATTCGCAGGCCGTCACCTACGATGTGACAGCCACCATCCTCACCACGAATGACAACGGAAACACCTACACCGTCTTGAGCAACATCCTCAACGGCCCGCTCGCACCGAACTACCGCTACGAATCCGGCACCAGCATGGCCGCCGCCGCAGTGTCCGGCACGCTGGCGTTGATGCAGGAATTTTTTGAGCAGCGGCTGCACGTCACCAACAGCCCCGCGCTGATGAAGGCACTCCTCATCAACGGCGCGCGTTCCGCCGCCGGCATCTACGATTTCCAAGTGCGCAACCTCATCAACCATCAGGGCTGGGGCCTCGTGAACCTGACCAACAGCCTGCCCGCCGCTCTCACCGCGAACCTCGGCGGTCCCTCGCCCCTCGTGATGATTGACCAGAGTCCCGCCGCCGCTCTCGCCACCGGCGAGAGTCACACGCGGAACATCACGCTCTCCGCCGCCGCTCGCAACAAGCCCCTCCGCATCACGCTCGTCTGGACTGACCCGCCCGGCGATCCCTCCGCCAGTCTCAAGCTCGTCAACGACCTCGACCTCGTCGTCACCAACCTCGACAACGGCGATGTCTTCTTCGGCAACGACATCCTCGTGAACAATAATTTCACCCTGCCGTGGGACACCAACAATCTGGTGAACGTGGACGTCGTCAACAACGTCGAGAACGTCTATATCGGCACGCTTGGCGAATCGCTCGGCGCGAATTACTCCATCACCGTTCGCGGCAGCCGCGTCAATGTGAACGCGGTCACCGCCCACACCAACAACGTCGTGCAGGACTACGCGCTGGTCATCTCCAGCGGCAACGGCGGCGATGCCGCCGCCATCACGCTCGCGAACCCCGCGCCCACAATCACCGCCAGCAACACCCCGCTCGTGACCACCGTGGCCGATAACTTCGGCACCAACGCAGGCTCGAAGGCGACCGGCGCAATCCTCATGCATCAGCGCGTCGGGGCGAACACGCCGTTGCTCGGCACAAACACCATCGTCCGCACCGGCGCGACCAACCAGTTGATCACGGTGGGCATGACTAACCAGTGGCACTTCTACATTTTCGTCAACACCAACTTGTTCGACAACGTCGCCTTTGCCACCTTCCAGCCGCCGGAACTTTCCGTGCCGCGCATCGGCGTCCGCTCCACCGCCAACGCCACGCGCCCGCAGGCGGATGTTGACCTCTACGTCTCCACCGACCCCGCCATTACGAACCTCAACCCGGCTGTTCTCCTGACCGCCGACAAATCGTTGAGCCGAGGCGGCACGGAAGTTATCACCTTCACCAACGGCGGCGGTCAGACCTATTTCATCGGCGTCAAGGCGGAGGATCAGATGGCGGCGGAATACGCTTTCCTCAGCATTGCCAGCGAAGCGCCATTCGATCAGAACGAGAACGGCAACTTGATTCTCACCGGCCTGCCCGGCACCGCGTTGATTCCCGATGGCACGCCTGCCGACCCCGGCACGGTGCTCGTCTTCGGCATCGCCACGAAGCCCATCACCATCCGCCGCGTGGTGGTGACCAACACGATCACGCACGAGCTGATGGGCGACCTCGTCGGCAGCCTCACCCACGACGACCAATACGCCGTGCTCAACAACCACACCGGGAACGGAGGGCCGTCCACGCAGGCGTTCATCTACGACGACAGCGGCGAGGGCGGGTTGAACCCTCCTTCCGGCTACACCGTGAAGCACACCGACGGCCCCGGCACGCTGATGAATTTCGTGGGCAAGGAAGGCATCGGCCTCTGGCTGCTGACCATGTTGGATAGTTCTCCCGGCCACACCGGACGCGTGGACAACCTCACCATCCGGCTCGAACCGCAACTGGACACCAACACCGTCACCGTCACCATCGCGCCCGGCGGATTTTACACCGCCTTCGTGGATGTCCCGCCCACGGCGACCAACCTCACCGTGTCCGTCTCCGGCAACACCCAGCCCGTGCAGTTGCTGTTGCGGCGGGACGCGCCGCCCACGCTCACCGATTTTGACGCGCAGATAACCGTCAATCCTCCCGGCGGCCAACTCACTCTCACCCGCACCGGCATCCCGCCGCTGCTGACGGGCAGATATTACATGACCGTTTACAACCCGCCGCAAAACACGGCCCAGACCGTGACCATCACCTGGACGGTGGGGTTGGATTTGAATGGCGTGTTCCCGATTAACTTCGCTTCCGGCGGCAGCACACCGCTGCTGGACGACGCGGTCATCAATTCCACCATCACCGTCGGCGCGACCAACACCAACCATATAGTCTCCGTGGAGGTCGGCGTGCGCATTGACCATCCGCGCGTGTCCGACCTCGCGCTCACGCTCATCAGCCCGGACGGCACGCGGGTTCTGCTCTCGGAAAATCGCGGGGCTTGGGACACGAACGGGTTCGGCGCCACAGTCATCACCACGAACACCGTGAACGTCTCGGCCAACGGCAACGCCGCGCCGAACACCAACTACATCAACACCGGCATGACCTCCGGCACGTTCCCCATCACTTATAATTTCTACACCGCGCGGGACGAGATGACGGTTTACTACGGCACGAATCTCGTGCCGTCTAATCTGATTCTGGACACCGGCTTCACGAACAACCCCAGCCTCGGGCCGGGGGCGCAGAATACTTCCCCGCAGACCCTCGTCGTCTCCTTTCCGCCGCCGGGCGCGATTGGCGGGCTGTCCACCTACCTGACCATCATCGTCAATCAGTATGGCAACACCAACGCGCAGACGGAGTGGACTTACACCGCCGGCGGCGTGCTGACGAATTACAACTATTTCATCTTCACGGAGGATGAGACTCTGACCACGACGCCGATCAAGTATTACATCCCGCCATTCCGCGGCACTCCGGGCAGCGAGATTTTCTACAGCAGCTTCGAGGGCGCGGGGACGGCAAGTGTCACCAACCCCGCTGCGGTGGATGGCTGGGATGTCACGGCCAACTCCGTGACCGGCTCCACCAACACGGCGTATTACGGCACGAACGCGCTGGCGTTGCAGACCGGAACAATCTCCCGCCCCGTGTCGCTCATCGCCGGCCATCAATACACGCTCAGCTATGCCTCGCAGAACGCAGGCATTTCCAATCTCATCCAGAACGGCAGCTTTGAACTCGGCACAAATTCATGGAGCGGAACTGCCATCGCCACATATGTCACCAATGCCAACGGTTATTTGGTGCCATCGGACGCCACCAATTTCGCCGTGATCGGCAGCGGAGATATTGCAGGCTCGTCGCTGGCACAGACCTTCCCCATCGCGCCGGGGAGCTATCAGTTGACCTTTGACCATTCTGGCTGGGGTGATCCCGGAACGGCCTCCACCCTCGCCGCCATCATCACCACGCCGCTCGATGGCGTCATCGTTTCCAATAACTTCGACAAGGCCATCACCGACACGAACCTCATCGTCTATCAAACCGAAACCTTCAGCTTCACCATCCCGGCGGGGAACACGAACGCAACTCTGACTTTCCTCGATGTCTCCACGAACGGCGTGGCGAATGACATCACCCTGGATCATGTGATCTTGAATCCGGTTTCCCCGCCCGCGTTCAGCGTCACGCTGCCCGGCGCGTTGACCAATACCGTGACCGCCACCAACACCGCGTGGGCGACTAGCTCCCAGACTTTCATCGCCGCTTCTACCAGCAGCACCGCACTGCAATTCCAAGCCCTGCAGGACGGCGTGCTGCTCGATGCCATCTCCCTCATTGACCTCGGCACCCTCGCCTACGCGCTGCCCGAAGCGTCGCTTGATGTGTTGAAAGGCCAGTCCGTCGCCGGCAAATGGACGCTTGAAGTCTGGGACAGCCGCACCGGCGCGACCAACCTCGCCTCGCTCCTCTCGTGGAATCTCGCGTTCATCTTCGACAACACCGCGCCTTCTACCATCTATTCCATCGGCACCAACCCGCCGAGTTTCCTCAACACCAATCTCAACGGCTCCATCATCACCGCGAGCGAGACGACCGCGCTGTCCGTCAACAACACCGCCACCGATCCCGACTCCGGCACAATCTTGAGCTACACCCTGATCAACCCGCCCGCCGGCGTGAGCATCACCTCCGGCGGCGTCATCCTCTGGACGCCCACGGAAACGCAAGGCCCCGTCACCAACATCATCACCACCGTCGTCACCGACAACGGCGTGCCATCGCAGAGCGTGACGAACACCTTCACCATCATCGTAAGCGAGGTGAACACCGCGCCGTATTTCACAGCGGGAACTCCGGCGAACCAGATCCTCACCACATCGCAAACGCTCACCGTGCCGAACGCCGCGCAGGATTCCGACATCCCGACGAACACGCTGACCTACGCGTTGCTCGTCGCGCCCGCCGGCGCGACCATCAACACCAACACCGGCCTCATCACCTGGACGCCGGCGACGAACCAGCTTTCCGGCAGCAACGTCTTCACCACCGTCGTCACCGACAACGGCCTGCCGCCGTTGAGCGCCACCAACTCCTTCACCGTCACCGTGACCACCAACGCGCCGGGCTTCACGCTCCTGCATTACAACGTCAAGGGCAACGGCGCTCTCGACTGGAGCACCAACGCGCCGCAAGTGCAGGCCATCGGGCGCGAACTGACGTATCTCAACCCCGACATCATCGCCTTCAACGAAATCCCTGTGGCCTTCACCAACCAAATGACGAACTGGGGCAGCACCTTTCTCGCTGGCTACACCATCGTCATCAGCCCGGGCAACGACGGCTTCATTTGCAGCGCCGTGGCCAGCCGTTATCCCATCACCCGCTCGGCGAGCTGGCTAGACGGGGCTGACTTGAATCCCTTCGGCTACACCAACGCTAACTTCACGCGCGACCTGTTCGAGGCGCAGATCACCGTGCCGGGCTTTGGCAAGCCGCTCCACGTTTTCACCACGCATCTCAAATCCAGTGCGAGCGGCTACACCGATGCCGCCGCCAAGCGCGCTGCCGAGACCGCCGCCATCACCAACTTCTTCGCCACAAACTTCTTTGTGTTTTACACGAATGATTTCTACACGTTCTCCGGCGACTTGAATGAGTCCGCCACGAACACGACGGCGATTCAACAACTGCTGTCTCCTTCGATGGGACTGTTCCTGACCAACCCCACGAATCCCATCACCGGCAGCATCAACACCGATCCCAGCACCGCGCCCAGCAGCCGGATTGATTACATCATGCCGTGCGGTCTGCTGTTCTCGAACATCGCCAGCAGTCAGGTCTTCCGCAGCGAGGTGTTGAGCCCGATGCCGCCCGGCTTGACTACGAACGATTCCACCACCGCTTCCGACCATCTGGCGGTGCTCATGGCGTTCAACAACCCTGACGCCACGAATAACACCGCGCCCGTCTTCATCGCCACGCCCTCGACCACAACCGTCCTCGCGCTGGCCACGCTCGTCCTGACCAACGCCGCGACCGACGCGCAAGCGCCGCCGCAGACGCTTGCCTACACCATGACCGTCACGAACCTATTGGACGGCAGTCTCGTGACAAACAATCCCGCGACCATCGGCACCAACACCGGCGTCATCACTTGGACGCCTTCGGTGGCGCAGTCGCCGACGACGAACCTCATCACCACCGTCGTCACCGACAGCGGCTTGCCGAGCTTGAGCGCGACGAACAGTTTCATCGTCATCGTGAATCCGCCGCCGCCGTTCAACATCACCAGCGTGATCGTTGGCACGAACTCGATCACGCTCGGCTGGATTGCGCCGAGCTACGAGCAGTTCATGATGCAATGGGCGAGCAACTTGGCGCAGCCGACGTTCTGGATGGATTTCACGAATGTCATCACGCCGACCCCGATCGGCAGCACGAACTTCCTGTTCATTGACGACGGCACGCAGACCGGCGGGTTTCTTGATCCGCTCCGGTTCTATCGGCTGCGCTTGCTGCCGTAGGTCAGAGTCTTTGGCTGAAAAATCTTTCACCATCCGTACAAACCGGAAATACTCCCGCCATGCGACCAACAGACATGCAGCGGATTGGCGAGGAACTGGCGATCCGGTGGGACGATGGCAGCGAGAGCTTTGTGCCGTTGGAAAAACTGCGCCGGGCCTGTCCCTGCGCGGGCTGCAAGGGCGAGGTGGACATCATGGGCAACCTCTACAAGAACCCGGAACTGCCGCTCAAGCCGGCGTCATTCCAGCTCCGCAGCATCGCGAACGTGGGCACTTACGCGGTGCAGTTCTACTGGGGCGATGGTCACAGCACGGGATTGTATTCCTTCGACTATCTGCGGCGCGTGGCGGCGGCGAAGTGAATGGAAATCCGCAGATGGCGCAGATTCGCGCAGATTATTTTCCGGTGGAACGGTGAAGCAGCGGGTCTTCGATTTGTTTCTGGATATTCTTCAATCTGCGTCAATCGGCGTAATCTGCGGATGACACTGCCTAATTATTTTCCGCTGTGAAGGTGGCGACGACGGGGCGGTGGTCCGAGCCGATGCCCCAGTTCGGGATTGTCGGGATGAAGGTTTCTTCCTTGTTCCATTCTTTCGCCATGCCGGGACTCAACAGGATGTAATCAATGCGGTCGTAGCTGTCTTCGGCACCAAAGTGATGCGTCCAGGTGATGTTGCGCGGCTCCCAGTGGGGGTTGTTGGGGTTGGGCTGGTTGTCGCCGTTGCGCTCGGCGGGGCGGGTGTCCACGAGCTTGAATTTGTTTTTGCCGACGATGGCCTTGGTGGACTTGGAATTGTAGGTGTCGTTGAAATCGCCGAGGACGATGAGGTTGGCGACGGGGTCGGCACCAAGGCGGGCGTCAATCTTCTCGCGCAGGATTCTGGCTTCTTCGAGGCGGAGTTCGGCTTCATCGGCTTGGGGCACGGGGCGTTTGGATTTGAGGTGGGCGGCGATGAGGGTGAATTCGTATTTGGTGTTCACTTTCACATCCACCTCCACGATGCCGCGGCTGACTTGAAAGCGGTGTCCGCTCAGCAGAAAATTATCGTTGGTGTGCGGACGGCGGCCGGAGAAGGGGAATTTGCTGAGGACGGCGACGTGGATGTTGGTGTCGTAGCCGGTGAGGTGTTCGTAATAGGGGAGGTCGAGTCCCTCGGCCTTGAGCGAGTCGCGGAGTTCGAGCAGGGCGCTGAGGTTGCCAATCTCCTCGAAGGCGATAACGTCGGGCTTCATGGCGCGGATAACTTCGCGGATTTTGGCTTTGGCGGCGGCAGACTTCACGGTCTTGCGCGATTCGGTGGTCTGGTCGAGGTAGTTTTCCAGATTGTAGGCGGCGACGCGGAAGGTTTCGGTGGCGAACAGTGCGGAGGCGGTGAACAGGATCGCCAGCGCGATGCCTAGGCGGAGCAGGGTGGGTTTCATGGTTGGTTAATAATGCGCCGGCGTCGGCAAGTCAAAGTTTATGAGGCATTGTGTGCGGAGAATGTTTGTCAAAACTCTTTAGAAATGTCCCCATCTTAACTCACGAGAGAATGTCCCCTTTGTTGGTTGTGGTTTGTGGTTTGGTTTCCCCGGCTGGCGGTGGGGGACGCAGGGAGGCCGGAGCGTAGCGGAGG
>JANMJO010000010.1:0-23414 GCA_031371425.1 Verrucomicrobiales bacterium | reverse complement strand
GATGCCGCCCTGGAACGAGAGCAGCGATGCCACGTTCACAATCTTCAACCGCGCGTGGGCCGGAGATTGTTCACGCCCGCCGGTCAGCCACCATTTTGCCACGGCTTGCGATAGAAAAAACGGGCTGCTCAAGTTGACGCGGAGAACATCGTTCCAGTCGGCCTCGGAAAAATCCACCGCCGGCGCGCGGCGAATGATGCCGGCGTTATTCACCAAGCCGTCAATGCGCCCGGTCTGCGCCAAAATCTGCGTCACGAGCGCCCGCGCTTCGGCCTGTGATCCGCGCCCGAGGTCGGCGTTGATGGCCAAAAATTTTCCACCGGCAGCCTGCACTTTTGCGCCAGTGTCCGCGAGGTCGCTGCGGGCGATGCCCACGACGGTCGCGCCCTTGTGTCCGAACGCAACGCAAATGGCCTGACCGATACCCCGGCTTGCGCCGGTCACAACGATGATTTTATTTTCAAATTGTTCCATGGCTTTTCTCGGTTGAACTCACTTCAAGTCCAGCGGCGGGACGGCGTCCATGTCATCGAAGCGCTGGTTTTCGCCGGCCATGCCCCAGATGAATTTGTAGTTGCCCTGCCCGCAGCCGGAATGGATGGACCACGATGGCGAGAGCACGGCGTCTTCGTTGTGCAAGAAGAGATGCCGCGTGGCCTGCGGCTCGCCCATGAAGTGCGAGACGATGCGTTCGCCGAGGTTGAAGTAGAAATAAACTTCCGTGCGGCGGTTGTGAGTGTGCGGCGGGAAGGTGTTCCACACGCTGCCCTCGGCAAGCTCGGTGTAGCCCATGACGAGCTGGCAACTGGGGATGCCTTTCTCATGGATGTATTGGCGGATGACGCGCTGGTTCGCCGCCGCTGCCGTGCCGAGCGGGATGGGGGTCGCGTCCTTGGCGGTGGCGATGGCGGTGGAGAACGCGGCGTGCGCGGGGCAACTCAAGATGAAAAACTTCGCAGGGTTCGTCGCGTCGTTGCTGGCGAACTTCACTTCCTTCGCACCCATGCCGATGTAGATGCAGGCTTCGGGTTCGATGGAGAAACTTTTTCCATCCACGGTCACCGTGCCGTAGCCGCCGGTGTTGATGGCGCCAAGCTCGCGGCGTTCGAGGAAGAAGGCGCGTCCGGTCTCCCTGTGGTTCTCCAGCGTCAACGGCGCGGTCGTCGGCACGGCTCCGCCGACGGCGAAGCGGTCGAGGTCGGTGAATTGCAGGTTGATCCTGCCCGGCGCGAAAAGCGCGGTGACGAGAAAGGCCTCGCGCAATTCCGCCGTGGTCATGCGCGCCACGTCCTGCGGACGCGGCATCTGGCGGATGGAGTCGGTGACTGACGGGTGGGCGTTCGTGTTCATATTGAAAATTGCAGTCAGTTTTTCCCGTTCCACAGCGATGAACCGCCGGGCGTCAGCTTCAGTTCCTTGACTGCGTTGCCGTAGCGGAGTTTCACGTCGTGGCCGGAGTTGGAGCGAATCGTCGCCTCGACGAGTTTGCCGTCGCGCCAGGTGACATCCACCTCGAAACCGCCGCGAGCGCGCAGGCCTTTGACGCTGCCGTTCGGCCAGGCTTTCGGGAGTGCGGGAAGGATTTCAATCTCGCCGAGTCTGCTCTGCACGAGCATCTCGATGATGCCCGCCGCGCCGCCGAAGTTGCCATCAATCTGGAACGGCGGGCAGGAGTCGAACATGTTCGGATAGGTGCGCTCCGGACAGAGGAGGAATTTCAAAATCTCGAACGCGTGGTCGCCGTCGTCAAGGTGCGCCCAAAGGCAGATGCGCCACGCGGTGGCCCAGCCGGTGCCCTTGTCGCCGCGAATCTCCAGAGATTTCTTCACAGCGGCTGCGAGTTCGGGCGTGCCACGCAGGGTGATGTCGCGCCCCGGAAAAAGGCCGTAGAGATGGGAGACGTGGCGGTGATGAATCTCCTTCGCCTGCATGTCCCAATCCTCGAGCCATTCCTGCAACTGTCCCGCGCTGCCGACCTGGTTCGGCGCGAGGCGGGCGCGAGCGGCGGCGAGTTGTTTCCGCAAGTCCTCGTCCGTACCGAGAATCTCTGCGGCCTTGATTGTGTTGGCGAACAGGTCGCGGAGGATCTGCATGTCCATCGTCGGCCCGGCGCAGACGGCGGTGCCGAACGGGTGCTGGTTCTCGGGCGAGATGGATGGATTGGTGACGAGCCATTTGTGTTTTGGTTCTTCGACCAATGTGTCGAGGAAGAATTCCGCCGCGCCCTTGATGGCGGGATAAACCTTGGCGAGATAGATTGAATCGCCGCTGAACTCATAATGATCCCAGAGATGAAGGCAGAGCCACGCGCCGCCCGTGGGCCACATGCCCCAGTTCGACCCGTCAATCGGCGCGGTTGCGCGCCAGAGGTCGGTGTTGTGATGCACCACCCAGCCGCGTGCGCCGTATTGAGACTTCGCGGTGCGAGCGCCGGTCACGGCGAGGTCGTTCACCATTCCTATGAGCGGCCGGACGCACTCGGCGAGGTTGCCGGATTCGGCGGGCCAGTAGTTCATCTCGGTGTTGATGTTGATGGTGTATTTGCCACCCCACGGAGGGTTCGTGCTTTCGTTCCACAACCCTTGCAAGCCCGCAGGCTGGCCGCCGGGACGCGAGGCCGCGATGAGAAGGTAGCGGCCGTATTGGTAGTAGAGCGCGGCCAACTGCGGGTCGAGGCCTTCGGCGAAGTGCTTGATGCGCTCGTCCGTGGTCAATTTCATGGATGCGCTCTCTCCGAGATCAAGAGCGACGCGGCGGAACAACTGCTGGTAATCGGCCTTGTGCGCGATGTGCAGCGTGTTGAAGGATTGCCTGCCCGCTGCGGTGATCTGCCGTTTCGCCGTGCTTTCAGAATCGCGACCGAGGTCGGCGAAGGTGTTGTAACTCGTCGCAGCGGCGATCAACAACATGACTTCGTCCGCGTTGGTCACGGTCACGGTCCCCTGCCCGGCGGAAGTCGTGCCGCCTTTGGCGATGACCCTGACGCGGGCCTGATATTTCAACGCGCCCTTGATGCCACTAGCCTCGCCGCCCATGCCGCGCATGACCAGCGTATCGCCGCCTTCGGCCTCCACCGTGGCCGCCATCGGCGTCCTCATGCCCGCTGTGAAGGAAACTTGCCCGGGCTTATCGGCCTTCAACCGCATGACGATCACCCGTTCCGGCGCGCTCGCAAAAACTTCCCGCGTGTAGCGCACGCCTTCGCTTGTGTAATCCACCGTGGCCGTAGCCGTCGCGAGATCCAGAACGCGCCGGTAGTTTTCTACGGACGTTGCTCCGGGAAAATTGAGCAGCAAATCGCCCACGGTCTGATAGGGCATTTGTTTGAGCGGTCGAGCCATGACCTTTGCGTCAATGAGTCTTTTGGCCGCCGTATAGTTGCCTTCAAAAACCAACCGCCGCACCTCGGGGAGCGCGTTCGTCGCGTCGGGATTCACGGGGTCATACGGCCCGCCTGCCCAGAGCGTGCCTTCGTTCAACTGCAACCGCTCCTCGTTCACGCCGCCGAAAACCATCGCGCCGATGCGACCGTTGCCGATGGGCAGCGCCTCGACCCACTTTTTCGCAGGCTCGCGATACCAGAGGCTCAACGGCTCGACTGGTGCGGACGCGTTACCGGTGAATTGTATCGCGTCAGATGCGTTTCCGACCGGGCACAAAAATTCCAGCGCAAGTCCAACGATGAGAAGAGCAGATTTGCATTCCATAGATTGCCGGAGAATACACAAACGCCCGCGCGACGCAAAGACTGCGATGCGTTCCCCGGTGTGACTGAAACTGCCGCGCAACGGAGGCCGCCCCAAGTTGGAGTTCAAGCTTTAGCTTGTCCCCGTCACACCCGACACCGCCCCGACACGCTGAAGCGTGAACTCCAACAATCTCTGCGCCGCACTTCCAGCCACACGCTCCGTTCCCTGTGAAGCCGCGAAAGTCAACCGAAGCAAGAACGCCTACTCCGTCACCAGCGTGCCGATCTTCTCGCCCATGACCACGCGACGCAGGTTCTGCGGACGGAACGAATTGAAGACGATGATCGGCATCTTGTTGTCCATGCACAGCGAGAACGCGGTGGAGTCCATCACTTGCAGCCGCTTTTGCAATGCATCGAAATAAGAAATCTGCGCGAAGCGTTTGGCCTTGGGATTCTTCTTCGGATCGCAATCATAGATGCCGTCCACCTTGGTCGCCTTGAGGATTACCTCCGCGCCGATTTCATTCGCGCGCAACGCCGCCGCCGTGTCGGTGGAAAAATACGGGTTGCCCGTGCCGCCGCCGAAAATCACCACGCGTCCCTTCTCCAAGTGACGCACCGCGCGCCGACGGATGAACACCTCCGCCACCTGCGACATCGCGATGGCCGTCTGCACGCGCGTCGCCACGCCGAGTTTCTCCAGCGCGTCCTGCAAAGCCAGCGCGTTGATAATCGTGCCGAGCATGCCCATGTAATCGCCCGTCGCGCGCTCGATGCCCTCCTTGCTGCCCTGCAACCCGCGAAAAATATTTCCGCCTCCGACCACCACCACCACCTGCACACCGAGGTCGCGCACCGCGCGGATTTCTTCCGCCATCTTGCGCAACGACGGCGCGTGGATGCCCATGCCGTGTTCATCGCCCAAGCCCTCGCCGCTCAACTTGAGCAGAATCCGGCGATACTTGGGTTTGTTTGATTTGGTGGCTTTAGCAGAAGACTTTTTAGGCATGGCGGACACGTTGTAACAACCCTGCAAATCCCCGTCAAACCAAAGCCGTCGCCGTCGCCCCGCAATATTTACTTCGGCGCGCCAGTTCGCCACTCCGTCCGGAGCGAAACCTTTGTGGCCACCCGCGCCACCCAATTCCCCCGCCTTCGTCTGACTTCCGCCTTCATCAGATTTCGGCGCGGCAGGCGGGGCTGGCCACGGACTTTAACGCAAAGACGCAAAGGCGCAGAGACGCAACCAAAACGGAGCGCGACCGGTCCCCGGTCGCAGCGGATGGAAAGTGAGGGTCGCGCGAGATGTTTCCACGGCTTCCCTGTGTTCGCAGCCGCTGCGGGCGGGGACCGCCCGCGCTCCGGGAGAATCTTCGCAGCGGAGACGCCGCCGGAGTTGTGCGCCGTGAAATCGGACAAGACACGCCTCGCAACTCCGGGCATAATGGTCCGGCTATGAGCAACCCGGACATCCGCAGAATTCAGATCGTTGATTCCCACACGGGGGGCGAACCGACTCGCGTCGTTATCGCTGGCGGCCCGGATCTCGGCGGCGGCACGCTCGCTGAGCGGCTGACTATTTTCCGCGAACGTCACGATAAATTCCGCTCTGCCATCGTCAACGAGCCGCGCGGCTCGGATGTCGCGATTGGCGCGCTGCTGTGCGAACCGGCGGATAAGTCCTGCGTGGCGGGCGTGATTTTCTTCAACAACGTCGGCTACCTCGGCATGTGCGGTCACGGCACGGTTGGCCTGGTCATCACGCTCGCGCATCTGGGCAGACTCAAATCCGGCGAACACAGGATCGAAACGCCCGTGGGCGTCGTCACCGCCACGCTGTATCCCAACGGCGATGTTTCCGTGGCCAACATCCCGAGCTGGCGCTCGAAGAAAGCCGCCGCCGTGGATGTTCCCGGCATCGGCTTGATTACCGGCGACGTGGCGTGGAGCGGCAACTGGTTTTTTCTTATCGAGAATCACGGTCAAGATTTGTCATTCGCAAACGTGGACAAGCTCACCGATTATTCCTGGCGCGTGCGGCAGGCTCTCAACGCGCAGGGTTTCCCGGAAGTGGATCATGTGGAACTCTTCGGGCCGGGCGTGACGCCCGGCGCAAACTCGCGCAACTTCGTGCTCTGTCCCGGCAAAGCCTACGACCGCTCGCCGTGCGGCACGGGCGTGAGCGCCAAACTCGCGTGCCTCGCCGCCGATGGCAAACTCGCCGAGGGCGCGGAGTGGGTGCAGGAAAGCATCATCGGCAGCACCTTCAAAAGCTCGTTCACATGGCTCGACCGGGCGGCGGGCAAAGTTGCGCCGGTCATCACCGGCACGGCGTTTGTGAATTCAGAAATCACCCAGTTGCTCGATGAGAGCGATCCGTTTTGCTGGGGCATCCGTGCGTGAACAAATCCTTCGACATCATCATCGTTGGCGCGGGCATTGTCGGCGCGGCCTGCGCTGCGGCGTGCGCGCGTGGCGGACTCAAGGTGCTGGTGGTCGAGCGGGGTCATATTGGCGGCGGCGTGACGGCTGCCGGCATGGGGCACATCGTCGTGATGGATGATTCCGAGGCGCAATTTTCCCTGACGCACTATTCGCGCACTCTGTGGCAGGAACTTCGCCCGCAACTTCCAGACGATGTAGAGTTCGATCCTTGCGGCACACTTTGGGTCGCGGCGGATGACGAGGAAATGACGGAGGTTCGACGCAAGGAAAAATTTTATTCCGAACGCGGCGTCCGCGTGGAAGTGCTGGATTCAAAGGGCGTGGCCAAAGCCGAACCCAATCTCCGATCCGGTCTGGCGGGCGGGTTGAGGGTGCTGGACGACGCGGTGGTGTATCCGCCCTGCGCCGCGCGATTCTTGATAGAACAGGCGCAGCAGCACGGCGCGGAATTTCGCGGCGGCGTCGAGGTTCAGTCGTTGTTGGCGGAAGGCGGCGTGCAATTACGGGACGGCTCGCGCATCAGCGCCGGTCACAGCGTGAATGCCGCCGGCGCGTGTTCGCCCGCGCTTTCGCCCGGCCTGCCGGTGCGCAAACGCAAGGGGCATCTGGTCATCACAGACCGTCACCCCGGCTACGTCCACCATCAGATCATCGAGCTGGGCTATTTGAAGAGCGCGCATTCCATCAGCAAAGATTCCGTTGCATTCAACATCCAGCCGCGCAAAACCGGTCAGGTGCTCATCGGCTCGTCCCGCCAATTTGACGCCGAAGACGCCGGCGTGGAACAGCAGATTCTCGAACGCATGTTGCATCGCGCCGCTGAATACCTTCCCTCAATCGGAAATCTTTCCGCCACCCGCGTCTGGACCGGTCATCGCCCGACGACGCCGGATAAACTGCCGCTGATTGGGCCAAGCAGCGGGAGCGACCGCATCTGGCTGGCGACCGGGCATGAGGGATTGGGCATCACCACATCAACTGGCACGGGTCAGATGCTGGCGGATTTGCTGCTTGGAAAAACAACTGCAATTCCCGCCGCACCGTATGCCCCCGCGCGGCTGGCCAATGGAGGCGCGCAACATGGCTGACTCCGTCCAACTGCGCGTCAATGGTCGCCTGATTGCCGTGCCTGCCGGAACGGTTCTCGCCGCCGCCATCGCCGTGGCGGGCGTGAAGCAGTTCCGCCGCTCGGTCAGCGGCCAGCCGCGCACACCGGTTTGCGGCATGGGCGTGTGCATGGAATGCTGCGTCACAATCAACGGCCAATCCCGGCAACGCAGTTGCCAGACACTGTGCGAACCGGGCATGGAGGTGCAGACCGATGACTAGCCGCATTCACAAATTTGAAATCGTGGTCGTCGGTGCTGGCCCAGCCGGGTTAGCCGCCGCGTGCCTCGCCGCTGAAAACGGTCAGCGCGTGGGAGTGCTGGATGATACGCCGTGGCTTGGCGGCCAGATTTGGCGCGGCGAACAGCACAAGGCCGCACAGCCCGGGGCGCAACAGTGGATCAAACGCTTTCGCCGTTCCGGCGCGACACTGCTGGACCAGACCAGCGTCATCGCCTCACTGCGGCCCGGCGAGCTGATGGCGGAACATCCTTCCGGCGCGCGCAAAATTTATTTTCAAAAACTCATCCTCGCCACCGGCGCGCGGGAATTACTGCTGCCGTTCCCCGGTTGGACGCTGCCGGGCGTGATGGCTGCGGGCGGGTTGCAATCGCTGGCGAAACATGGCTGGCCGGTGGCGGGAAAAAAAGTGGTCGTCGTTGGCACAGGCCCGTTGCTGCTGGCCGTGGCGGACGGCTTGAAAAAATACGGGGCGCAGGTCGTCTCCACCGCTGAACAAGCGCCGTTGTCGCGCGTCGCAGGCTTTGGCCTCAAGCTGCTGGCGCACCCCGGAAAAATTTTGCAAGGCATCGGCATCAAGTCGCGGTTGATGGGCGTGCCACAGCGTTTCGGCGTGTGGCCGGTGCGGGCCGAAGGCGATGACCAAGTGCGCAGCATCACGCTGACCGATGGCCGGAAAACGTGGACGGAAGAATGCGACCTCTTGGCGTGCAGCTTCAACCTCGTGCCGAACGTGGAACTGCCGCTGACGCTGAATTGCGAGCTGCGCGATGGATTTGTCCGCGTGGACGAATGGCAGGCCGCGAGCGCGGAGAATATTTTTTGCGCCGGTGAACCCACCGGCATCGGCGGAGCGGATTGCGCGCTGGTGGAAGGCCAGATTGCCGGCCTCGCCGCCGTTGGCCGGAAGGAACAAGCGAAGCCACTGTTTGCCGCGCGTTCCAAGTGGCATCAGTTCCGCGCCGCGATGTTGGCGGCGTTCGCCCTGCGCCCGGAGTTGCGACGACTCGCTGCGGACGACACTATTTTTTGCCGTTGCGAGGACGTGACGTTTGGCCGCGTGAAACAATTCAGCACCTGGCGCGACATGAAGTTGCAGACGCGTTGCGGGATGGGCGCGTGTCAGGGCCGCACCTGCGGCGCGGCGGCCCAGGTCGTTTTGGGCCGGGCGATGGAGTCAGTGCGTCCGCCCGTTCTGCCGGCGCGCATTTCGTCGCTGATGGCAATTTCGTCCGACTGAAACGCTTGCTGCGGAAGAAAAAAAGCCCGCGCGAGGCGGGCTTTTGAGAATTGAGATTCGAGATCGGAAATGCTTACGCGCGCTCCATGTATTTGCCGGTGCGCGTATCAATCTTGATCTTCTCGCCTGTCTTGATGAAGAGCGGTGCTTGCACGGTGATGCCGGTCTCCATGGTGATGGCCTTCTGGACGTTGTTGGCGGAATCGCCGCGCACGCCTTCCGGCGCGTCGGTCACGGTCAGAACCACGCTGGACGGCAGTTCGATGGAGACGACTTTGCTCTCGACGATGGTGACGGTGACGGTGGCGTTCTCGATGAGAAAGTTTTTCGCGTCGCCGACAATCTCCGGCGGGACGGTGACGGTCTCGTAGGTTTCTGGGTCGGAGAAAACGTAGTCTTCCTGATCCTTGTAGCTGAACTCCATCTTCACGGTCATCATCGGCACGACTTCCACCTTTTCGGTCGAGCTGAAGCGGACGTCGGAGGATTTGCCGGTCTTGATGCTGCGGATGCTGGCTTGCACGAACGCACGCAGGTTGCCCGGCGTGCGGTGTTGCATGTCGAGGACAACGGCGATGTCGCCGTTGTAGTTGATCGCCATACCCCGGCGCATTTCACTTGCTGTTGGCATAAATTTTTATCGGTTGTGCCGTCAGTTGTTCCGACGGCGAGCGGAAACAATCAGCCGGGGCAGGCGAAAATGCAAGCTTGGATTTCCGCCAATCGGGTTGTCCGTGGTGGAAACAACGTTTGCAGAACCGGATATTTCAGCCGAGGTGATTCAGCACGTCGTTCGTGCCGGCGACGATTTCCACGCGGGTCGCGAGGTTGCGGAGGCGGACGTAGTCGCCGCTTTCTAGGCGCGCGGTGAATGTCACCTTCAACTCTTGGGCGCGCTTAAACTGCTTGTCGGGCTTGGCGGGCGTGAGCGGATACTCCACCGCATAACCGGCGGCGCGCAGGTCGTGGACAAGCTTCAAGGTCTGCGGGCGCAATGCCTCATCCTCGACGAGGACGTAGATGAACATGGGCGCATCGAACTTGGGCAACAAGCCTCGCGCTTTGAGGAGTTCCAGCAGCACGACGTCGCCCATGCCGAAGCCGAGCGCGGGGAGGTCCACCTTGCCGCCGCTGATGAGTTTGATGAGGTTGTTGTAACGTCCACCGCCGGCGATGGCGCGGAACTCGCCCTTGCGGTCGAACGCTTCAAACACCACGCCGGTGTAATACGCGAGGCCGCGGATGACTTGGTAATCCACTTTCACGAAATCACGCAACCCGCGCGCCGCGAGGTTGTCGAGGATGCTCTGCAGTTCCACCGTCGGCGCGCCTTTGGCGATGAAGTCGTTCACGTCTGCGAGCGAGAAGCCGAGCGCGGCGAGCTTTTGCTGCGATTCCTCGGGCGATGTGCGTTCGAGTTTATCTATGATCTGGAAGAAATCGTATTCGCCGGAGGTCTGGGATGGCGGCACGCCAGCCCTCCCACGGTTGTAGAATTCCTGCCATGCGTTGCGGCTGCTCAAGCGGATGACAAAATCCTCGGCGGTCAATTTGAAGGAGCGCAATGTGTCAATGAGCAGCGCGATGAGTTCCGCATCCGCCGCCGGATCGGTCTCGCCCATGAGGTCGGCATTGAACTGGAAGTGCTCGCGCAGCCGGCCTTTCTGCTGCTTCTCGTAGCGGAACAGTTGCGGGATGGCGAACCACTTGATGGGCTTTTTGTAATTGCGTTCGTGCGCGGCGACCATGCGGGCGAGCGTGGGTGTCATTTCCGGACGCAAGGCGACGTGGCGCTCGCCTTTGTCGGTGAAGTCGAAGAGTTGCTTGACGATTTCCTCGCCGGACTTGGTGGTGAAGAGCTCAAGCGGTTCGAGCGGCGGGCCATCGTATTCGCGGAAGCCGTAGCGTCGAGCGATGGCTCGCCATTGGTCGAAGATGTATTGGCGCGCGTCCGCGCTCCACACATCGGGGTGCGGGAGCGGTTCGGGATAAAAATCGCGGAAACCGGGCAGTCGTTCGATAGCCATTTGCCGAGCATAGAAGGCAAACCGCCAAAGGTAAAAGTCAAAAGCACACCGCAAAGGATTGCAACGCGCACCAAAGTCCTGAAGCCAATAAAAAAACCGCGCCCTCGAATCGGACGCGGCCTTCGGATTGAAAACCGTCGTGGCCTTACTTCGGCGGCAACTTGATGACCTGCTCGCGCATTTCCTTCCCGGCTTTGAACTTCACCACCGAGCGCGTGGGGATGGGAACGTCCACTTCAGGGCGATTGGGATTGCGCCCGACGCGGGCTTTGCGCGTCTTCACCTCGAACACGCCGAAGTTCCGCAATTCGACTGTGTTGCCCTTGGCGAGCGACTCAGCAATGTAATCCAACGTTTTCTGAACCACTTCAAGGACTTGCTGCTGTATCAAGCCTGTCTCTTCACTAATCCGAACAACGAGGTCACGTTTTGTCATAACTCCTCCATGGTTGATTGGTGTCTGCGGTGTGCCTTGGTTTTAACGCCCACATTGCCAACGGTCAAGCAATGAATCGAAGGGGCGAAATCACCCGACCTGGATACTTCCAACCATCTCGCGCACATCCTCGATGCCTTTGCGCTCCATGAAGCCGCGGATTCCGGCGATAACCTGCAACGGCGTCTGCGGTTCGTAGAAATTCGCCGTGCCCACCGCCACCGCTGTCGCACCCGCCATAAGAAATTCAATCGCGTCGTCCGCATTCTGGATGCCGCCCATGCCGATGATGGGAATCTTCACCGCCCGCGCCGCCTCCCAGACGAGCTTGATGGCGATGGGCTTGATGGCCGGCCCGGTGAGGCCGCCGGTGATGTTCGCGAGCTTCGGCTTGCGCGTGTGGATGTCTATCGCCATCGCAGGAAAACTGTTCGTCACCGCGAGCGCGTCGCTGCCGGCGTCCTCGGCGGCCTTGGCGAGTGGCGCGATGCTCGGCACGTTCGGACTCATCTTCGTGATGAGCGGCAATGTCGTGGCGGCGCGGCAAGCGGCGACGACTTGCGCGAGCAGTTTGGGATCAGTGCCGAACTGCGCGCCGCCTTCCTTGATGTTCGGGCAGGAGACGTTCAGTTCCAATGCGCCGACGCCGCCGAGCGCGTCGAACCGCCGCGCCACCTCGGCGTATTCCTCGACGGTCGTGCCCCAGATATTGATAATCGTCGGCACTTTCAGCGACTTGAGGAACGGCCAGTATTTCTTGATGAAGCCATCCACGCCCGGCCCTTGCAGGCCGATGGCGTTGAGCATGCCGCTGGTGACTTCGGCGGTGCGCGGCGTGGGATTGCCGGGAACAGGATTCAGGCGGATGCCCTTGACCGTGACCGCGCCGAGCAGATTCAAATCAATCAGCCGCGCGTATTCCGCGCCGTAGCCGAACGTGCCGGAGGCAACCGTCACCGGATTCTGCATCGTCAGCTTGCCGATCTTGACGGATAAATTCATTTGGCCACCTCCCAGACAATTTGCCGCGAGTCAAAGACCGGCCCTTCAGTGCAGGTGCGCTGATATTCCCAGCCGCCTTCGCGCTGCTGCGCTTCGGCGCGCCTAGACCCGTCGTCCGTCTTGACCTTGATGACGCACGTCAGGCAAGTGCCGACGCCGCAGCACATGTGCTCATCCATCGAAAGCTCGCACGGCAAATTGAGATCTTCCGCGATTCTGCCGACGGCCTTGAGCATCGGCGTCGGACCGCAGGCGAAGAGTTTTAATTTTGTAGCAGCCGACGTAAGGAGGCTCTGACTGTTTTCCGCTTTCTGCTTTCCGCTTTCTACTTTTTCAGTTTGAGCCTCGTTACCTCGGCTGCTACGCAATTCCACAAGGAGCGGCGCCGTCACGAGACCCTTTTCGCCGTGGCTGCCGTCCTCGGTTGTGGCGCGGACTTCCCAGCCGATGGCGGCAAATTCTTTCTCGCACAAAATATCCACGCGGCGACGGCCACCGACGAAGACGATTCCTTTTTGCGGCGAGCGTTGGGCGAGCAGGAACATTGCGGCCATGCCGTAGCCGCCGGCAACGAGCAAGGGCGTTTCGCCGCCCGCTTGCGGCACGGTGAAGCCGTGGCCGAGCGGCGCGATGACGCTCAATTCCTCGCCTGCGCGCATCCGCGAGAGGACTTCCGTGCCTTTGCCGACGGTTTTGTAGAGGATGGAAAACGTGTCGCCCTCGACCTGAAAGATGCTGAACGGCCGGCGCAGCAGCGCGTCCTTCAGCGGCAGGATGCGGACGTGCGCGAACTGCCCCGGCTGGATGAGCGGCGCGATCTGCGGTGCGCGCAGCACGAGGCGGAAATATTGGTCAGTGTCGCGCTCGTTGGCGATGATGGTGACGGTTTGCTCAAGCATTGTCGGCGGCAAGAATGGTTGGTGGCGGCAAACCTGTCAACTTTGCGTGAATATATTGGGTTGCCTAAATGAATTTCCTGAATCCCGTCCCGCAAGCGGAGCGCCGATTTCCCAATCGGCAGGCTGGCGCATTATCTGACTACCTGCCGGTTTGGAAACCGGCGCTCCTATCTGGAAACGAATTTCGTCAATCGTTATAGACACGGACAACAGGTTGTCGTAGCCGCGCCTGTAAAGGCGCGGAAGCGTTAGACAGAAACCGGGAATCCGCGTTGTCACCAACGCGGCTACGCGCGGGGGCGGGACAATGTTTCGAGCAGGTGTTTTGAGTGGCCGTTCTGTGGCGGCGCGGGGAGCAGGTTTTTATACGTCGCCAGCGCGAGGAGCGGCCAGGCGTTGCGATAGATGTCGTATTTCAGATAGAACACTTTCGGGAAACCGGTGCCGGTGACTTCATCCTCGCTCCACGAGCCGTCGGTGTTCTGGTTGCGGATGAGATACTCGATGCCGCGACGGATGCTCGGGCGGTCGGGGTCGTCGAATGCGCACAGGCCCATGAGCGCCCAGGCGGTCTGCGAAGCGGTGCTAGGTCCTTGGCCTTTGAAGACGGGGTCATCGTAGGTGTTGCAGCGTTCGCCCCAACCGCCGTCTTCGAGCTGGACGCTTTCCAGCCAGTCGCGAGCTTGGATCAACCACGGCTGGGTCATGTCGAGGTTCATGGCGCGCAGGCCGCGCAGGACTTGCCAGGTGCCGTAGATATAGTTCACGCCCCAGCGGCCATACCACGAGCCGTCGTCTTCCTGCTCGCGGCGGATGTAGTCGAGGGCTTCGTTGATTTGCGGATTGTTGGCAGGCCAGTTTTCGTAGCCGAGGAGTTCGAGGATGCGTGCGGTGATGTCGGCGCACTCGGGGTCGAGCATGGCGTTGTGGTCGGCGAAGGGGACTTTCTCAAGAATGTTTTTTGTGCAGTCCTTGTCGAAGGCCGCCCAGCCGCCGTCTTTGCACTGGAAGGTCATCATCCACTTGAGTCCGCGGCGGAAACATTCATCGCGGCGCGGCGGGTTGTCGGTGGGAATCTGGCGCAGGGCGAGCAGCACCATGGCGGTGTCGTCCACGTCGGGATTCCATTTGTTGTTGTATTCAAAAACCCAGCCGCTGGGCTCGACTTTGGCGGAGTTTTTGTGAATCCAGTCGCCGGCGAAACGGATTTCTTTCTCGATGAGAAATTCGCCGGCCAGTTTCATCTGCGGATGTTCGGCGGGCACGCCGGATTCGCGAAGGCAGATGGCGACGATGGCGGTGTCCCACACGGGCGAGAAGCAGGGTTCGATGCGGACGGCGTCGGCGGTTTCGTGCTGGAGTTTCTTCAGCTCGTGTTCGGCGCGGCGGACTTGCGGGTGGTCGTCGGGATAGCCGAGGCATTTGAGGGCGATGAGGGAGTTGAGCATCGCGGGGAAGATGGCGGCGAGGCCGTCGCTGCCCTCGAAGCGTTCGAGCATCCAGGCTTCGGCTTTCTTGAGCGCGGCTTTGCGGAAGGGGTGGACGTGGCGGCGGGCAAAGCGTTCGGCGAATTTGTGCAGGCGATCCAGTGTGATGAAGAAGTTCCGCCAGGTGAACGCCTCCGGGTCGCGCACTAGCGCGAGGTCGCGGTCGTGAACGCCTTCGGGGAAAAGTTCATCGAGGCGCACCTTCACCGGGCGCGTGGGTTTGAAGTGGTTGATGATGGAGAGCGGCACGAGCATGCCGCGCGACCAGTTGCTCATCTCCCAGAAATTGACGTGAAACCATTTGCCGATGAGCAGCACCTCGCAGGGAATCGTCGGCACATGCCGCCACGGGTAGAGGCCGATGAGCGCGAGGCCGATGAGCGCGAGGTAGAGTTTGGAAAAGGTGTTCATGCGCGGCACGCCGCCGAGGCTCAAGGCCATCTCGCGCGCCTTGAGCATGCGCCGGTCGGTGACGGGCACGCCGGCGAGCTTGAGGGCGAGGTAGGCTTTGATGGTGGCGTTCACTTCCGCCGGGCCGCCGTGGTAGATGTTCCAGCCTCCGTCCGGCAACTGCATGGAGAAAATGTGGTTGACGGCCTTGCGCTGCCATTCCTTGTCCACCTTGCCGTCCCAGTGGTGATAGACGACCATGTCCGAGACGAGGGTGGAGTCCACCATGAGCTCGCCGACCCAATAACCTTCCGGCTTCTGCTCGCGCAATAGAAAGTCCTGCGACCGCTTCATCGTCGTCCCAAAATCCGGGACGGAAGCGAATCCGAAACCCGGTTGCAACGGGTCGGTCACTTGCTTTTCCGTAGTTGAACCAATAGCCACGCAGACATTATGCGGTGAGGAATTTCTCTGTAAAGTCCGCAGTCGGCGGCGACGGAAATCAGACTATCGGGGCGCATCTCGACACTGCCCCCGTTTGGAGTCCCGCCTTCAGGCGGCTTGAGCGAATTGCCACGCCGGGCCGCGTAAACGCGGAACTCCAAACGGCCCGCTCGTTCGTTTCGGGGGCAGTGTCCAGATGCGCCCGACTATCGCCACTTGCAACAAATCGTCTTGCCCTTCATTTTGTTCTGGGCAGACTGTCCGCCAATGTTCGGGGCGTAGCGTAGCTTGGTAGCGCGCTTGCTTGGGGTGCAAGAGGTCGTGAGTTCAAATCTCACCGCCCCGACCATTCTTCATCAGGGAATTTCAGTCGCATCGCTTCCACAATCTCTTCGTTGGCGGTTGCGGCAAAAACCGGCAGTTGGTAGTTTCGCCGCATGAAATCCATCATCGCATTCATTGTCGCCGCCGTTTCATTCGCCCACCTCGCCATCGCAGAGCCGGAGGACGGGTTCATCAGCCTCTGCGATGGAAAGACCTTCACCGGCTGGAAAGCCGCGAACGAGAACACGAACACTTGGAAGATCGAGGACGGCGCATTCGTGACGCGCGGCGGACGTAGCCACCTGTATTACGTCGGTGATGAAAAACCCTTCCGCAACTTCGAGCTGAAGGTGGACGTGATGACCGCGACAAACTCGAACGGCGGGATTTATTTTCACACGAAATATCTGGAGAAAGGCTGGCCGATGAATGGTTTCGAGTGCCAGGTGAACGTGAGTCACAGCGACTACAAAAAAACCGGCAGCCTCTACGACGTGGTCAACCTCGGCCACACCCCCGCCAAGGACAACGAGTGGTGGACGCAGCACATCACCGTGCAGGGCAGCAAGGCGACGGTGAAAATCAACGGCGTGCTGGTGCTAGAATACAACGAACCGCCCGGCGCGCAGCCCGGCAGCGCGTTCACTCGCAAACTTGCCGAAGGCACTTTCGCCCTCCAAGCCCACGACCCCAAGAGCGTGGTGCGCTACAAAAACATCCGCGTGAAGCGGCTGGATTGAAGCGGGGCTACGAAGTGGCGACGGTCATTCCGGTGGGTAGCACAGGCCACTGGCCTGTGCCGAGGGGCGAACCGCCCCTCGGAATGGGGAGCGCGCCCGAACTTTCTCAAGCGTCCGTTTCCACGGCCAACGTCCGGCCAGTGGCCGGACGGCACAAGGCGTCCCGCCTGAACTTTCAACACACCAATCAAAATTTTGGAGGTGGTGGAAATTTTGTGGACGAGATTTTCGGCGCGACGCCGAAAATCACCCGCCGGAGGCGGGTGCTACCAAAACTTACCCGCGCGTTGGTTTCCATTTCGGAGTTGGGTTGAAGCGGGTGCGACTGAAGAAATCTGACCGGCGCGATTGTGGGGCGGACATTCTTGTCCGCCCGTTCGCTGAAACACCGGACTGGAAAGTCCGGCGCACCGGCAGGCTGGAAAGCCTGCCCTACACCCGCAGATAAACGTAGATGGCGAAGCCGACCGCTGCCACGCCGGCCACGGCAGCAATCGTCCACAGCAGATTCCTCTGCCGCGCCGCCATGGCGAAGGTGGAGATGATCACCGCCGCCTGCGACGCCAGCATCCCGAAGAAAAATTTACCGCTGCGCTTGTGGTGGCGCTCGGCGGAGATGTTCGCCTTGCGGACTTGGAGTTCGAGAAGGTTGGCGATGGCTTGGTTCAACTTGGCTTCGGCATCGTAGCGGAGGGCGTTGAAGCTCATCTTTGCGGCGGTGAGGTCACGCACAGCGGCCTTGTCGCCAGCGGGCAAAGTTTTTTCGAGTTGCGCGAGGGTCTGGCCAGCGGGCGCAATCGCTGCGTCGAAATCATGGACATGGTCACGCGCGGACTGGAGCGCGGCGGCAAGCTGCTTGTCCGTGACCGGTTTCAGCGCGGCGGCAACTTCGGTCTCGTTCACCTGCTTTTCTACAGCTTCGAGCGCGGCCTTCACGTTCGTGTCCAGCGCGGGCGCGACGAGCGCGGGGAGTTTTTCCAGTCCGGCATTGTCGAGAGTGCGGATGTCGGCAGTGGCCTGCAACAGCTCAAGCGAGTTGCGCTGCATCGCGCCGCGCATTTTCTTGGCCTGAAAATAACCCCACTGGTCGCCTGCCTTGGACTGGAGTTGCGCGCCGAGAGCGCGATCGTATTGGGCGCGGGTCATCTCGCTGGAGGCAAGCCCGGCCAGTAACGTGGCGATGACGGTCATCACCACCGGCGTGGCGGCAAGCAGCTTGCCCCACTTGGTCTGCGGCAGGTCGGCGGTCAATGCGGCGGGGATTTTTACTTTGTCACTCATGGGTTGCTATTTCAGTGCGGCGTAAACGTGATGGACATCGTCGTGGTCGTCGAGGGCGTTGAGGAAGTCGGTGACCTGCTTGCGCTGCGCGTCCGTGACCTCGGTGAAGTTCTTGGCGACGTAACGAATTTCGGAAGCAATGATGTTCCAACCGGCGGCCTTCAACGCTTTGGAGACGTGGTCGAGGTCCTTGATCTCCGTGATGAAACGCGCGCCTTTCGTGCCGGCGGGCGTCTCCTCGGCTTCGAGCGGCTCGAATTCCTGCGCGCCGGTCTCAATGGCGTCGCCCTCCGCGTCGCGGTTGGCGTCCGTGTGCGTGGCCTCGACGACACCGCTGTGATTGAAGAAGAAACTCACGCTGCCGGGCTGACCCATCGAGCCGGCGAGGAACAACCGGCGGATTTCCGGCGCGGTGCGGTTGCGGTTGTCAGTGAGGCACTCGACGACGACGGGGACTTTGTGCGGCGCGAAGCCTTCGTAAACGACGGTTTCGTAATTAACTTTTTCCTCGCCGATGCCCGCGCCTTTCTTGATGGCGCGCTCGATGGTGTCCTTGGTGACGGACGATTTCTTGGCCTTCTCGACCGCGACGAACAGGCGCGCGTTGAGGTCCGGGTCAGCACCGCCGAGCTTGGCCGCGATCATGATTTCGCGGACGAGTTTGACGACCATCTGACCTTTTTTATGCGCGCTGGCTTCGCGCCCGGCTTGTTTCCACTGTGCTCCCATAAGTTTCGACAGTGTGGAAAAGCCGGCACGCCGGTTCAATGCAAATCGCAGTTGGTTTTGTGGGCAGCACCTTGCTTGGAGCTTGAGGAAAATGAGGCGGCCAGGCAAAAGCCCTTGGAAGACAAATTTGACAAGGCGGCAATAGTTGGCAACTATTGCGATATTATGAGTGCCGCATTAACCAACTACTGGCAGGACTTCATCAACCAGATGATCGTATCGGGTCGTTACAACAATCGTTCGGAAGTGATCCGGGCGGGGCTGCGTTCTTTGGAAGAACGCGAGCTGGCAAAGGAGGTGCGGGATTTTGACAAGGTGTTTGCCGGTGGTCGTGCCGGCGAGCCGGACGCCAAAGCCATCAGCCGGATTATTGCCCGCCAGAAGTCCCACCGCAAGGCGCGGCGATGATCCGGGCGGTTTACGATTGCAACGTCATCCTCTCGGGAATTGGGTGGAACGGTTCTGCCCGCCAGTGTCTGCAATGGGTCGCGCGGCGGCGCGTTTTCTTGTTTGTTACGGACGCTATTCTGGCCGAATACGAGGCGGTAATTCCCGAAACTTTGGCGGAAGAAACACCGGGCATCGATCCGCATCCCAAGCTGGTTTGGATTCGTGCCCAGTCGCGACTCGTAGAACCCGCCCCGCTCGGAAAGCAGCGCAGCCGGGACGCGAAGGATGACATTTATCTGGCGGGCGCATTGGCCGGGGACGCTCAATACATCGTGACTTACGACAAAGACCTTTTGGACTTGGACAAGCCCTTCGGAATCGAAGTGATTCGCCCGGCGGAATTCCTGCGCCGGCTCAAGCCATAGTTGAAGTCTCAGCGGTGCATCAAGCACTGCCCCCGGAGCGCGACCGGTCCCCGGTCGCAGCGCGTTCGAATATGCAGGAGGGTTTGAAATTCCGGCAACTTTTCTTGATTCCACGCGCTGCGACCGGGGACCGGTCGCGCTCCGGGACATAGCAACATGCCATCAAGATGCACACCAAATGAGCCGGCGCATAAGCTTGGTTTCCGCCGGCGTTCAAGGTAGGCTCTCGTTTCAATGTTGACACTTTCTGACATCAGCAAGGCCTACGGCGGACGCGTCTTGTTCGCCGACGCCTCGCTTCAAGTAAACCGTGGCGACCGCATCGGGCTGGTCGGCCCGAACGGCGCGGGCAAGTCCACGCTCTTCTCCATCATCCTCGGCACGGAGGCTTCGGACGGCGGCAAGATCGCGTTGGAACGCGGGATCAAGTTTGGCTTTCTGCCGCAGGAGAGCGCGCCCGTCGGCGATGAGACGGTGCTGGAACTCGCCACCGCCATCACGCCGGAGTTCGTGAAGCTCCGCCGCATCGTGCAGGCGTGGGACTCGGATCATCCGATTGAAGCGCAGCACGCGGAGGACATCCACGATGATGTGCATGACCGCTTTCACGAACTCGGCGGCTACCGCATCGAGGCCAAGGCCAAGCAGATTCTCGCGGGCTTGAGCTTTCGCGAAAAGGATTTCAACCGTCCCTCGCGCGAGTTGAGCGGCGGCTGGGTGATGCGCGCCCACCTCGCGAAGCTGCTCGTGTATGAGCCGGATTTGCTGCTGCTCGACGAGCCTACGAACCATCTCGACCTCGAATCGCTCATCTGGTTTCAGGAATATCTGAAGAATTATCCGGGTGCGATCCTGATGATTTCCCACGACCGCGAATTTCTGAACCAACTCGTCGGCAGCATCGTGGAGATTCGTTCCAGCAAGCTCATCCGCTATCGCGGCAACTACGATGAGTATCTCATCCAGCGCGAGGCGCAGGGCGAACAGATCGCCGCCGCCTACAAAAACCAGCAGAAGGAAATCGCGCACCTGATGGAATTCGTGACGCGTTTCGGCGCGAAAGCCTCCAAGGCTTCGCAGGCTCAGAGCAAGCTCAAGCAGGTGGAGCGCATGGAGAAAGTCGAAGCACCGGAGAGCGCCGACAGCAAGGTGAGCTTCCGTTTTCCCCAACCGCAACGCAGCGGGCTGAAGATCATCACGCTGGAAAACATCCACCAGGCTTACGGCGAGAACGTGGTTTACAGCGGCATGGAGTTCAAGGCCGAGCGCGGCCAGCGCACCGTGCTCGTAGGACCGAACGGCGCGGGCAAATCCACCTTGCTGAAAATTCTCGCGGGCAACCTCGTCCCGCAGACCGGCGAACGACTGCTCGGCCACAACGTCAAAGCCGGCTACTACTCGCAGTATCGCGTGGACATGCTCAGCCCCGCAAACACCGTGCTCGACGAGGCGCTCGACACACCCTCGCGCGTCACGGAACAGTTCGTGCGGACGCTGCTCGGCAGCTTTCTCTTTCGCGGCGACGATGTTTTCAAGCGCGTCAGCGTGTTGAGCGGCGGTGAAAAAAGCCGGCTCGCGCTCGTCAAGCTGCTGCTCGACCCGCCGAACTTCCTGCTCATGGACGAGCCGACGACGCACCTCGACATGTCCAGCATTGACGCCCTGCTCTACGCGCTCGACCAGTTCGAGGGCACGCTCGTCTTCATCAGCCACGATGTCTATTTCATCCGCGCACTGGCGAACCACGTCGTCCACGTCAATGCCGGCCAGCTCATGCATTATCCCGGCGACTACCAATACTACCTCGACAAAACCAAGGCCACGTCCGCGCGCGAAGCGTTGACCGCGACTGGTAGGGACGCGCAGACGCCGTCTCAAAAAAATAATTCAGGCACGGCTGCAACCCGTCCCTTCGTGGATCGCAAGGAACAGAAACGCATTGAAGCCGAGCAGCGACAAGCACGTTCCAACCACCGCAAAGGCGCGCAACAACTCGTCCACAAGCTCGAAAAAGAAATCCAGCAACTAGAAGCGCGGCAGATCACACTCACCGCCGAACTCGAACACCCCGATACTTACGCCGCACCCGGCCGCGCCGCGCAGGTCAACCGCGAACTGGTGGAAGTCCAGCGGCGACTCCGCCAAGCCACCCCCGAATGGGAGCAAGCTGCGACCCAGTTAGCGGCCATGGCTTGAGCCGCAGCATCGCGTCAGCGTAGCCGCCGAGCCGTTGCGTGCGGAAAACCGAGTTCAACGCAAAGGCGCAAAGACGCGAAGGCGCAAAAAAAACAATTCTCGCTTGGCGTCGCTGTAGTGCTACCTCCCAACATCGT
This sequence comes from Verrucomicrobiales bacterium, assembly GCA_031371425.1. Classification (GTDB taxonomy): domain Bacteria; phylum Verrucomicrobiota; class Verrucomicrobiia; order Limisphaerales; family JAFMIX01; genus JAFMIX01. The sequence continues at coordinate 1,784 of JANMJO010000010.1, read as the reverse complement.
CGCGCCCTGCGAAGATATTCCCGGAGCGCGGGCGGTCCCCGCCCGCAGCGGCTACGAACACAGGGAAGTCTTGGAAACATCTCGCGCGACCCTCACTTTCCATCCGTAGCGACCGGGGACCGGTCACGCTCCGTTTTGGTTGCGTCTCTCACCTTTGCGCCTTGCATTAAAGTCCGAGACAGCCCGGCTGGGCAGCATCTTTGTAGAATTCGCCAAGAAAAACAATTCTCGCTTGGCGTCTCTGCAGTGCTATCTCCCAACATGGTTGCGTCCCTGCTGCGAAGATTCTCCCGGAGCGCGGGCGGTCCCCGCCCGCAGCGGCTACGAACACAAGGAGGTCTTGGAAATTTCTCACGCGCCCCGCACTTGCCATCCGCTGCGACCGGGGTGGCTACAAAGATTTCGCTCCTGACGGAGCTTTCGGACGGAGCGCGACTGTGTCCGCAGGACCAGTCGCAGCGCGTGGATGGGCGGAGGCGGTTAAAAATATTTTGCGGCGAGGTTTGCGAACGTGCTGCGGCTGTGCCGAAGGCACGCTGGAAATTAGCCAGCTACGCGAGTGGCTGGTTATTGCGGTAAAATGTTTCCGTGCCGGACGGCACGGCGGATTTCCTGCGTCCCTTCAGGACGCGATGAATTATCGGACGTATTACCAGCCACTTCGTAGCTGGCTAATTTCCAGTTGTCCCTCGTGGGACGAAAAGCGCAGGCGTTCAACGGAACTGGTCGAAGAACGAATGATCTATTTCAAACACTTCCTTGCGCCGGAGACCAAGTTGCTTGGCCTCGAATAATTCCACCAGTCGTTCGCCATCTACCATTTCAATTTGAATAACTCCTTCGCGGTTCGCTTCTTTCTCGGCATCAGGACTAAACCAGCCAGTCGTAAGCAGAATTCCTTTGTCAGCCCGACCCATGACGGCATTCCGAAAATCTCCTACTTGAGCTCGGCTGACAGTCTTTCGAACGCGCTTGCATTGAAATAGAACTTTCATCGTGACGAATGGATTGAGACGTAAAAGACCCATTCCATCAATCCCACCGTCGTGGCTCTTACCAGTCACAACTACTTTTTCCAAGCCGTGCTCATGGAGAAGCCGCTTGCAAATACGCTCAAAGCCTTCGGGTGATAACGACTGGAGAACTTCGAGCAGCTTTCCTTCCTCTGCTAACTCCGGAGATTCGGTCTCGACAGTGTCGTCCGCGATTTCGACTTCAGTTTTTGGGGTTGTTGTTACTTGCTCTGCATCTTTGGCATTAGCGGTTGATTGCCCCTTCCGTATTTTCGCCTGTCTTCTGACAAGCTCGTAACTTTGCTCCTCGGTTAAATGAGCCTTTGCACCTGTTTGGCTTAATGTCCAAATCCCTCTTCGAGAGCTATCAAGCAAACCTTCCCAAATTAGATACTGCCGTCCCCAATGCACCTGATTTTCAAAGCGCGAGATATTAAGTTTATTTCGCATTTCACGCTCTTCATTTGGCAGATTGACCTTGTTAGCAATCCAATCACAAACCTCGCGAGATGCAGCAGAGCCACCGAGAGCACGCAACGCATCAAGCAACAATGGAATCCATTTAACAAATTCAGTTTTACCTTTGGTGCGTGCCATAAAAGCCTTTCAGTTATTCGCCCCCGCCAACTCCTCCTCAAAATCCACGAGCTCTTTGATCTGCACCAGAAACCAGCGGTCAATTTTCGTGAGGTTGAAAATCTCCTCGATGGTGAAGCCGGCGCGCAGGGCGTGGCGGATGAAGAAGATGCGCTCGGCGTTGGGCACGCTCAG
>JANMJO010000318.1:0-11523 GCA_031371425.1 Verrucomicrobiales bacterium | reverse complement strand
GAAATCCGCACGGCCGAGGTGAGCATGGCCACGTCGCTTGTCGCGGCCATCCCGAAGGTGCGCGACTGGATGAAGGACGCGCAGCGCAGCTGCATCCAGTTCGGCAACCTCGTGATGGAGGGGCGCGACATCGGCACGAATGTTTTTCCGGAGACGGATTACAAGTTCTACCTCGACGCGCATATCGAGGAGCGCACGAAGCGCCGCGAGTCCGAGGGCGTGAGCGAGAATCTGGCCGCGCGTGACAAGCAGGACAGCCAGCGCGCCGCCGCGCCGCTGATGATCGCGCTCGGCGCGAAGGTCATCAACAATTCCAACATGAGCTCGGAGCAGACGAGCGGGCTGATCATCGCGGAGATCCGCAAGCAACTGCCGGGTTGAAATGAATCTTTCCTACCGCATCGGCTGGTCGCTGTTCCGGGTCGTGTTCGCCACATATTTTCGCTGGCGCGTGTGCAATCCGGAGCGGGTGCCGTTGAGCGGCCCGGTCATCCTTGCCTCCAATCACGCGAGCATTCTTGACCCGCCGCTGGTCGGCTCGGCGCTGCCACGCGGCATCAATTATCTCGCGCGTGAATCGCTGTTCCGCTTTCCGGGCATCGGCGCGTTGCTGCGCTCGTGGAGCGCGGTGCCGGTGGATCGCGATGGCGCGGGTGCGAAGGGTTTGAAGGCGATTCTCAACCGGTTGCTGGCGGGTGGTGGGATTATTTTGTTTCCGGAAGGCACGCGCACGCGCGATGGGGCATTGCTGCCGGCGCGTTCGGGTATCGGGTTGATTGTCGTCAAGTCCACTGCGCCGGTGATTCCGGTGCGCGTGTTCGGCACGTTCGCCGCCTATGGTCGGGATTTGAAAATCCCGCGTCCATACCCGGTGGTGGTGAAATACGGCAGGCCGATGGACTTCGCGGCGTTGCGCGCGGAGGCGAAGACGTGCGACAAGCAGCGGCTGAAGGTGATTTACCAGGAAGTCGCGGATGAACTGATGGCGGCAATCGCCAAGCTGGAGCCGTGCGCGGACTAGCCGGAGTTGCTCTGACGCGGGTCAGATGCCGAGGTTGGCGAGGGAGCGGCTGATGGCGTTGGCGACGTGTGTGAGCTTGGGGTGGGACTTCTCGAAATCTTCCACGGAGGCGGTCAGGCCGGAGAGCGAGAGCTTGAGCAACTGGGGATTCTGCTGCCCGCGCGTGGCTTCGTGCGTGGACATTTCCGTGAAGCGCGCGATGCTCTGCGCCTCTTCGTCGTGGGTTTTCGCGAGCGTCACCACTTCCGATTTCAATGTGGCGATGAGCTGCAACAGCTCTTCCTTGCGGTCGTCCTTGATGGCTTCGGCGGCTTGGATTCGGGCTTCAATTTTTCCAATCGTGTCTTCGATCATGGTGGGTGGTTTTGTTTTGCTGGCTCAAGATAGTCCGTGGCGGCGGTTCGGCAAGGCGGAACAAGAAATCAAAAAGGCCGTCCTTGCGGGCGGCCTTTTTTTGTTTGGAAGGGACGGCGGCACGCCGTCTCTCTCGTTCACGCTGCGCTCTCGCCGACTTGGAAGCGGACGAAGCGGCGGACGGTGATCTCGTCGCCGAGCTGTTTGCCGACCACGCCGATGTGTTCCTTGACGGTGATTTCGGCGCTGGCCTTGACGAAGCCTTGATCCACGAGGCAGTGGGTCTGGTAATATTTTTCGCGCATGCCGAGGAGGATTTTATCAATGGCCTGCGCGGGCTTGCCCTTGAGTCGGTCGGAGTTGCGGTTGATCTCGTCTTCCTTGGCGACGGTGGCGGGGTCGAGGCCTTCGCGGGAGACGGCCTGCGGATGCGCGGCGGCAATCTGCAGGGTGATGTCGCGGACGAGTTGCTTGAATTCCTCGCTGGCGACGGTGGCTTCCTTGCCCGCGCCGACTTCGACGAGGACGCCGACTTTCGCGCCGGTGTGGATGTAGGCGGCGACGAGGCCGTTGCCGGTGACTTCGATGCGGTGGTTGCGGCTGATGACGATGTTCTCGCCGATTTTGGCGACGGCGGGGATGCGGTCGGCTTCGAGGTCGGCGGCGGGGTTGGCGGCGAGTTTCTTGGCGATGTCATCGCAGAAGGTGCGGAAGCCTTCGTTCTTGGCGACGAAGTCAGTTTCGCAGTTGATCTCGACGAGGATGCCGACTTTGGCGCCGGGGGCGATGTGTTGGGCGATGACGCCTTCGTTGGCGGCGCGGCTGGATTTCTTGGCGGCGGAGGCGACGCCTTTTTTGCGGAGGATGTCCACGGCGGCGTCAATGTCGCCGTTGGATTCGGTGAGTGCGCGTTTGCATTCCATGAGACCGGCACCGGTCATTTCGCGGAGTTTGCCTACGCTTGCAGCAGTGATTTCAGCCATAATAGTTGATGGTTTTTAGTTGATGGTTGATAGAAAAGGAGCGCGGGGGATTTGCATCCGCCCGCGCTCGGTGAAACGGTTTAAGCCGTGGCAGCGGGGGCTTCGGCGGCGGGGGCGGCGTCCTTGTCGTTGGCTTCTTCAGCCTGTTTCTTGCGGGCGAATTTGGCTTCGTATTCGGCGGACGCGGTCTGCACGACTTGGCCGATGGTGGCGAGAATCAGGCGGACGGAGCGGATGGCGTCGTCGTTCGCGGCGATGGGGTAGTCCACGAGTTCGGGGTCGCAGTTGGTGTCCACGACGGCGACGATGGGGATCTTGAGGCGGCGGGCTTCGGCGATGGCGTTGTGTTCGCGCTTGATGTCCACGACGAACATGATGGCGGGATATTTGTCCATCGAGCGGATGCCGTCGAAGTATTTGATTTGCCGGGCGTGTTCGCGGCGGATCATGGACTGCTCTTGCTTGACGTATTGGTTGATGGTGCCGTCGGCCTCCATCTTCTCAATCTCCTTCATGCGGGCGATGGAGCGTTTGACGGTCTGAAAGTTGGTGAGGGTGCCGCCGAGCCAGCGTTCGGTGCTGAAGAACTGGTTGCAGGCGACGGCGGTTTCCTTGACGGCCAGTTGCGCTTGTTTCTTGGTGCCGACGAACAGCACGCGGCCGCCTTTGGAGACGGTGCTGGAGAGGAAATTGCAGGCGGCTTCGAGCTGCACTGCGGTTTTCGAGAGGTCAATGATGTGGATGCCGTTGCGCGCGTCGAAGATGAACGGTTTCATCTTGGGATTCCAACGCTTGGTCTGGTGACCGAAGTGAACGCCTGCATCTAACAATTCCTGAACGCCAATGCTTAACATACTGATTTTTCCTTTGGTTGAAACTCCGTTACGGAGCATCCCGCGGAAGACGGGATTGATTTCGATGTTGTTGTGGTCAACCGGAACTCACACGAGCGCCGGATTTAATGACCGTTTCCCCCCGCCGCCGCCCGCTTTCAGGCCCGGCAAAGGACGGTTAAAGTAGCAGGCGCGAGTTCAAGGGCAATCCCTATTTTTGCGCGAGGCAGTTGTCCGGCAGGCGAAGGCATCTGATGATTGCCAACCACGGCGACCTCTGATAGTGTGCGCTTCCAATTTTCTATGAAGTATGTTTTTTCTCTCGCGATAGCCTTGTTGCTGCTGCCGATGGCCGTCTCCGCGCAGGAAGCGCCCGATGACCGCTACATCGCCATCTACGACCTCATCCAGCAGGCCGATGGCTTGGCCGACAACAACAGCTCCAAAGACGCGCTCACCAAATACACCGAAGCCCAGACCGCGCTCATCAAGTTCCAGAAAGACTTCCCCACTTGGAACGTCAAGATCGTCAACTTCCGCCTGAACTACCTCGCCGGCAAAACCGGCAACGCTTCCGCCAAACCCGCCCCCGGAACTACCACCGCAACGACCGTCAAGACCCCCGAACTCATCCCCGCACCAGAAAACCCCGCCCAACTGAAAGCCTTGCAGGACGACTTGCGCCAAGCCCAGGCCGACCGCGCCGCGCTCGAGGAAAAGCTGAAAGCCGCCGCCGCCGCGCAAGCCGCCGCCAGCAACACCGTCCAAACTCTCACCCAAGCGCAGGCGCAAATCCTCACGCTGTCCGACGAGAACCAAGTTCTCAAGCGGACGCTCCGGTTGCAGCAAGTCAGCACCATCCCCGCCGTTGACCCCGCGACCCTCGAACGCCTGAATAAAAATCTCGCCGAAGCCCGGATCAAGCTCGACGAGAACTCCCAATCCATCGCCACCCTGACCCAGGAAAAAGTCGCGCTGCAAAAACAGCTCGCCACCGCCGCCGAAATCAAACCCGCGAACACCTCCGCCCAGACCGCCGCGCTTCAGGAACAACTCAAGCAACTCGAAGCCGAGAAGTCCGCCCTCCAAGCCAAGCTCAAGGAAGCCACCGCCCTCGCCGCCACCGCAGACCCCAAGCAACTCCTCCAAGCCGAGGAAAAACTCAAGCAACTCCAAAAAGAAAACAGCCTCCTCCGCGCCGGCCTCGAACAGCGCCAGACCGATGGCATTCAGCTCACCAACACCGTCCTCCTCGCCCAGAACCGCCAGGAACTCGCCGACCTCAACCGCAAACTCCAGGAACAGACCGACCTCGTCGCCAAGCTCGCCCAAGACAAGGACGCCATGCAGAAACAGCTCATGGCCGCCGCCCTCACCGACAAGGAACTCGAGCAAACCAAGCAGACACTCGCCACCCTCAAGCGCAAATACTCCATCCAGACCGAAGCCGCCATCATCCTCATCTCCGAAGCCAACATCAAAATGGCCCGCCAGACCAAGGTCAACGCCGGTCTCACCAAAGAAAACACCTCCCTGCAAAAACAACTCAGCAGCCTCGCCAGCAACGCCAAATTCGTCGTCGAAGGCCTCCGCACCGAAAACGCCACCCTCAACAAACAGATGGCCGAGCGCAAGACCAGCACTGCGACCACCAACCCCAGCGCCGAAAACCAACTCGCACTCGAACAACTCCAAGCCCAGCTCGCCAAACTCCGCGCCAAAGTCAACATCCTCGAAGCCACCCCCGTCCCCTTCGCCTCCGAGGAACTCGCCCTCTTCCGCCGCCCCGAATCCGCCACCCTCGCCAGCACCGCCGGCGACAAGAAGACACGCCCCCAAGCTCCCCACCGGCGCCTCCGACCTCATCGCCGAAGCCCAGCGCCTCTTCGCCAAACGCAGCTACGCCGAGGCGCGCGAAAAATACCTCGAAGTCCTCCAGCTCGACAGCCGCAACGTTTACACCCTCGGCAACCTCGCCACCATCGAACTCGAACTCGACCAACTCACCGACGCCGAAGCCCACCTCCAATCCGCACTCGCCATTAAGCCCAACGACGCCTTCAGCCTCGGCGTCCTCGGCAACCTCCGTTTCCGCCAAGGCAAATACGACCTCGCGCTCGACGCCCTGAGCCACGCCGCCGAACTCAACCCCAAAGACCCCGAGATCCAGAACTTCCTCGGCGTCACCCTCAGCCAGAAAGGCCAGCGCGCCGCTGCCGAAACCGCCCTCCGCAAAGCCATCCAGCTCGACCCCGAATACGGCAGCGCCCACAACAACCTCGCCGTCATCTACCTCACCCAGAATCCGCCGCAAGTCGAGCTCGCCCGCTGGCACTACCAGAAAGCCCTCGCCGCCGGCCAGGGCCACAACTCCGAACTGGAAAAACTCCTCGACCAGTCCGCCGCCCCCGCCGCCGAAGCCAAGCCCTGATTCGCCGCGCCGCGCAGCGGCCTTGCCGGGAATTAAACTCGCCAACCCGCGCCACCGCTGGCAGCTTTTCGTTCATCTATGCACCGCATGTTGAATCCCCGTTTCTGCCTCTCGACCCTTGCCGCTGTTGCCTTGTTGTTCACCGCACACCGAGCCGCCGCCACCACAAACGCCGCCCCAGCCAGCACCAACCGTTTCGGCTTCACCGGCCCGGAAGTCTTTCCCATTGATAACGACATCGCCCACCTCCACATCGCCGATCTTGATGGCGATGGCCTCAACGACATCGTGGTCGTCAACAATGGCCGCGCCAAAATCAACCTCCTCTACAACCAGACCGGCGCGACGAATCTCGCCGCCGCCTCCAAGCCCGCCGTCAAACGCGAGCTGAACGAACTCCCGCCCGACGCCCGCTTCCGCATTGATTCCATCGCCTCGGAGAAACGCATCGCCGCCCTCGCCGTCACCGACCTCAATGGCGATGGCCGCCCCGACATCGCCTACTACGGCGAGCCGAAGGAACTCGTCATCCAATACAACCAAGGCACCAACGGCTGGAGCGCGCCCAAGCGCTGGCCCATCGAGGACGCGCTGCTCACCCACTTCGCCATCATCACCGGCGACCTCGATGGCGATGGCCGCAACGACCTGCTGCTGCTCGCGGAAAACTTCGTTTACTTTTTCCCCCAGACCGCCGAGCACACGCTGGGCGAGCCGCAAAAAATCCCCTTCACCGGCACCGTCAAGGCCGTGCAGGTGCTGGACATTGACGGCGACGGCCGCAACGACCTGCTGCTCGTGAACTGGGACAGCCCCACGCCGTTTCACTTCCGTCTGCAGAACGCCGAAGGCCAGCTCGGCCCGGAAATCTATTTCACCACACCGCGCATTCGCTCCTACGTGGCCGACAATCTGGAGACCAACAGGGAGACGCAGGTCGTCACCATCGCGCAAAATTCCGGTCGCGCCGCCATCTCGCACTTCGTCCGCAAACCCGCCGAGCCGCTCTCCGGCGCACTGCGGCAGGGGCAGTTCAACATTCTGCCGCTGAACAAAACCGATAAGACCCACCGCGGCATGGTTTGGGCCGATGTCAACGGCGACCGCCTCCCCGACCTGCTCGTCGCCGAACCGGACAGCGGCCAGCTCTCCATCTATTTCCAGAAACCCGATGGCACCCTCGCGCCGCCCACGAAATTCTCCACCCTCACCGGCATCACCGACATCGCCGTGGCCGACTGGGAAGGCGACGGCAAGCCGGAGATTTTCCTCTTGAGCGCGGACGAGCGGCGCATCGGCGTGACGAGGCTGGATGAGAAACAGCGCCTGCCATTCCCCACGCTCATCGCCACCGAGGGCAAGCCGCTCGCCATGGTCGTGGGCGCGCTCGCGCCCGGCGCGAAGCCCACGCTCGCGGTGATCCTCGATCAGGACGGCAAACGCGTGCTGCTCACCCGCACCGCCACCGGCCCGAACAAAATCCAGAAGCTCGGCGAGAGTTTCAAATCCAACCCCACCGCGCTCGCCATCCACGACGTGAACCAAGACGGCCTTGCTGACCTCGTCGTGCTGATCCCCTACGAGAAGATCAAGGTGCTGCTGCAAGTGGCCGGCAAGGATTTCAACGAGCAGGATGTCGCGCCGCCCGGCGGCAACATGGAGCAGCCGTGGCTTGCCTCGGCGGATGTGGATGGCGATGGCAAGCCCGAGCTGTTGCTGCCGCAGAAAAATTTCGTCCGCGCCGTGGTGCTGAAGCCGGAGGCGGGTTCGCAGAATTCCACGAACAAACCCGGCTGGGTTTTTCAAGTGAAGGATCAGATTAACGGCGCGGGCAGCAACTCCCGGCTCATCGGCGCGGCGGCGTTGCCGAACGGCACGAACACCGCGGCCTCGCTCTTCCTGCTCGATGGCGAGCGCAAGGCGCTCACGCTCTCCGAGCGCGACGCGGCGGGCGTGTGGCAGGTGGTGCGCAACATTCCGCTGCCGCTCTACGCGGATTTCTCCGGCATCACCTTGCAGGCGCTCGCGCTCGGTGGCACGAACTTGAACAGCGTCGGCTTGCAAGGCCAGAACGCCATCGCGTGGCAGGCGTTGCGCGGCGCGGTCTGGGAATTCGCCGACCTCGATGGCTACGAGACGCCCATCAAGGACGGCTTCCTCAACGACATCGTCACCGGCGATTTGGACAGCGACGGGCGCAAGGATTTGGTTTTCATGGAGACGGCCAAGAACAATCTCGACCTAGTGGTGTTCGATGCGAACCGCAAGCTCGTGCCGGCGAACCGCTGGCAGGTGTTTGAGGAACGCAGCTTCCGCAACCGCCGCAGCGACCTGCCCGAGCCGCGCGACGCCGCCGTGGCCGACGTGACTGGCGATAAGAAGAACGACCTCATCCTCATCGTCCACGACCGCCTCCTAGTTTATCCGCAGGAGTGAAGGAGCGCGGCCGTCCCCCGGCGCAGCAACGTGGTGATTCCCACCGGCGTCAGTTTTTCCACCGCTGGATTATTTTCATCCGAACGCCGAAGCTGGCCATTTCAAAAAAGGTAGGGACAGCGTGCTGCGCTGTCCCCGCCCGCGTGGAGCGGGCGGAACGAAACGTCCAAGGATTCACACACACGCCCATTCATTCCGTCTATCCAGACCGCGCCGCCGCTGAAAAATATTTTCAAAATCATCAAGACCCTGCCATCATCCCAAATCTAGGAACGGTATGAGTCAAACCATAGCTCCCGATTACAGCCTCACCGGCGCGAACGCCACGCTCGCGGTGGAGAAGGGCCTTGCCGAAGCCGAGTGGTATACCACGCCCGTCGCGAAGGCGGAATTGCGCCAGCTCCTCGAACGCCGCGATGGCCCGGCGATTCGTGACACGGCGCTGCTGTTTCTGATTCTGCTGGTTACCGGCTGCGCCACCATCGCGCTTTGGGGTTCGTGGTGGATGCTGTTGCCTTACGCGATTTACGCGGTGTTCTACGGCACAAGTTCGGATTCGCGGTGGCACGAGTGCGGCCACGGCACGGCGTTCAAGACCGACTGGATGAACACCGCGCTGTATGAAATCGCCTCGTTCATGGTGCTGCGCGAATCTGTGGTCTGGCGCTGGAGTCACAACCGTCATCACAGCGATACCATCGTCGTGGGCCGCGACCCGGAAATCCAAGTGCCGCGTCCGCCGGACGTGTTCGGGCTGGTCTTGAGCCTGACGGCGGCGAATGTTTACCGCACTTATTTTCCCAGTCTGCTTCGCCACGCGCTGGGCCGCATGACGGCCGGCGAACGGACGTTCATTCCCGAGTCCGAGTTTCCGAAGGTCTGTCGCAACGCCCGCATCATCGTGGTGATTTACGCCGTTGTCATCGCCTCGGCGATTCTGCTGCACAGTTGGATTCCCATTTTCCTGTTCATCCTGCCGCACTTCTTTGGCACATGGCTGATGATTATCCAGAACACGCCGCAGCACGCCGGGTTGGCCGAGAACGTCCTCGATCACCGGCTCAACTGCCGCACGGTTTACATGAATCCGATCAGCCGGTTCATTTACTGGAACATGAATTACCACGTCGAGCATCACATGTTCCCGCTCGTGCCGTATCATGCGCTGCCGAAATTACACGCGGTCATCAAGGCCGATTGCCCGCCGCCGTATCCCTCGATCCTTTCCGCTTGGCGCGAAATTCTGCCCACGCTGCTGCGTCAGGTGAAAGACCCGGGCTACCACGTCAAACGCCAGTTGCCGCTGGCGCACATGCGGGCGGCGGAAGGCATCCGCACTCCAACCGCCGCGACGGATGCCGAAGGGTGGATGGAAGTCTGCGCGGCGGCGGACTTGGGCAAGTCGGATGTCATCCGCTTCGACCACGGCCGGAAAACCTACGCGCTTTGCCGCGACGCCAGCGGCGCGCTTTTCGCCACGGACGGCATCTGCACCCACGGCAACAATCATCTCGCGGACGGCGTCGTCATCGGCGGCACGATCGAATGTCCGAAGCACAACGGGCGTTTCCATCTCGCCGATGGTTCGCCGGCACGCGCCCCGATTTGCCGCGGCCTGCGCACGTATCCGCTGGAAGCCCGCAATGGCCGGCTGTTCCTGAACATCAATCGCGCCGGCGGCGCGGGCGTGCGCGAGCCGAAACAACTCAAGTTGCGCGTCGTCAGCAATCGCAACGTCTCCACGTTCATCAAGGAACTGATGCTTGAACCGGTGGACGCCTCGGCCAAAGTGGAGTTCACGCCCGGAGATTATTTGCAGTTCGAAATTCCGGCGTATGGCACGACCCGCTTTCAGGATTTTGAAATCCCCGAACCGTATGCGTCCGTCTGGCGGGCGCATCATCTGTTTGAACTCGCCGCCAAACATCCCGGCGATGCCCGGCGCAACAACTACTCGCTCGCCAGCAACGCCCGCATCGAGTCCACGCTGCGCTTCAACGTCCGCATCGCCACGCCGCCACCGGGACAGGATTGCCCGCCCGGCGTTGGCTCGGCCTACATGTTCAGCCTCAAACCCGGCGACACTGTCAGCGCCATCGGGCCATTCGGCGACTTTCACCTGAAGCCCACGCAAAAGGAAATGGTTTACATCGGCGGTGGCGCGGGCATGTCGCCGTTACGAGCGCATCTGTCGCACTTGTTTGAAACGGAAGCCACCGCCCGCCGCGTGAGTTTCTGGTATGGGGCGCGTTCCCGGCAGGAGATTTTTTACCAGGATTACTTCGCAGGCATCGCCGCGAAATTTGCGAACTTCCATTTCCACCTCGCGCTGTCCGCCCCGCTGCCGGAAGACAACTGGACAGGTCATCGCGGCCTCATCCACGAAGTCGTGCTGGAGCAATACCTTGAATCCCACGCGAACCTTCGCGCCGTGGAGTTTTATCTCTGCGGTCCGCCGCAGATGATCGCCGCCTGCCGCAAAATGCTGGCCGGACTGGGCGTTGCCGAATCGCAAATCGCCTTCGATGAATTTTGAACCATACTTCGTCGCACAATCCATGTGCTCCAATCCGCATAACTGCTGAACCATGAAACTCAAACTCGTCCGTCATCTTTGGGGTGTTGATCTCTCGCGCGGGCTGGAGCCGCACCTGCCGCGCTGGCGCGAGGTCGGCTATCAAGCGCTGGAAACCCCGCTGTTCAACCTCCCCGACCGCGCGGCGTTTCTGCGCTTCATCAAGGAAACCGGGTTGCAATGGGTGCCACAGATTTTCAGCCACGACTTCGTGCCCGGCGGCACGGTGCGCGCGCATCTCGATTCCCTGCGCACGCAAATCGAGGAGTGTCTCGACCACGCGCCGCTGTTTTTCAACGCGCATTCGGGCTACGATAATTGGGCGACTGCCGAGGCGGAGGATTTTTACGGTCAGGCGCTCGACTTGGAACAGCGGCTGGGCATTCCGATTTCGCACGAGACGCACCGGCTGCGGTATTTCGCTACCCCGTGGCAGACCCGGCACATTCTGGAGCAGTTTCCCGCGCTCCGGTTGACCTGCGATTTCAGCCACTGGGTCTGCGTCTGCGAACGCCTGCTGCCGGATCTCGGTCCCACGCTCGCGCTCGCCGCCCGCCACTGCCACCACCTGCACGCCCGCGTGGGATTCGAGGAAGGTCCGCAGGTGCCCGATCCAGCCGCGCCGGAATATGCCGCCCATCTGCAGGCTCACGAAGGCTGGTGGGATTTGATCTGGCAGTCGCAGCAGGCGCGCGGTGTGAAGGAATCCACCTTGACGCCGGAGTTCGGCCCGCCGCCGTATCTGCACACGATGCCGCACTCGCAGATTCCTGTGGCGGATCTGGCGACCATCTGCGATTGGATGGCGCGCCGCCAGGCCGCCCGGTTTGCGCAAGCTAGAGCAGCTCAAACTAACATTGGCACAGTGGGTGGGTAGGGCGCGTCGCTCC
>JANMJO010000221.1:0-42846 GCA_031371425.1 Verrucomicrobiales bacterium | reverse complement strand
CACGCGCCGGGACTGTTCAACGAATTGGCAACTACTGTGTTCATCCAGCCGGCATCCGCAGCCCAGCAAACCTCCGCCCGCTGTCCCCCTCTCCCATCCGATGGGAGAGGGGTTAGGGGTGAGGGCGGTTTGGCTCCACCGAAAACAGCGAAGAACCCGTGGCAACGAGCGGGTCTGGCTGCGTCTCACCAATTTGGGTGATTAGCTATCGCTTTCGGAAAGGAGTAGCGTTCCGCGATACCTATGAATGTCGGAACACTCTATTGCCGCCTCTGCGCCGTTGTCCTGCTCGCGGCGGCGGTGTCCTCCGTTCAAGCCCAGCGCCAGATGGAAAAACTAGGGCGCGGTGTGTTGGTGCTGCACTCGGCGACTTCGCAGGCGTATGTCAGTTGGCGCTTGCTGGCGAATGACCCGTCCGACATCAGCTTCAACGTCTATCGCTCGGCCAATGGCGCAGCGGCAGTGAAGTTGAACTCCGCGCCCATCACCAGCACCACGAGCTTCCTAGATACAACGGCCAGCTTTACGGTCACGAACTACTGGTATGTCACGCCCACCAACTTGACGACTCATGTGGCCGGAACGCCGAGCGCGCCGTGGGGACTCGCTGCGAACTCGGCGGTGAAGCAATATTTTTCCGTCCCGCTCCAGCCAGTAGCGGGAGGGGCGTATCCGCCTTACGACACGAAGTTCTGCTGGGTCGGCGATTTTGACGGCGATGGCGAATACGATTTCCTTGTGGACCGTCTGTCCACGACCGGCGGCGTGAACCAATATCTCCAGGCTTACAAGCGCGATGGCACTTTGCTTTGGCAGATGAACATGGGCTTCAACAGCACCAACACCTCAAACGCCTACGAGCCCGACGCTGCGGCAATCTGTGTCGGCGACAAGGACAACGTGACCGTTTACGACCTCGATGGCGACGGCAAGGCCGAGGTCATCGTGCGCACGGCGAACGGCACGACCTGCGCCAACGCCGCCGGCGTAGCGATGTTCTCCGTGACGACAAATAATAACGTGACCCAGTTTCTTTCCATCGTTGACGGGTTGACCGGCGCGGAGAAGGCGCGGGCGGTGATTCCGAATCCGTATTTCGCGGACGGCCCGCTGAACTGCCACGCCGGCGTTCTTTATCTCGATGGCGTGCAGCCGAGCATCGTGTTCAGCGGCGAGAACCGCGTGGGCAGCGGTTCGTTTCAGCGTCTGTCAGTGGCGTGGGATTATCGCAACGGCCAACTCACGCAGCGCTGGCTCTACCAGACGCCCAACGGCCAGAACGATTCCGAAGGTCATCAACTCCGCATCGCCGACGCCAACCACGACGGCAAGGATGACATGGTCCGCATCGGCGGTGTCATCTCCGATAGCAACGGCGTGCCGGTGACGCGCTACTCCACCGAGCTGGTGCACGGCGACCGCTACCACATCACCGACATTGATCCCGACCGCCCCGGCCTGGAGATGTATGCCATCCAGCAACTCAATCAGACGCTGCTCGCCACATCGTTGCAGGACATGGGCAGCGGCACGCTCTTCAAAAAATGGTATTCGGCAGTCATCACGGATGTCGGTCGCGGCGACGTTCTGGATATGGACCCGCGTTATCGCGGCATGGAAGTTTTTTCCACGCAGCCCGGAGTTTTTGATTCCAAAGGCAACCCAATCAGCGCCACCGGAACTTTCCCCTCACTCGGCCTCTGGTGGGACGCCGATAACCAGCGCGAGATGTTGAGCGCGGCGGATGGCAACGGCTTCAACCCCGTCATCAACAAATGGAACTACGCCACCAGCTCCGCCGGGCGGATGTATTCAGTCTATAACGACGCCGTCCACACCGCGTATGGCGGACGACCGACGATGATAGGCGACATTCTCGGCGACTGGCGCGAGGAATTCATCTGCATGGCCAACGACTATTCCGAACTCCGCATCTTCGCCACCACCCTCGCCGCCACGAACCGCCTCTGCTGCCTCATGCAGAACCCGCAATACCGCGTGCAATGCACCTTCAAAGGTTATTATCAGTCGAGCTACACCGACTTCTACCTCGGCGAACAAATGCAGCCAGCGCAACCGCCGCCGCAGACCGACACCCTCCTCGTCTGGCGCGGCGACACCGGCAATGCGTGGGATGACAGCACCGCCAACTGGCGCACCAACTGGACCGTCGTCGGCAACGCCAACACCAACCCCGCCGCTTTCGCCAGCACCAACACCGTCCTCTTCGACCTCACTGGCTCGAACACCACCGCCATCGCCATCACCGGCACGCTCACACCCGGCGATGTGACCGTCTATTCCCCCAAAGATTACACCTTCGACAACACCGCCGGATCATTGAGCGGCACGATGAAACTCACCAAAGCCGGCGCGGGCAGACTCACTCTGACCGGCACAAATGATTTCTCCGGCACCACCACCATCTGGGAAGGTCCGCTCCTCGTGAACGGAAAATTATCCAGCTCTCCCGTCACCGTCCGTGGCGGCATCTGGCTCGATGGCGCCATCGGCGGCAGCGGCCTCGTCCAGCAGGGCGCAACAATCTATCGCGGCGGCAGCGTCTCGCCCGGCAACGGCAACAACTCCCCCGGCACCCTCACCATCTCCAACGGCCTCACCCTCGTGGACGGCGCGTTCTGCCGATTCGATTTATCCGATGACCCCACCGGCACGACGAAAACCAACGACCTCATCACCATCACCGGCAACCTCACCCTCACCGGCACCAACCACATCGTCATCAATCGCATCAACACCAACCTCCCCGCCGGCACCGTCTATCCCCTCATCAATTACTCCGGCGCCCTCATCGGCTCGATCTCCACCCTCGACATCACCGGCATCAGCGGCATCCCCGTCGTCCTCTCCAACCCGTTCGGCCAGATTGCGCTCGTCGTGAAAAGTTATCGCGCGCCCGCCACCATCACCTGGACCGGCGGCAGCGGCGGCAATACGTGGGATTTGCTGACATCAAGCAACTGGCTCAACGCCGCCGCGAAAGACCAGTTCGCCCCCGGCGACACCGTCCGCTTCGACAACACCGGCGCAACCAACCTCATCGCCACACTCACCGGCGACCTCACTTGCGCCGGCATCCTCGTGGACAGCGCCACCAATTACACCCTCGCCGGCAGCGGCGCGATCATCGGCACCGCGAGTCTTCTGAAAACCAACTCCGGCACGCTCACCCTCACCGCCATCAACAACACATTCACCGGCAAGACCACCCTCGCCGGCGGCACCCTCGCCATCGCCAAACTCGACGCCGTCGGCTACCCCAGCCCGCTCGGCAATCCGCCCGGCGGTTCAACGAATCTGATTTTATCCGGCAGCCCCACGCTCCGTATCCTGGCCGAATCCTACACCGACCGAGGCATGACCCTGAACGCCGGCACGAACACCCTCGATATCACCAACGCCGCCGACCAAGTCACCATCGCCGGTCTCATCACCGGCGGCGGCGTGTTGCAGAAACTCGGCCTAGGCACACTCGCCCTCAACGCCAGCAACAACTTCACCGGCGGCGTCATCATCAAAGCCGGCAATCTCTCCCTCGGCGGCGGCAACGCCAACCAATACGCCCTCGGCAACGGCCTCGTCACCCTCGACGGCGGCACGCTCACCATGTTCAGCGACTCCGGCACCTACGACACCTGCTACTGGAATCTCACCGTGCCGACCAACTCCACCGGCACCATCTACGCCGACGACCGCGTCAATCTCTACGGCTCCCTCACCGGCGGCGGCACATTGAATTTCAACGTCTATTACGTCCGCACCGAACTCGATGGCAACTGGTCCGCCTTCACCGGCCAGCTCAACATCGGCACCGACGCCAACGGCGGTGATTTCCGCATCGGCAACACCGCCAGCTACGCCAACGCCAGCGTGAACTTCGCCGACCACATCTACGCCTACCACGTCAGCGGCAGCGGCGTCTCCCTTGGCGCCGTCTCCGGCGGCGCGCTCTCCACCATGAACGGCACGCCCTGGACCGTCGGCGCGAAAAACACCGACGCCACCTACGACGGCACCATCACCGGCAACTCCATCACCAAAGTCGGGAACGGCTCGTGGACATTGACCGGCAACAACACCTACACCGGCAACACCACCGTCAACACCGGCACTCTGGTCATTCACGGAAATCAATCCGCCGCCTCCGGTGCCGTCACCATCGCCGCCGCCGGCACGCTCGGCGGCTCCGGCATCATCGGCGGAGCCACCACCTTGAATGGCTGGCTTTCGCCCGGCCCAAACTTTGCCAACTTGACCGTCAGCAACAACCTCACCCTCGCCGCTGGCAGCTCGACGTATTTGGAATTGAGCAAGAGTCCAAAGACCAACGACCTCATCACCGTGTCCGGCACGCTCACGCTCGGCGGCACGTTGCAGGTGGTCAACCTCGGCGGCACGCTCACGGGCGGCGACAGCTTCAAAATCTTCGCCGCCGTCGCCAACGGCGCGACCTCCTTCGCCACTTACAACCTCCCGCCGCTTGGTGCCGGCCTGTCTTGGGATGTCTCCGCCCTGCGGACCAACGGCACACTCACCGTCGTCAGCACCGGCGGCCCGCGATCCCTCATCTGGAAGGGCGACGGCGCAATCAACGCGTGGGACATCAACACCACCCTCAACTGGCTGGACACAAATAATTTTGCCGCCTACTTCCTGAACAACGAGAACGTCACGTTCAACGACAGCGGCTCCAACAACCTCCCCATCCTCCTCACCACCGCCGCGCAACCCGGCTCAACCACCGTCAACGCCACCAAAGATTACATCTTCAGCGGCGGCAACATCACCGGCACCAACTCCCTCACCAAGTCCGGCAGCGGAATGCTGTCCCTCGCTAACTCCAACAGCTACACCAGCGCCACCGTCATCAACGCCGGCACCCTCCGCGCGCTCGCCGTCGGCAACGGCCTCGCCAACCGCTGGAGCTTCAACAACAGCCTCGCCGATTCCGTCGGCGGCAGCCCCGCAGCCATCGTGGACGTGGGCGCGAACAACGTCACACTTGGCGCCACGAACCTCACGCTCGCCGGCGGCACTTCCGCCACCTCCGATTACGTCAGTCTCGGCGCGAACCTCCTGCCGAACACCACTTCGCCCGTGACCATCGAGCTTTGGGCCACGCAGAACGCCATCCAGAATTGGGCGCGCATCTTCGACTTCGGCACAGCCACCACCGAATATCTGACCATGTCTTGGACGACCGCCACGACGTTGACCACCGATCTCGTCGAGTGGAAGGACACCGTGACTTCCACCGTCTTTAATTCCTGTCAGCCCTACACCCTAGGCGTGGAATTCCACATCGCCATGGTCATCGAGCCCGGCGCTGGCGTGAACGGCAACACACGCGTGACTTGGTATCGCGCCTCCGCCACGAACTCCACGCTCGGTGCCGCGCGCGGAACGTTCAGCTCCACGAACACCCTCGCCGCATTCGTCGCCACCAACCTCTGGCTCGGCCACTCTGAATTCACCGGCGACAACACCTCCAGCGCCAGCTACAACGAAGTCCGCCTCTGGCAGCGTGCGCTGACGACCAACCAGCTTCAGTCCCTGCACACCGCCGGCCCCAACGCCATCATCGAAACCCTCAACCTCGCCACCGGCGGCGGCGCGCTGTCCAGCGCAAGCGCGGTCAATCTCGCCGGCGCGACCAGCAAGCTCGAAAACTCCAGCGGCCAGACCCAGACCATCGGCTCGCTCGCCGGCGTCACCGGCAGCGAGGTGAAGCTGACTTCCGGCAGCCTCATCGCCGGCGGCAACAACAGCACGACCGCGTTCGCCGGCTTCTTGAACGGCACGAACAACTTCACCAAATCCGGCACCGGCACGCTCACGCTTTCCGGCACGAACATCCACACCGGCGCAACCATCATCAGCGGCGGCACGTTGCTCGTGAACGGCAACAACTCCGCCGCGTCCGGCGCTGTGAGCATCGCGTCCGGCGCGACGCTCGGCGGCAACGGCATTCTCGGCGGCGTGGCCACCGTGCAGTCCGGCGGCACGCTCTCGCCCGGCGCGGGAATCGGCACGCTCACTTTCACCGGCACGCTCACGCTCGCCGCCGGTTGCACAAACTTCTTCGAGATCAGCAAGGCGACTGCGACGAATGATGTCGTGAATATTTCCGGCGCGCTCACCAGCGGCGGTCTGCTCGTCGTCACAAACATCACCACCAACGCGCTGGTTGCGGGCGATACCTTCAAGCTCTACAACGCCGGCAGCTACGGCAGCGCATTCGCCAGCGTCAGCTTGCCCGTGCTGGATGACGGCCTCGTGTGGAACACCAACGCGCTCAATACCAGCAGCCGAATCACCGTCAGCTATCTCGCCGCGCCCCAGTTCGGCAGCGCGAGTTTGGTCGGCAGCAGTCTGGTTTTCATCAGCCAGGGCGGCACGCCGGGCATGAGTTGCTACGTGTTGAGCACTACGAATCTGCTGTTGCCGATAGCGAGCTGGACGCGGCAGGCTACGAATGTTTTCGACTCCAGCGGCGGCTTCGCCTACACCAACGCCATCAACCAAAATCAACTGTTCCAGTTCTACCGGCTGCTTGTGCCGTAAATTTATGACCCTGCTGAAACATTTGCTCCTGTTGAGTCTGTTGTCCGGTTCACTCGCCAACGCAGGCGAAGATTCCGCCGGTCGTCGCTTCGACTTTCTACCCGGCGGCGACTCGCCGACGAATGTCTATTCGAGCGCAGCCGGTTTCGGTTTCGAGCCGGGCGCGAAGCTTGCCAGCTTGCCGGATGGCGGCGTGACGGCTGACACGCCGTTTTACTTTTCCATCGTCTTGCCCGAGGGCAATCACCGCGTCACCGTCACGTTCGGCGACAAATCCGGCACGTCGGCCAACACCGTGAAAGCCGAGGCGCGCCGGCTCATGTTGGAAAACGTCACAACCACGAAAGGTGCGACGGTCACGCGCAGCTTCATCGTCAACACGCGCACCGTCGAATATCCCGGCGGGAAAGTGCGCCTCAAGGGGAATGAATTGACGAACGAAACCACGACGTGGGACGACAAGCTGACGCTTGAATTCAATGGCGCGCGGGCGGTCGTGCGTTCGCTGGAGATCGCGCCCGCCACCAACGTCGCCACCATTTTCATCGCCGGCGACTCGACCGTCTGCGACCAGCCTCGCGAGCCGTGGAACAGTTGGGGGCAGATGCTGCCGCGCTTTTTCAACGGGCAGGTGGCCGTGGCGAATTACGCCCGCAGCGGCGAATCCATCAGAAGCTCCCTCGGCGCGCATCGCTTCGACAAAATCTTCAGCGTGATGCGCCCCGGCGATTTTCTCCTGCTCCAGTTTGGCCACAATGACATGAAGGACAATGCCACCAACGCGCTCGCAATCTACCAGACGAACCTCAAGAAGCTCGTCGCCGCCGCCCGCGCCAAGGGCGCGACGCCCGTGCTAATCACCTCCATGGAACGCAAGGCCGGCGTGAACGGCAACACCCTGGGCCGCTACCCGGACGCCGTCCGCGCTGTCGCCGCCGAGGACGGTGTGCCGCTCGTGGACCTCCACGCGATGAGCTTGAAATTCTACCGCGCACTCGGCACGGACCTCGACTGCGCGTTTCAGGACGGCACGCACCACAATAATTACAGCAGCTACGAACTCGCCCGTTGCGTGGTCGAGGGCATCCGCGCGGCTGTTCCCGCGCTGGCCCGGTTCATCGCCAGCGACGCCGCACAATTTAATCCCGAACACCCGGACTCGCCGAAAACGTTTGTGATGCCATCCAGTTCGTTGCGCGACATCACCAAGCCGGAGGGAAATTGACGCAGCGGTTGCGTCGGAGGTATCTGATAAATTTTCGCCGGACACAGAGTTAAACCCAATGCCGGATATTCCGGCTCTACCGAAACAAGGAACTCATTCAAATGAAACTCAACACCGCCGCGACCGCCGTCGCCATCTTGACCGCCCTGAATCTTCTCGCCGCCGAGCGCATCTCGCTTGATGCCGATTGGCGTTTCAACAAGGGCGATGCCGACGGCACGGGGACAAACCTGAGCTACGCGAACATCAAGGCGTGGGTCTTGCCCACGGGCAACGCACTCCGCACGACGAATTCGTTCGCGCGCCCAGATGGTGAGCCGGCGGCGGACGTGGCGTTCGCGCAGCCCGGCTTCGACGACAGTGCTTGGCGCAAGCTGAACCTGCCGCATGATTTCGGCGTGGAAGGGCCATTCGATTGGAAGCTCCCCGGCGAGACGGGCAAGCTGCCGTGGTCGGGCGTTGCGTGGTATCGGAAAAAATTCTCCGTGTCCGCCGCCGACGACGGCAAACAAATCGCGCTCGATGTGGACGGAGCGATGGCTTACGCGAGCGTGTGGTTGAACGGAAAACTGGTCGGCGGCTGGCCTTACGGTTACTCGTCGTGGCGCGTTGACCTCACGCCGTTCGTGAAGTTCGGCGGTGAGAATGTGCTCGCCATCCGCCTCGACAATCCCAAGGAGTCATCGCGCTGGTATCCCGGCGGCGGCATCTACCGCAACGTCTGGCTCGTGAAATCCGCGCCCGTGCACGTTGCGCACTGGGGCGTGGCGGTCACGACGCCGCAGGTGAGCGCAAAGTCGGCGATGATTCATGTGAAGGTGAGCTTGGACAATATCTCCGCTGCCGATGCGACAGTAAAAGTCGAGACGGCCATTTATCCACTTAACCCGGACGGCACGAAATCAAAAAATGCGGTCTCGTGGCTCGAAGGTGCTGGAACAAAGATTAGCGCGGGTGCTACGGCGTTCGTAGCTTCGGAGGCAGACGTGGCGCAAACCGTCCCCATTTCAAGACCCAAACTCTGGAGCATCGCGCATCCGAACCGCTACGTCGCTGTCACCACGGTTTCGCAGAATGGAAAAATTGTGGACGAAGTCGAGACGCCGTTCGGCATCCGCACGATTGAGTTCACTGTCACGAACGGTTTTCTCCTGAACGGCGAGCGGGTGCAGATTCAAGGCGTGTGCGACCACCACGACCTCGGCGCGCTCGGCAGCGCGATCAACACCCGCGCGCTGGAGCGGCAGTTGGAAATCCTCCGCGAGTTCGGCTGCAACGCCATCCGCACCTCGCACAATCCGCCCACGCCGGAACTGCTCAACCTGTGTGACCAACTGGGTTTCCTCGTGATGGATGAGGCGTTCGATTGCTGGGCTTCGGGGAAAAATAAAAACGATTACCACGTCCTCTACCGCGACTGGCACGAGGCGGATTTGCGCGCGCTCGTGCGCCGCGACCGGAATCATCCGAGCGTGATCCTGTGGAGCAGTGGCAATGAGGTTTCCGACCAGGACAAAGCCGCCGGCCCGGCACTCGCGGAGAAACACCGCGGCATCATCCATTCCGAAGACCCGACGCGGCCTTGCACAACGGCGGTGAGTTCCACCAAGGCGGGCTTCAGCGGTTTTCAAAATCACTTCGACGTGTTCGGCTGGAATTACCGGCCGTTTTTCTACGCCGACTTCCGCAAGACGAACGCGCTCGTCCCCTTCGTCGCCAGCGAAACTTCATCCACGGTGAGTTCGCGTGGCGAATATTTCTTCCCTGTGCCGACGGAGTTTAAATCCAAGAACACTCGCACCGAGAAATCCGCGAGCACCAACGCCAGCCTGTCGGATTTCCAGGTCAGCTCGTATGACAACTTCGTGCCGAGCTGGGCAACGACGCCCGACATAGAGTGGCGCGGGCAGGAGGAGAATCCGTTCGTCGCGGGCGAATTTGTCTGGACGGGTTTCGATTATCTCGGCGAGCCGACGCCGTTCAATGCCGACGTGAGCAACCTGCTGAACTACTCCACGCCCGAGGACAAGGTGAAGGCGAAAGAGGAACTCGACCGGCTCGGCAAAATCCGAGTGCCGTCGCGCAGCTCCTACTTCGGCATCGTGGATTTGGCGGGCTTCAAGAAAGACCGCTTCTATCTTTACCAAGCGCACTGGCGTCCTGATTTTCCGATGGCGCACATTCTCCCGCACTGGAACTGGCCGGAGCGCGTCGGGCAGGTCACGCCGGTGTTCGTTTACACCAGTGGCGACTCGGCTGAACTTTTTCTCAACGGCAAATCGCTCGGCAAAAAATCCAAGGGTAAGTTTGAATATCGCCTGCGCTGGAACGACGTGGTTTATCAACCCGGCGAACTCAAAGTCGTCGCCTACAAAAACGGCAAACGCTGGGCGGGCGAATCCGTCCACACCACCGGCGCAGCGGCGAAACTCGCGCTCTCCGCCGACCGCGCGAAGATTGCCGCCGCCGGAAAAGATTTGAGCTTCATCACCGCGACCATCGCCGACCAACGCGGTGACCTCGTGCCGCGCTCGAAGAACCAGATTCATTTCTCCATCACCGGCCCGGGCGAAATAGTCGCGACCGACAACGGCGACGCGACGAGCTTTGAATCGTTCCAATCGCCCGACCGCAAGGCCTACAACGGCCTCGCGCTCGTCATCATCCGCGCCACCGCGCCCGGCAAAATCACGCTCACGGCTAAGTCGGACGGGCTGGCGACCGCGACGACAACAATCCGCGCGAATTAGCCGGACGGAGGCGCTCCAGACTGCGCCGAAAAATTTGAACATGAAAACGCTAGTTGCTTTAATGACACTCCTTGCCGCCGCGCTCGCTGCAACGGCGGCAGATGCCATTACCAACAAAAATTCCCGCACCGGGCCGTTCATCCTCGGCGCGGAAGTTTCGTGGACGCAGGAGGACGAGGCCGACGGCGCGGAGTATTTTGATCATGGCGTGAAGCGCGACATCTTCGACATACTCGCCGCCCGCAAAATCAATTTCATCCGCCTGCGCCTCTTCGTGAATCCCGGCGCGACGAACGGTTACGCGGCGAAAAAGTCCGAGGCGTTCTGCGACCTCGCGCACGTCAAGGTGCTCGCCACGCGTGCGAAGGCGCACGGCATGGGGCTCCTGCTCGACATCCATTACGGCGACACCTGGACTTCGCCCGGCCATCAAGACAAACCCGGCGCGTGGCGCGAACTATCCTTCGCCGAACTTACGAACAAGGTCCACGACTACACGCGCGATGTCGTGACCGCACTCCGCGACAACGGCACGCAGCCGGACATGGTGCAGGTGGGCAACGAGATTTCCGATGGCCTGCTGTTTACCGACGGCAGCCGCAGCAAGCCGGAGAATTTCGCCGCGCTCGTGGGCGCTGGCTGCCGTGCCGTGCGCGAGGTTGATCCAAAAATCAAAATCGTTTTGCATCATCATCTCGGTCGCGACAATGCGCGGATGCGCTCGTGGATTGATAATTTCCTGAAGCACGGCGTGGACTTCGACCTCTTCGGAATGTCCTGCTACGCGCAGGCGCAGGAGGGCGACTGGCAACGCAATTTCGACGACCTCGCCACGCGCTACCCGAACCACGGCCAGCTCGTCGTAGAATATTCCGGGCGCAAGCGCTTCATCAACGAGCTGATGTTTAATACGCCGGATGCGAAAGGCTGGGGCACGTTCATCTGGGAAGCCACGCGCCATCGCGAGGCCCTATTCGACCACAAGGGAGTGAACGCGGGTGGCGGGCAACACGCAAATTTCAAGAGTCAGGAGACCAACGCGCCGGTCGCAACGAACGTCGTCGTGAACATCGCACCAAAAGTTGAACCGGAAAAAAACGGCGGTCGCTACGACGTGAACGCGCTCGCGGATTTGTATCCGCAGATGGCGAAGGACTTCGTGGGCATCGCGCCGCCGCACAAGATTCTGCCGCCGCTCGCGCCCGCGCTCACGAACGTCGCGCCCTACATCCTCACGCCGCCCGCGCCCGCCGCGCCGCGCATCAACGGCGCGAAAGTTGTCCCGCAGTGGAATTATTACCGCGACATCTGCTATTTTCTTGAGGGCAAGACCGCGAGCCGCCTGACTGGATTCGCGGGTGACGCGTGTGGCGAACGGGAATTTCTTACGCGCATGACTGTTCAAGATGGGGAACTGATTGAATCTCACGGACTGAAGAATTTCTCCGACTGCGTTGCCGAGATAAAAAAGATCGGCGAAGAAGTCTGGGGCGACTGCGACGGGCGCTCTGCGAAAGAACATCGCTTTGGAAAGGGAAATGTCATTTGGGGCAAGTCGCTGCTGCCGTCGGAGCTTTTTCAGCTTTGTGAAACTGGAAAACATTCGTATCAACAAGCGATGAGTTGGCTAACCCTTCAATTATGAAGCCACACTTGCCGCTATTCTGGGTTTTATTATTTTGCGCCGTGGCGGCTTCTGCCACCGCCGCTGAACCGCAGGCTGAACCCAGTCTGCAAACCTACACGTTGCATTCTGCCCGTGGCGGCTGGACTGCCATCATTAACTCGGACGGCTCGATCGTAAATCTGGCGATGACTTTTGGCGGCAAGCGTGTGGATGTTCCTTGGCGCAAATCCGACGGTAGCTCCGGCCCTGCCTGGAAGTTGTCCGTGGCGCAGAAGGCGGATGGCAAGGGATTGGTCTCGCTGAAGAAGACGAATGGCGACGGCTTGGTTTTTGAGGGGCGCGTGGGCGAACAGGTTTATTCGCTCGCCTACCGGGATGAGGCGGGCGATCTGACGCTTGAGGCTGGGATTCGGAACGATAGCGATAAGCTTTTCGTGGCCGCACCGGAGGTTCGGTTGGTGCTGGGGATTGATCACGAGATGAACAATCCCACAAATTATTTCACCATGTTTTTTCCAAGCCTGCTGCGTTGCGAGAGGGCGCACTTCTGGGGCTACTTCGAGACGCCGAACGGTCAGGTGCTGGCAATCGCATCGAAAGACCCGGTGGCATCGTGGGCGCTTGGCTACATCGGCAACGGGCATCGCATCGCCACCACGCACTTGGATGTGCTGCACGCGACTCCGTTGCCGGCGCGTCATCCGCAGGATCAAACGGCGTTGCCTCCGCAGGGTTCGCGAAGCTGGCGGATTTCGCTGCGAGCGGTGAATGATCTAGACGAAGTCATACCGGCAGTTGCGGCGATGAGCGGCGCACCGGGCATTGCGCTCGACCGCACCACGGTCGCGCCGGGTGAGACGGTGGACGTGATGGTGTATTCCACGAGCAAAGCAGCGGCAGAAGTCACCGCCGTGGACGAACAGGGGCAAGCCGTTCCCATCGGCCCGGCAAAAAATAACAGCGGGGTGCGGCATTATCAATTTCCAGCGCCGCAAACACCCGGCCTCATCACGATTCGCGCGATGGCCGGCGGCAAGCAATGCGAGGCCGTCGTGTATGTCCGCAAACCTTGGGGATGGTATCTGCAAGCGGCGCGCGCCGAGGCTTTGAGGATGCAGCAGAAGGCGTCGTCGCATCGCGAGGGCTGGCTGGGTTTCTTCAGCGCGTATTGGGCGCAGATTTATTTTCCTGACGCTGCGCGTCTGGCGGAGACCGAGCAGAAGTTCAAGGAGTTCCAAGCCTTGATGGTTGATCCGGCGACCGGCCACTTCTACAAGGGCAAAACAACGTGGCCCGATCGCCCGCAGAACAGTTCGTGGATGCTGGGTTTGCTGGTGACGCGTTATGCCGCCACGCAAAAACCGGAAGACCTAGAGCAGGCGGCGAAATGGGCGGACTTGTTCATCGCCAAGTTTCAAAAATCGGACGGCGCATATTCCCACGGCAAGAACAGCTACGGCGCGCTGACGCTGGGTTCGGAATTTCTCTCGCACCTAGTTTCGTTCGAGCGTCCGCTCGCCGGCGCGGATGCGCGGTGGAAAGAACGCTTCGACCGGCACACCATTTCCATAGCCCGCTCCGTGGCGAATCTGGAAAAAGTAAAAGACCTGGGCGCAACCGAGGGCGATCAGACCTACGAAGATAATCAGGCCGGCAGCGCGTGGTCGCTGCTCGCGTTGCACGCGCTCATGGCCGACGACTGCGCCGAGCGAGACCGGTATCTGGCCGGCAGCATCGAGGTTCAGCGGCGGCATGAATGTCTGACGCAGGCGCTGATCCCGGATGGCCGGATGCGCGGCGGCACGTTGCGTTGGTGGGAAGCGCAGTATGACGTGCTGACCAAAGGGCCAAACATGATGAACTCGCCGCACGGCTGGACGATGCGCAGCCAGTTCGGCGCGCTCTACCTGTATCTGCTGACCGGACAGGAGCGGTATCTCGACGTGGCTTTCAACGCGATGGGCACGTGCGCGCAGGCGATTGATCTCAAGTCGGGAACTTTGCGCTGGGCTTTCGTTCCCGATCCTTACGTCAAGGTCGGGCAATTCGTTCCCGATCCGGAAAAGCCCGGCGATGGCAAATATGTTTCCACCATCATCGGCGAACAATGGCTGCCGATGATCAGCGACTGGTGGCAAGTTCCGCCGGGTCAAGTGGCCGCCATTCGCAAGCCCGGCTGGAGTTGCGATAGCGACGTCCACGAACATTTCCGAATCATGGGCGAAGAATTTGTTCCCAACGCTTTTGTCGTGGAACGCGCGGATGGAACTTTGCGGGCTTGGAATCGTCAGGCGGAGCGAAAGCGCGGAGTGATTCTGGTCAAGCCTGCCGAAGCTGCCGTCGCGCGTGTGCATTTCAATCTGCATAACGCCAGTCAGGTCGAAGTGCAATTTGCGTCAGAAACCATCCGCGCCAAGCTGAAGCCCGGAATGAAATGGGTGCTGCCGAAAGCGCAGCAGCCGGCTGCGCCCGCCATCTACCTGCGAAATCAGTCAGCCTTGCCAAGCTGCAGTCGGTGGAGATTGCAAACCTGCCGGGCGGCGAAAGTCGGCAGCCTGACAAATACAAACCGGAAGGAAATTAATCGCGCATGAAACTATTACTCACCTTGACCCTCATCACCGGTTGTCTGTTTGGCAGCCGGCTTGTCGCCCCAGCCCGCGCAGGCGACCCGCTGGACGCCGATTGGAAATTCTTTCAAGGTAATCCGTCTGGCGCGGAGCAGCCGGGCTTCGATGATTCGAGTTGGAAGCAGATTGACCTGCCACATGACTGGAGTATTGCCGGGCCATTCGCGGAGACGAACAAGACTGGCGGTGGCGGCGGGTTTCTGCCCGGCGGTGTGGCGTGGTATCGGCAGAGTTTTGGCGGCGCGGCGTGGGAAAGCCTCGGCCAGTTTAGCAATCACCTCTGGATTGTAGAATTCGATGGCGTCATGCAGAACAGCGATGTCTGGTTCAACGGCCATCGGGTCGGAGGTCGTCCCAACGGCTATGTTGGTTTCTCGTGCGACCTCACGCCTTGGCTCGTGCCGGGGAAAATCAACGTCCTCGCCGTCCGCTGCGATACCTCCGCCCAGCCGGCGTCGCGCTGGTATTCGGGTGCGGGCATTTACCGGCATGTCCGACTCCGTCCGCTGCCGCGCGTTCACTTCGAGGAGGCGAGTCCGTTTGTTTCTACGCCGTTCGTGAGCGCCACGTCCGCCGTTGTCCGCGCGCAAAGCACCGTCACCAATCAATCCAGTCAGCCCGCTCGGATGGCGGTGGAGTTTTACATCTGGCCGCCCGGCGGCAATCCCATCTGCCGCACCAGCACGCCGCCACAAATCATCGCGCCCGGCGCGAGCCTCACCGTCACGCAGGAAGTCACCGTCGCCTCGCCTATGCTGTGGGACTCGGAGCATCCCGTGTTGTATCAGGGTGTGGCGCGCATCTTGTTCGGCAAAGAAATCCACCAAGTTCAGACGGTCAAGTTTGGCATCCGCGACGCGAAGTTCACGCCGGAACAAGGCTTCGTGCTGAACGGAAAGAAAGTCGTGCTCAAAGGCGTCTGTTTGCACCACGACGGCGGCGCGTTCGGAGTGGCCGTGCCGGTGTCGATTTGGGAAGACCGCTTGAAAACTCTGCGCTCGCTCGGTGTGAATGCCATCCGCACGGCGCACCAGTCGCCCGCGCCGGATTTTTTGGATTTGTGTGACCGCATGGGATTTTTTGTGATGGACGAGTTCTTTGATTGCTGGCTAGTCGAAAAAAATCCATTCGACTATCACCTCTTCTTCAAGGAGTGGTCGAAGCGCGACGCCGCTGACACCGTGCGCCGCGACCGCAACCACCCCAGCGTCGTCCTCTGGAACATCGGCAACGAAATCCACGACACGTCCAAGCCGAAAATCGCCATTCCAATTGCTCGCGGCCTCGCCGAAGTTTGTCACACGAACGACCCCACGCGCCCGGTCACGCAGGCGTTGTTCCGTCCGAACACGAGCGGCGATTACACCAACGGCCTCGCCGACTCGCTCGATGTCATCGGCACGAATTATCGGGACAACGAACTGCTCGCCGCGCAGCGCGCCAAACCGGGGCGAACGATTATCAACACCGAGCAACGGCATGACCGGCAGCAATGGCTCGGGCTGCGGGATAATCCTTCGCTTGCGGGACAGTTTCTCTGGGTGGGCGTGGATTATTTTGGCGAGTCGCGCAAATGGCCGCGCGTCGGCTATGCGGGCGGCTTGCTCGACCGCACCGGCGCGGTGAAACCCATGGCCTTCGAGCGCCAAAGTTGGTGGAGCGATGCGCCGATGGTGCGCCTCGTCCGCCGCGTTGCAGCAAATGACTTGATGCCCAATGACCCCGGCTACGGCGGCAAGGAACTGTTCACGCAAGTGCAGTTTGCCGACTGGACGCCGAGCGATTCCGCGCCGCACGACGAAACGGTCGAGGCCTACTCGAATTGCGAGGAAGTGGACTTGTTGCTCAACGGTAATTCGCTTGGCTCGAAAAAAATCAACGCCGACGCCTCGCCGCGTGTCTGGAAAATCCCGTTTGCCACCGGCACGTTGAAAGCCGTCGCGAGAAACAGCGGCAAGGTGGTTGCAGCCGACGAATTCCGCACCGCCGGCGCGCCGGCGGCCATCAAACTCGAAACCCGAAACTCGAAACTCGGAACTTCGTGGGACGACGTGGCGATCGTCCGCGCAACCATCGTGGATGCGGCGGGTATTCCCGTGCCGCTCGCGGATGGTTTGATCACGTTCAAGGTCGTAGGGCCGGGCGTCATCGCCGCCGTGGACAATGGCGATAATGACAGCCATGAGCTGTTTCAGTCGGCCACACGCCACGCGTATCACGGCGCGTGCGCGGCATTCATCAAGGCGGCAGGCCGACCCGGCAAGTCAAAGCCGGTCACCGTCGAGGTTTCCGCAGCAGCCGCAGGCATTATGGGTGGCACAATCACGTTGACACTTGCAGATTGAATTTTATGAACACCAGATTTCTTTGTATGGCGGGGTTGCTTGTGGTCGCGCTGTTGGAGACGGGCGTGGTCGCGGCGGGTTTGCCGGCGGATGCGCCGGTGACGGTGTCGGAAGACGCCAGCACGTTCGGATTGGCGAATGGTTTTCTCGTGGCCCGAATTGACAAGAAAACCGGCACGCTCGCTTCGTTGAAATATCAAGGCATGGAAATGCTCGCGCTGGGCCACGGCGGTGGGGAAGGCGGCTATTGGTCGTCCGTTGGGCGCGGCAAAATTGGAGGCCTGCGCAGCGCGGCGGTGCGGATTCATCCCGCCACGAATGGGGGTGCGCGCGCAGAAATTTCCTGTCGTCTGTTTAATAATCCAAAATCCCCCGATGCCAGCGTGGACGCGGAATACCGCTACTCGCTCGGTCGTGGCGAGCAGTGTCTTTACGTTAGCGCGGTGCTGGAGCACAAGCCGGGTTACCCGGGTTTTGGGGTGGGTGAGGCGCGGTATTGCCTGAAGTTGAATCCGGCGGTCTTCGATTACCTGACGGTGGATGCCAATCGTCGTCGCGTGATGCCGAGCGGTTACGATTGGGAACATGGCGCGCCATTGAACCTGAAGGAGGCGCGGCGGATGACGACGGGCGTGCACAAGGGCGAGGCGGAACACAAATACGATTACTCGGCAGTGCTCGCCGAGACGCCGGCCTACGGCTGGTCGAGCACGAAGAAGAACGTGGGGCTTTGGATCGTGAACCCGAGCATGGAATATCTCGGCGGCGGGCCGACGAAGGCGGAGTTGACCGGGCATCTCGATGTGAATCCGGGCGGGCTGCCGACGCTCTTGAACATGTGGGTGGGCAGCCATTATGGCGGCACGACGATTTACGCCGCGCCGGGGGAGGCGTGGACGAAGGTGGTGGGGCCGTTCCTGATTTATTGCAACTCTGCTCCAACGCAAGAGTCCATGTGGCAGGACGCGCTGGCGCAGTCGGCGAAGGAAACAGCGGCGTGGCCTTACGCGTGGGCGGCGGATAAAAATTATCCGTCCGCAGCGCAGCGCGGCACGGTGAGCGGGCGGCTGGTGTTGCGAGATCCGCTTGCGCCGGATTTGCGGATGAGCAACGTGTGGGTGGGCGTGACCGCGCCGGATTATGTCGCACGAAGTTCGAGCCGTTTCGCGACGCCGCCGGTGGTGGATTGGCAGCGGGACGCGAAGTTCTACCAGTTCTGGACGCGCGCGGACGGGCAGGGGAGGTTCACCATTCCGAACGTGCGCGCCGGCAGTTACACGCTGCACGCCATCGCGGACGGTGTGTTGGGGGAATTCGCGCTCGCGAACATCACCGTCGCCGCCGGCCAACCGCTGGAGTTGGGCGAGCTGGCGTGGACGCCGCCGCGCTTCGGTCGCACGGTGTGGGAGATTGGCGTGCCTGACCGCACAGCGCGGGAGTTTCGGCACGGGGATAATTACTGGCACTGGGGGTTGTATTTCGATTACCCGAGGGAGTTCCCGAACGACGTGGATTTTGTCGTGGGCAAAAGCGATTGGCGGAAGGATTGGAATTATGTGCAGCCTCCGCGCATCGAGAGCCGCAACGTGGCGATGGCGAGCGAGGATGATGAGCAGCGCGAGGACGCGGCGGCGGCGTTGGCGCGCACACACGGAGGAAACGTCCGCAGCACGACGTGGAAGGTGCGGTTTCAAATGCCGGGCGAATCGCTCGGGCGGGGTGTGTTGCGGCTGGCGTTCTGCGGCACGCACCAGGGCTGCAACGTGGAGGTGTTCGTCAACAGCAAGTCCGTGGGCGAGACCGGCACGCTGCCGGCCACCAGCGCGATGCAGCGCGACGGCATCCGCGCCTACTGGATTGAAAAGGACATCACCTTCAACGCGCGTCTGCTCAAGCCCGGCGCGAACGTCATCGAGCTTCTGTCCCACGCTCACAGTTGGTCGCAGGGTGTGATGTATGACTGTTTGCGGCTGGAGCTGGATGATTCCGGCGCGCGGTGAGGCGGGGGTTTCAGCGTCTAGCCATTTATGGTTATATCAAAACACAAATGCGTGGGATATGATTCAACCATCAAGCTCCGCTCGGCGAAGAAAGTTGAAAACCGTTTTGGCGGCAGCGGTCAGATAGTGTTTCAGTGATGCGGTTTGTTCCGTGGCGACGGTGACAGGAATACTTTCCGGCATGGGAATGGGAGCGCGGCGTCCAACAAAAACAATTCTTCAAATTAATCATGAAAAAAACATCCCTTCTTATCCTGGCCCTGTGCGTGGCCGCGCTGTTCCAGGGTTGCGACAAGAAAAATACCGTGGCCGTGGACGCCGCCGCGCAAAAAAAACTACGGCTGGCTTTCATCTGCAACGGTCCCAAGAACGAATTCTGGTCCATTGTCCAATTGGGTTGCGACTTCGGCGCGCGGCAACTGGGGGACGTGGATGTGGTTTTTCGCGCTCCCGCCGATGCTAATTCGACTGCGGTGGCGCAGCAGGAAATCATGAGCGACCTCATCGCTGCCGGCGTGGACGGCATCGCCATCAGCCCGGTTGACGGCGAAACCCAGACGGAGTTTCTGAACCAGACCGCCGCCAAAACGCTTTTGGTCTGTGCGGACAGCGACGCTGCAAAAAGCCGGCGCACCTGCTACATCGGCACGGACAACGCGGCTGCCGGAATGCAAGCGGCGGAACTGCTCAAGGCCGCGCTGCCCCAAGGTGGCAAAATTATTTTATTCGTCGGCCATCCGAATGCGCAAAATGCGAAAGACCGGATTCAAGGTCTTCAAGACGCCTTGGCCGGGTCGAACCTTCAGATCATAGACACGCTGGCGGATGGCAAACAGAGCGCCGTTGCCCAGAAAAACGCGCAGGAGTCGCTGGCGAAATATCCCGACCTAGCGGGCATGGTCGGTCTCTACAGCTACGACGGGCCGGCCATCCTCGCCGCCGTGCGCGGTGCGGGCAAGGCGGGGCAGGTGAAGATTGTTTGCTTTGATGAAGACACCAACACGCTCGCCGGGATTGCTGCCGGCGACATTTACGGCACGATTGTCCAGTCCCCCATCGAGTTTGGCCGGCAAGCCATCGTCCGCATGGGCAAATATCTGCAAGGCGACAAAACGCAGTTGGCCGCCGGAAAAATTCTCATCCCCTCGCGGCCGATCACCAAAGACAACCTCGCAGCCTTTCAAGCCGGCAGAGAATCCGCCCTCCAAACCCGCGTCACGCCCTGACCCCAAGTGACACCTTTGCCGGATTCAAATCCGTTGCCACCAGGATTTATCAGTCGCGTTGGCAAGCCAGTCCCACTCCCATGCCCACACTTGGGCGCAAGCCGTGAAGCATGATTGCCTGCCGCTGGAGCTAGACGATTCCCGCGCACGGTGACGTCGGGTTGCGGTTCAGTGTGTTGCATCTTCTCCCGCCGGAGACAGTCTCCGAACCCCTCCTATTACGGCTTCCGCAGCGGTTCAGGATTTCTTCCAAATATCACCATTAATGGCGATATGAATCTAGCGTGCTGCTGCGATAGTGCATCCAATCAAACCCGTCCCCGCGCGCAATGTTGCAAAGCGATGCCGCAGTCCGGGCTGATTCATTAGAAGCAAAAAATCCTAAGCCCGAACCCTATGAACTCAACTCAACCACAATCAAAACGTATGTTTTCACGATTCATCACCCTCTCGCTGCTGCTGGCTGCGATGTTCTTCGGGCCGTTTGCAGCGCTGAATGTTCAGGCGGCAATCATCACCAAGGCCAACAACACGACCGCGCTGGCCACCGCCTCGTCTTGGGTTGGTGGTGTGCTGCCAGCCACCACCGACGTCATGTTGTTCGACAGCACAATCACCGCACCTCTCAGCGTGGCTGCCCCCAACGCCTTTCTAGGAGGCTCCGTTCAGGTCACTACTATTGGTGGCAATGTGGCCCTCACCCTATCTTCTGGCACCTGGTCTCTTAGCAACGGTGGGGTTGATATGTCCGCCGCCAGCGCAGATTTGACCCTTGGCAGCAGTAGTGCCGCATTTATCCGCTGGGCATCCGCAAACTTCGGTGGCTTGACTGTTGCGTCGGGACGAACCCTTACCTTCACCGCACAGTTTAGTAATCAGGGCAACAACAAGACAATTACCATGACGGGCCCTGGCAACATCATTTTCAACGCGGCTGCTGGCGGTGGCGTTGCGATGGGTTTCAGCGTCACTGGCGGCGCGAACGTCACCATGAACGGCGCGGGCGGCTGGGGCGGCACCAGCTCCAAGCAAATCATCAACGGCACGATAAACATCGGTAATGACGCGGCGCTCAACGGGGTCACGCTGACGCTCGGTGGCACAAGTTCCACCACGCCGACACTGGCGGCCACGACTGGCGCGCGCACGATTTCCAGCGCCATCACTTTGGCTGCTGTCACCACCGGCAACGCAACAATCGCCGGCTCGCAGAACCTGACGGTTAACGGCAACTTGCTCAACTCAGCCGGCAACCGCACCTTGACGGTGAACAACGCCGGCCTGACCACCTTCGGCACGGGCGGCATTGCTCTCTCTGAATCCGGAACGGCCCGCACGTTGACCATCAACGGGACCGGGAACACCACGGTTTCCGGAGCCATTGTCAACGGCAGCACCGCTACTTCCGGCAACATCATCAAAGACGGCGCGAGCACCTTGACGCTTTCCGGTGTCAATCTCTACACCGGCACAACCGTCATCAACGCCGGCATCTTGAAGCTCACGGGTGGTTCGTTAAGCAACACGGCTGTTTCGTTCAGCGGCACCGCCACTTTTGCCGTCCAGCCGGGCAGCACCACCACCATCAACGCGGGCGATACCATCGCCGGCACGGCAGGGGCGACCTTGAATCTGGGGGCTCAGACCTTTGACATGACGGATGGCGCAAAGAGCGCCTTCAACCTCCAACAGCAGGTCAGCTTTGCGACCGCTGGATTGACCATTGCTACCGGAGCGACTTTGAAATTCGACCTCGTTGATGCGGGCGCTGACTTGCTCGCGGTCACCAAGGCGGCTTCCGTGAGCGGCACCGTCAACGTCACGCTGGTCACCAATCTTCTGACCACCCTCACTTCCGGCAACTCTTTCAATATCATCACCGCTGCCTCGGGGTTGACGACCGGCGCTCCGACCTGGCAGTTCACCGGCGGTGGCACCTCGAAGCGGATCACACTGGGCGGAACGACCTACCTGCTGAATCTTGTTGCCACCGACACGTCGGTCAGTGTGCAGATTGGTTCAACCTACAGTGTGACCTATGATGGCAATGGCAATACTGGCGGCACTGTGCCAACCGACAGCAACAATCCTTACAATCCCGGCGCGTCGGTGACGGTATTGGATAACACGGGGAGTCTGACCAAGAGCGGGTTTACTTTTGACGGCTGGAACACGCAGGCTGATGGCCTCGGCACACATCGTCTCGTCAGCAGCACGTTCTCCATCGCTGCCAATACCACGCTGTATGCGCAATGGGCAAATGCTTCGAGCAGCATTAGCGCCCCGGCCACATTCCCGTCGGCGGTCAGCACCACCTATGGCGCGGCCTCAAGCTCGCAGAGTGTTGCGGTGTCAGGTTCGGGACTTACTGCGGACATCACTGCCACGAGCACCAACAGCGCGCTGGAAGTCTCCAGCGACGGTTCGGCCTTTGGCACCACCGCCACATTCACCCAGTCCGGCGGCACTGCGAGCGGAACATTGTATGTCCGCTTCACGACCAATGCCCCGGCTTCCGCCAATTACAATTCCGCGAATATTATTCTGACCAGCTTCGGAGTCCCGACGGTTCTCGTCGCAACCACGGCGAGCGGAAACACCGTCACGGCCAAAGCCCTGACCGTGGCCAGCGCTGCCGCGCAAAACAAACTCTTTGACGGCACCGTCGCTGCCGTCATCACCGGCACGCTCAACGGCGTGACAAACGGAGATACCGTCACCTTGATCGGCACGGGGACTTTTGCCAGTTCCGCAGTCGGTGGGCCCTACGCGGTGACTTCCACTTCCACCCTCGGTGGCGCTGGCGCTGGAAATTACACGCTGACACAGCCGACCGGTCTGACGGCGTCAATCTTCGCCACCACCGCGTGGAATAATCCGGCGGGTGGTTTCTGGGGCACGACGGCGAATTGGTTGAACAACGTCATCGCCGCTGGCAGTGGCGTAACCGGCGACTTCAGCCAGCTTGATTTCACGGCGGATGCCACGGTTAATTTGGATTCCGCCCGGACCATCGGCAATCTCGTCTTCGGTGACACCGATACCGGCACGGCCGCCAGCTTGACGATCTCCAACAATGCCACGCCCGCGAACACGCTCACCCTGGCGGGCAGCTCGCCCACCATCACCGTGAACACGCTCGGCACTGGCAAGAGTGCGGCCATCGCGGCTGTGGTTGCCGGGTCGTCCGGCCTGACCAAGACGGGGAACGGCAAATTGAATCTTTCCGGCGCGAACACCTTCACGGGCGGCACGACTATCAGCAACGGCACGGTTCAGTTTGCAGCAGACAACAATCTCGGCGCATCGGCGTCCGGGGTTGCCTTGCAAGGCGGCACTCTGGCGATGGTTGCCGCCGGGACGGTTGTTGACACGCACGTCATCACCGTGGGCGCGGCGGGTGGCACGATTGATTTGGGCGACAAGCAACTTCAGTTGGGCACGGCCAACCTGCTCACGGGCAGCGGCACGCTTACGAATACCGGCGTGGGCGGTGGCATCGCCGGCGGCAGCATGTGGATTCAACAAGCGAACACCGGCTTGAGCGGCCCCATCTTTGTCAACGGCGCGGTCACCGAGGCTGGAGTCGCGACGGCGCTGGGCAGCAGCGCGGTGACGGTGAACGCCAACGGCGAACTGGCCGTGGATAGCGTGACCTTCGCAAACAACGTCACGGTGGACGGCGGCAAGATCAGCGGCAACAACGGCAATACCACAGTGCTCTCCGGGACGGTTACCGTTGGTGCAGGCGGAATGACTTTGGCTACCCGGAATTGGTGGTCGCCAGCTACCGGGGCCAATATGACCATCAACAACGCGATTGCCTCGGGCATTGTGATTAAGACCGGCAGTGCCGGCACTCTTACCTTGTCGGGCGTCAATACCTTCACTGGCATCACCAACAAGGAAGGAAAGATCAACTTCAACAACGGCGCTGCCGGTGGTAGCGGCATTTACTCAGAAAACGGCACAACAAATCTGGCCGGGACAGGAGTTGGCGGCGGCACCCTTGCCGCCCCAATCACAGTGGTTGGTGCGAGTGCCAATGTCACCATTCAGAACGCGAACGCCAGCGGTGGCATCAGCAGCACCTTCACGGGCAGCGCAGATCAGACCCTGACGCTTGACAATGGCGGTGGACAGAACGTGAACCTGAATGCGATTACCAAACAGCTCCAAAACTTTTCCGGAACGGTAGTGGTCAGTGCAGGCTCATCCATGGTGGATCGAAGCAGCACCACCACTTGGGTTAACGGCAGTGATAACGCGCTGTTTAATGTCCTCGGTAGCGTGACATCGCGCAACGGCGGCGGTTGGTCACTTGGAGCGGTCTCGGGTTCTGGCACTCTCTCCATGGGGACCTCTGGAAGTTCGGGCATTGGTCTGGGTTACACGATTGGCGCACGCGGAACGGATGCGACCTTTACGGGGGTCATTCAGGATGGCGACACAATCAATAACAAGCGGGTCGAAATTACAAAAACCGGCAGTGCCACACAGACTTTGACTGGCGTTAATACCTATTCGGGTAACACGACAGTCAACGCCGGCAAGCTGGCTTTGACCGGTTCTGGTTCAATTGCGAATACCCCACGCATCAGCATCGCCGACGGCGCCACCTTTGATGTATCAGGCATCACGCCGTCCGGCTACAACATCACGGGCAGCGGAACGATTCAGACGCTGGCGGCCGTCAGCCTTTCCGGCACTGCGAACATTGATGCCACCGGCAAGTCGGTGACGCTTGATTCCGGCGCGCTGCTGACCTTCAAGGCGGACGGCACAGCCGTCACAGTGGGCAAGATCAGCGTGGCGGGTGCCCTGAACCTGAACGCGAATGCCATCACCCTGAACATCACCGGTTCGGCACTCGCAGCCGGCACGTATCGCCTGCTGGATTGCACCGGCACTCTGGCTAACAGCGGAACATTCGCCACTCCCACCATCACCGGCACTGCCTTGGGTGCGAACAAGAACGCATACATTCAAGTCACCACCGGCGCGGCTGGTCATGTGGACTTGGTTGTAAATGCGTATCCCGTGGTGGTCACCCCCATCGCGCTCGGCGCGCAGAGCGGCGTGCTGCAAACCCTCACGATTGTCGGCGGCAAATTCGCCCCGACAGACGCCAACGGCGACACGCTGACGGTTAGCGCCGTCACCCAGGGCGGCAATGGCGGCACGGTTGCAATCGCCAACGCCACCAATGTCACCTTCATCAGCAGCACCGTGGGCGCGGACAGCTTCACCTTCACGGTGAGTGACGGCAAGGGCGGCACGGCAGTGGGCACAGTGAATGTGACCGTATCAGCGGTGGTGAACCAGCAGACGCCGAGCATCAGCTTCAGCGGTGGGTCGGTGAATCTGGGTTTCTGGGGTGTGCCGGGTACGACGTATACCGTGCAACGCTCCACAGACTTGGCGGTATGGACCGACCTGACGCCCACGGTGGCCGCCAATGACGCGAACACGCAGCCTTATGGGCACATCACCTATACGGACAGCACGCCCCCGGGAAGTGGCACGGGCTATTACCGTCTGAAACCTTGACGCCTCAACCCAACCACAACACAACTGAAAATAGATTATGAAAAACAAGATTCTTCTAACCGGATGGATGGCGATGGCACTGGCGGTTTCGGCTTCGGCGACAATTGTCGTGTCCGATAACTGGAGCATCGGACAGGTGATTGCCGATGGTAACCCGGCGGGCATGACCGTGTCCCAGACCTTCAGCGGCCTGAGCACCGGACCCATCGGTGATGTGACCGTGCGATTGAACCTCTCCGGCGGCTACAACGGGGATTTGTATGGGTATCTGGTGTTGCAATCGGCAGATAGCAGCACCATGACAGCCATCTTGCTGGATCGGATCGGGCCGGGAGCGTATGGCAACTCGGGTTCGATTATCAATGTGACGTTAAGCGGGAACACTGCCGGTGGCGGCAGCGTTTACCTGGGCGATATCGGGAGTGTGGCTGCAACCGGCGATGTTACGACTGGAGTAGGGCAAAATTACACCCCGGATGGGAACGCGACGGCGTTGAGCGTTTTCAATTCCCATAATGCGAACGGAACTTGGACGTTATTTCTGGCGGACTTGTCAGCAGGTAGCCAGAGCACGCTCGTCAGTTGGGGCTTGGACATCAACGTCGTGCCTGAACCGGCGACGTGGGCGATGATTATCTTTGGTTCGTTGGTGGGGGTTTACGCGTCGGCGCGGCGAATGCGCCGTCAGCCGGCGGCGTAAACAGATTTGTTGGGCCGGTTTTGTGGGTGGTTTGGTTTCCACTGAAAAGGGCGCATTCGATTCATAGGCGATGCGGCACTGACACAAGCCGGTCCGACTTTTTTTTCAATGGAACGGATACAAGAGGGGATGCCGGTCTGGAATAAACTTCAAGCAGACGCTCTGAACATTCAACGTTGGGAACGGTGGCAAAAGATTGAGAAAAGTTCCTGACGATTCCTGACAGGGTTACTTCGCAGCATCTTCGTCGAAGCATTTCTAAAAAATTTATGACAGCTGATCAAGTGCGGCAGCGCAAAGTTGCGGCGGCGAAGTAGTGTGAGATTGGTGCGGGAAAAATTTTGACAAATCGGCGTGGCTCACTATCTTGTCCGCCGCTGGATGGGGTCTTAGCTCAGTTGGTAGAGCGCCTGAATGGCATTCAGGAGGTCAGGAGTTCGACCCTCCTAGGCTCCACCATCCTTCGCTCTCGGCTGCGCTCCGGGCTTCGGTTCGCAGGCTGGTTGCAGTGCCGAGCGGTATTTGCAAAATGTCCTGTTGTTGCAAGTCGGGTTTGAGGCCTACCAAACTACACCATGCGCCCGCTCCGATGCCTCTTCTGTTATCTCGCGCTGGTTTTCCTCGGCGGCGCGTTGCTCGCGCCGTGGCTCTATTGGCTGGCGCAATGGAGCGCGTCGTTCCACCCGGCCCTGCAAAAGATCGCGGCCAATCCTTTCCACCGCTTCGTTGACCGCTCGCTGCTCATCCTCGCGCTCGGCGCGCTCTGGCCGTTGCTCCGCAATCTGGGTGTCCACTCGTGGCGCGATCTTGGGCTGGGCCGGCCGGCGCGGCATTGGCGGCAACTGCTCGGCGGATTCCTGCTGGGCTTCACTGGGCTGGCGCTGGTCGTCAGCCTCGCGCTGGTTTTTGGCGGACGCATTTGGAATCCGCATCCGGCGGCGGCCATCGCTTCCAAGATGTTCAGCGCGGCGCTGACGGCGGCGGTGGTGGCGGTGGTGGAGGAGATTCTTTTTCGCGGCGGAATTTTCGGAGGGCTGCGGCGCGGATTCCATTGGCGGTTCGCGCTGGTGGTGAGCAGCGCGGTGTATGCGCTGGTGCATTTTCTGGAGCGCGCGGAGTTGTCCGGCGGGGTGACGTGGTTATCGGGGCTGGAGTTGCTGCCGCGGATGTTGCACGGTTTTGGGGATTTTCAAAGGCTCGTGCCGGGATTCTTCAGCCTCGCCATCGCGGGCTGGCTGCTGGGTCTGGCGTATCAGCGCACGGGCAATCTGTATGCCTCGATCGGTCTGCACGCGGGCTGGATTTTTTGGCTGAAGAGCTATGGTTTTCTGATTGCTGCAGCGACGGGTGCGGGTGCGTGGTTCTGGGGCACGGGCAAATTGATTGATGGCGGACTCGCGTGTGCGGTCTTGCTGCTGACGCTGGTGGTGGCGGAAAAATTTCTCTGGCGGAAAACAGTTTTCAAAAAGCCATGACCGGATTGGCGGGCGTGTTAAGCGGGTTGGCAGACGCCGGGTTGAACTTCATCTATCCGGAGGCGTGCCAGATTTGCGGCGTGGAGCGCGCGACGCCGGCGGAGGGCTACGTCTGCCGCCGCTGCTGGCTGCTGGTGCGGTTCATCCGGCCGCCGTTCTGCGAACGCTGCGGTCTGCCGTTCGAGGGGGACATCACGACGAGATTCGACTGCACCAATTGCCGGGAGATGGAGCTGCATTTCATCTCCGCCCGTTCTGCGGTGGTCGCAAAGGGCATGGTGCTGGAGGTCATCCACCGCTTCAAATATCAGCAGGCGCACTGGT
Organism: Verrucomicrobiales bacterium; assembly: GCA_031371425.1. Lineage (GTDB taxonomy): Bacteria > Verrucomicrobiota > Verrucomicrobiia > Limisphaerales > JAFMIX01 > JAFMIX01. The sequence continues at coordinate 14,409 of JANMJO010000221.1, read as the reverse complement.
TCGAGCCGTTTCTCACGGACTTGCTGGTGCGCGAGGCCGGGGCGGGTCTTTGCGGGGCGAAATGGGATTTCATCGTGCCGGTGCCGCTGCATCCATTGAAGCAGCGCGAGCGTGGCTTCAATCAGGCGGAGCGGCTGGCGCTGGCTCTGGGTGCGGCGTTGAAAATCCCGTGTCTGCCGAAACTTTTGCGCCGCACTCAGCCGACTCTCACGCAGACCAAGCTGACTCGTGCCGAGCGCGCCGCGAATGTGCGCCGGGCGTTTGCGGTGGGTCCGGGGTTGCGGCTGGGCGGCGAACGCATCGTGCTGGTGGACGACGTCTTCACGACCGGTGCGACGACGAGCGCGTGCGCGGCGGCCTTGGTGGGCGCGGGTGCGGGGGATGTTTGCGTCTGGACAGCGGCGCGGGGTTTGTAGATGATTTGTCGTGTTGAAACTGGAATTTCCAATCGGCATTGGACTGGCGGACGTTCTTTCCCGCCAAGCCGGCAACTGACAAACCGCAACCTCAATTTTAGAAATGGCCACCACCACCTTCACCAAGAAATCATTCGGCACGGATGTTTTCGAGCAGCCGTCTGTTCCGCCGGCGGTCACGCCGCCGCCGCCGCTGGATGCCGCGACCACGTCGTTCGCCAAGAAGCCCAAGGTCGCCGCCAGCAAATCACGCAAGCGCGACATCCCCATCGGCCTGTGGACGAAATGCCCCAAGTGCGAGGCGATGTTGTTCGACAAGGAGCTGGATGAGAACCAGAAGGTTTGCCTCAAGTGCAGTCACCATTTCCCCATCGGCGCGCGGGAGCGCATTCATTCGCTGGTGGAGACGTGTTCGTTTGAGGAACTGAACGCCACGATGACGAGTGTGGATGTGCTGGGCTTCACCGGTGCGGCTTCCTACAAGGACAAACTTTCTGCCAACGTCCGCAAGACCGGCCTCGCGGACGCCGTCATCACCGGCATCGGCAAGATTGGTGAACAGCGCGTGGCGTTGGGCGTGATGGATTTCATCTTTCTCGGCGGCTCGATGGGCGCGGTTGTCGGCGAGAAACTCACGCGGCTCATCGAGGCGGGGACGGCGAAGGGTTTGCCCGTGGTCATCATCTCCACCAGCGGCGGCGCGCGGATGTATGAAGGGATGATGAGTCTGATGCAGATGGCCAAGACCTGCGGTGCGCTGGCGTATCATGCGCAGGCGAAGCTGCCGTTTATCAGCGTGCTCACGCATCCGACGATGGCGGGCGTCATGGCCAGCTTCGCGACGGTGGGCGATCTCATCATCGCCGAACCCGGCGCGATGATCGGGTTCGCGGGTGCGCGGGTCATCAAGGACACGACGCAGGCGGAACTGCCGCCCGGCTTCCAGACTTCCGAATTTCTGCTCGACCACGGTCTGATTGACGCCATCGTTTCGCGCAAGGAAATGAAGGCGCAACTCATCAGCTACCTGGACTTCATGATGGCGGCGCGGCAGCCGGCGGCGGCGGTTTGATTTCAAATCACCAGCGCATCCTCATCTTGGGCAATTGCATTTTGACTTGAACCGCGATTCGGCCTACGGTGCAACCTGATAATGAGTCTGGTGTTTTCCATGCGCGGCTGGCGGCGGTTGGCGGGGTTGATGGGGTTCAGCCTAGCGCTGCTTGTGGCGTCTTGCGCCACGGCGGAGGAGACCACGAACGCCGCGAAGATTGCGCCTAGGAAATTCCGCGAAGACCTCATCAAGAACCGCCTTCAGGACGACATGTTCCGCAAGTGGGGTTCTGCCCAGGACTCGCTGGGCGGCTTCGTGCTGCCGCCGGTCTCGCGCCCGAGCCTCTCGCCCGCGCAGGCTCGCGAGATCAAGGAGCAGCTCGCCGAGCAACGCTACTGGATGTTCACCAGCCCGGATGACGCGGGGAAAACATCCTCGGCGGCGGAGAAGTTCAAGCTGGGACGCTCCGTTCCCGGTCTGCTGGATGGCCTTGATGCCGGGACGCCGCGCGTGTTGCAGCGGTATTACGACCGTCAGTCCGGTCGCCGCAGCGAGACGAATAATGCGACGCAGGACGAACGCGATTTCCGCGATGGTGTGAATTCCAAGTTTGAAGAGCGTTGGATGGGCAAGACCGCTCGCGGCAAGATGGCCGAGTTGGAAAACCGCTCTGTGTTCCAAGAGGTGGAGACGGCGGCGAGCCGGGCGATCAGCCGGTTGTTTCAGCCGAACGGTGGTCGCGAGTTGGAGGTGAAGGCGGGCGGTGGATTGTTCTCGGATGTGTTCACGCCGCCGGCGTCCATTCCGATGGAGCGTTCGGTGGAGACGATGCAGCGGCGGAGCGATTTTCAGAAACTGCTGGACGCACCGAAGACCTTGCCGATGGGAAATGCGTTCAGCCCGTTGCCGGTGGTGGCGTCGGGTGCAAGTGGCTTTGGCGGGTTGAACAATTTTGCGGCGCCGCGAACGTCTTCCGGTTTGTCTGGCGCGGCGGGAGGTTCGAGTTTGCTGGGAGCATCCACCGTTCCCGCCGTAGTGTCCCCCGTCCCCTCCGCCGTCAGCCAGTATCAGCCGGTGACGCCGCCGCGCCGGCGGTTTTAGAGCGGATTAGATAATTCTGTAGCCGTTGTTTTGTCAGCCGCGTTCCCCCTCACCCCAGCCCTCTCCCTCGTGGAGAGGGAGCAACGCTCCCAGCGTCTCGGCGAAACGAACGCGGAATTCTGCTCGGTGACTGGCTATTTTAAGGACGCAGTCAACGGCTGTTCCTTCTCCCAGAGGGAGAAGGTCAGGATGAGGGGGAACGCGCCGCTGTTTTTTTACCGGCTACAGTTTTATTGAAACCGCTTTAGCCGCCGCGCGCCGTAGCCGCGTTGGTGATAACGCGGAGGCGCGGCTGACACTGGGCTTCCGCGCCTTCACAGGCGCGGCTACAAATTCCGCGAGGATCTTGGACTGCGGCAGCCCACTGCCGCTTTCGTCTGCCCGCGACTTCCAAAGCGGCAGAGGGCTGCCGTAGTCCAGGACGCTGGTGCGCGGTTCGGTTACGCCTGCATTAATGTGCGGAGGTGAGGAGGAGGACTTGTTCGAGGGTGGAGGTGCCGTCGCGGACGCGGTCGAGGGCGACCATGCGGAGGGTTCTCATGCCTTGGCCGACGGCGACTTTGCCCATTTCCCGGGTGCTGGCGCGGCTGATGATGAGTTTGCGGATTTCGTCGGAGATGGTCATGCCTTCGATGACGGCCATGCGCCCGGCGTAGCCGGAGTTTTTGCAGCGGTCGCAGCCGCGGCCGCGGTAGAGTGGGGCGCCATCGAACATGCTGGGGTCTATGCTCAGGTCTTGGAACATTTGGGCGGGGTAATCCACGGGCTCTTTGCAGTGGGAGCAGATGCGGCGCATGAGGCGCTGGGCGCAGGCTAGGATCACCGAGGAGGAAATCAGGAATGGTGCGATGCCCATGTCGTCGAGGCGGGCGATGGCGCCGGGGGCGTCGTTGCAGTGCATGGTGGAGAGCACTTGGTGGCCGGTGAGTGCGGCTTCGATGGCGATTTCGGCGGTCTCGGTGTCGCGGATTTCGCCGATCATGATGATGTCGGGGTCTTGGCGGAGGATGGAGCGGAGGGCGTTGGCGAAGGTGAGGCCGATTTCTTTTTTGGTGGGGACTTGGTTGATGCCGGGGATCTGGAATTCGACGGGGTCTTCGACGGTGATGATGTTGTAGACGGGGCTGTTGAGTTCGTTGAGTGCGGAGTAGAGGGTGGTGGTCTTGCCGGAGCCGGTGGGGCCGGTGACGAGGATGAGGCCGTGTGGGGCGTCAATGGCGCTTTTGACTTGCTGGAAGGTGTCGGGGTCGAGGCCGAGTTTGTCGATGCTGGCGGAGAGGTTGGATTTGTCGAGGACGCGGAGGACGACTTTTTCGCCATGGACGGTGGGCATGATGGAGATGCGGAGGTCGAAGTCTTTGCCGCCGACTTTGACGCGCATGCGGCCGTCTTGGGGGAGGCGGCGTTCGGCGATGTCGAGGTTGCCCATGATTTTGAGGCGCGAGATGAGGGCGAGCTGCATCTGCTTGGGGGGCGGTGTGGCGTCGAGGAGGGAGCCGTCCACGCGGTAGCGGAGGCGGATGACTTTCTCGAAGGGTTCGATGTGGATGTCGCTGGCGCGGTCTTTGATGGCTTGGACGAGGATGAGGTTGGCGAGTTTGATGACGGGGGCTTCTTCGGTGGAGGCGGCGAGTTGGTCGAGGTTGACTTCTTCGACGGCTTCTTTGACGGTTTCGAGGTCGTTGCTTTCGTCGTCGCTCTGCTTCTGGGCGTCTTGGATGATGTCTTCCATGCTGGCGCCTTTGGCGGCGTCGAGGATGGTGAGTTTATCGAGGATGGATTTTTCGGAGGTGATGAGTGGGGAGACCTCGAGTTTGGTGAGGCGGCGGATGTCGTCGATGGCGAGGACGTTCAACGGGTCGGCCATGGCGACGAAGAGTTTATTTTCGAGGCGGGCGATGGGGAGGACTTTGTGGTTCTGGATGACTTCGCGTGGGAGGAGTTCGGCGATTTCGGGGAGGATGGCGACGCGTGTGAGGTTGATGGGGGGGATGTTGAGGACGCGGCCCATGGAGACGACGAGGTCGATTTCGCTGACGTAGGATTTTTCGACGACTAGTTTGAGGAGGCGTGTGCCTTCTTTTTTCTGGAGTTCGAGGAGTTCCTCGACTTGTTTGGCGTTGAGTAGGCCGTCTTCGACGAGGGCGTCGGCGATGCGTTCTCCGAAGGTTTTGACGGTGGGGAGCATGGTGGTCAGCGGAAGACTTTTTGGAGGTTTTTCATGATGTCTGTGGGGGAGGCGAGATACCAGACGAGGCGGAGTTGGGTGGCTTCTTTGAAGTCGCGGAAGGCCTGCTGGTTGTAGGGGTTGGCGGTGGCGATGAGGACGCTTTTGCTCATCTTGTCGAACGGGAGGACGCACCAGCGGCGGCAGATGTCGGCGTGGAAGCCGCGGGTGAGGTCGAGGTCGGAGTCGTATTTGTCGAGGGGCAGGTAGGTGAAGCGGGATTTGTCGGAGAGGAGCTTCAGGGATTTTTCGATGGGAAGGATTCCTTTGTCGCCGAGGGTCTGGATGAATGGTTCGGTGATGCCGGTGGGCGTGGTTGTGGGGTCGGGGCTGTGCCAGCAGAGGTCGAAGTCGCCGGCGGAAATAATTTTGCTGTCCACGAAAATCTTGCGCATGGGCTGCTGGCCGTCGTCCACGGTGACGGCGGGTTTGTCGGTGGATTTTCTGGCGCGTGCGGGAGCGGGTTTGTCGGTGGCGGCGTCGGGTAGGGTGGGGCTGGCGACGAAGGTGTTGGCGCGGCTCTCGATGGATTTGAGGGCGGTGAGGACATCGGGGTCGTGTGGGGAGTGCTGGAGGATGGTCTCGTATTCGAGGATGGCGGAGGAGAGTTGGCCGAGCTGGACGTAGGCTTCGGCGATGCGCTTGGAGGTTTTGACGACGTCGGGTTCGCGGCCGAGTTTGGAGTAGGCTTCCTTGAGGATTTCCAGCGATTGATAGTCTTGCGGCTGCGATTGGGTGATGACCTCGAACATCTCAATCGTCTGCCCCAACTGCGCGGCTTCGCTTGGACTTAAAGTGGCCATGATGAATGTGTTGTCCGCCGTTGATTGCGGTGGCGGATTAATCTGGCGGCAGAGTAGGGGATGGGGGCGGTCAGTGCAATCCCGGTTTGGAATAAATCCTGCCGCCGCTCGATGCTGCGGGTGTTCGCTTGAAAAATTCACTTTGCCCGCTGTCGCCGTTCGCTACACTTCAACACTCATTGACTGCGCCCGCCCATCCTGAACTTCGCGACTGGAAAAGTGATTTCCGGTTTCTGTTGCCGTGTCTGGCGGTGGCGCTAGTGGTGCGGCTGTATTTTTTCTGTGGGCCTTCGTTGCACGATGACGTGAATTACTGGATGCAGATTATCGCCACAGGGCTGGACAATGTATGGCCCCCGGAGCCGACCCACTGGCACACGCGCATCGGCTTTGTGCTGCCATCCGCGCTGCTCCTCAAGGTTTTTGGCTTGAAAGTCTGGGTGCCCTACATTTTCACGATGATGGGTGGCCTGCTGGAAGTGGGGCTTACCTTTTACGTCTCCCGCCATTTCATCCCGGAACGGGCGGCGCGGATGGCGGCCTGGCTCTGCGTTTTCTTTCCGTTGAATGTGCTGCTTTCCAGCTATCTTTTTCCAGATCTCTGGGTGGGACTACTGGGAGCGTTGAGCCTGCTGTTCTGGCACCGTGCGCTGCATTCCGAGCGGACGTGGGAATATGCGCTGGCGTCACTTTTTTTTGGCCTGGGCTGGCTGTTCCGCGAAACTGTCGTCATGCTCGGTCCGATTTACTTGGCGCTCTGGTTTCAGGCGGGCCGCTGGCGGCGTCCGAAAATTCTTTGGGTCGTGCCGCCCGCAGTACTGATTCTTGCCGGCGAAATGCTGCTGTATCAGGTCACGGCGGGGAGCTGGAACTATCGTCTGAATGCAATTGTTCATGCGGTGGATGATCCAACCGATTTGCAGATTATTGCCAGTTCCAGCGCGGGCGGCGGGTTTTGGCTCGATCCGATTTTTTCCCTGTTCGTCAGTCATGATCTGGGGCTCTTTTTGGCCGCAGGGCTGGCCGTTGGCGTTTGGAACTATCGGCGGATGCCCACTGCGCTGGTGTTGTGGCTGGTGGTCGGTTTCGTCTGGTTTTCCTGGGGCACGACGAGTCCGGTGAAATGGCTGACGCTGCAACGCGACCCGCGCTACCTTTCGGTGCTGACCATCCCCTGTCTTTCGTTGCTGGCGGTGTGGCTGCTGAGTTTGCGTCCGGGTTTGTGGCGCGGCCTCGCCGTGGGGGCAATCATCGCCAGCGGGTTGCTTGGCGCGCTGCTCGATCTAGGTCGCGCGAAACTTTCCGCACACCGGCAGTTTGCCGTCTCGGAATACAACGCGCCGGGCACGACCGCCGAGCCGTTTGTTTATTTTGGCGTGCGGGCTGCACAAAATTTTTCTCCTGCGGCGGCGCGGTTTGCCTGCGCCAGCGATCTCGGTCGCGTCACCACGGTTCGCAAAATCAGCCATCTGCCGGGAGCGCGGATGGGCGCGTGCCGCGAGGCGCGTTACCTGGTGCTTGCGGCGCAGGTTCAGCCGGAAAAATTGGAGAAAAAAATTACGGAAGGCTGGCGACAAGTCGCGGCATTTTCCGGTGACCATGTTTTCGTCCGCGAACTCGCGATGCGCATGCTGTCAAAGATTCGCGGGGACTCCGTTATCCAACCCACGCCCGGCCTGATCGTGCTGGAAAATCCTTCGTTCGCCGGTCAAGCCAGCCAATAGGACGCATCGGGGCGCGGCGGACAATAACCTTTACTCGGCAGAAAAATTCGCCCTACAATTTCGCCCTATGCCACCTGCAACCGACGACAATTCGCTCGTGGAATTTTCCATCGTCATGCCCTGCCTCAACGAGGCCGAGACGCTGGAAACCTGCGTCCGCAAGGCGCTCCGCTAGCTTGCTGAGAATCACATCGCCGGTGAAGTCATCATCGCCGACAACGGCAGCACCGACGGCTGCCAAGAGATCGCCGCCCGCCTCGGCGCACGCGTCATCAACGTCCCCGCCAAAGGCTACGGCAACGCCCTCATGGCCGGCATCACCGCCGCTCGCGGCAAATACATCCTCATGGGCGACGCGGACGACAGCTACGATTTCCTCGACGCACCGAAATTTCTGGCGCGCCTTCGCGAAGGCTTCGACCTCGTACAAGGCTGCCGCCTGCCCGCCGGCGGCGGCACGGTGAAGCCCGGAGCGATGCCGTGGTCGCACCGTTGGATCGGCAATCCCGGTTTCTCGCTCATGGCGCGGTTCATGTTCCGCGCGCCCATCCACGATGCCTACTGCGGTCTGCGCGCGTTCACCAAGGAATTGTTCACCCGGCTCGACTTGCGTTGCACCGGAATGGAATTTGCGACCGAGATGATTTTGAAATCCGGCTTGAACCGCGTGAAAATTTCCGAGGTGCCCATCACATTGCACCCCGATGGCCGCATCACGCGCCGCCCGCATCTGCGGACTGTCCGCGACGGCTGGCGCACATTGCGGCTGTATCTGATGTTCAGTCCGCGCTGGCTGTTCGGCGTGCCGGGAATGTTTTTGATTCTATTGGGGATTCTGGGTTACGCGTTGGCGATGCCGGGCGTGACGATTCGGGGCGCGACGTTCGACGCGCACACGCTGTTGTTTGCGAGTCTCGCGATGCTGATGGGTTATCAGGCCGTGCTGTTCGGACTTTTCGCCAAGACTCTGGCGGTGAGCGAGGGGTTGCTGCCGGAAGATGCGGCGTTGAACCGCTTTTATGGGGTGATGAATTTGGAACGCGGTCTGGCGGCCGGCGCGGTGGCGTTTGTGGTGGGCATGGGGCTGCTGCTCGGGGCCGTCGCCCAATGGTGGGGGGTCGGTTTTGGCCAGCTCGAATACGCGCACACGATGCGATGGGTCGTGCCGGGCGTCACGCTGACCGCCTTGGGATTTCAAACCATCCTCTCCAGTTTCTTTGTGAGCATCTTGGGAATGCACCACAAATGAGCATGCTGGATGCGATTCACGGTGGCTACGTCCACAGCCGGCGAGTGCGCGTGATGTGCGGACATTTGGCGGAGTTGCTGCCGCAAGGGGCGCGGGTGCTGGATGTGGGTTGCGGCGACGGTTTGCTCGCGCACCTGATTCTGCAGCGCCGTCCAGATTTGAAAATCGAGGGGATTGACGTGCTGCTCCGCCCTCAAGCCTATGTGCCGGTCAAGGCTTTTGACGGCCAATTCATTCCGCATGAGAACGGCAGTTTCGATGTCGTCATGTTCGTGGACGTGCTGCATCACGTCGAACGGCAGGAGGAATTGCTCGCCGAAGCCCGGCGGGTGAGCCGGCGGCATGTGGTGATCAAGGATCACACCCTGAACGGATTTCTGGCCGGTCCAACGTTGCGCTTCATGGACTGGGTCGGCAATGCGCGGCATGGCGTGGCCCTCCCGTATAACTATTGGCCGCGCGAGCGCTGGCTGGAAACCTTTGCCCGATTGAAGCTCGAAGTCAGTGTTTGGAAAAAAGATTTAGGATTGTATCCGCCGCCGGCCAATTGGGTGTTCGGCCGCTCGCTGCACTTCATGGCGCGGTTGGATTTGCCTGACTCTGGGAAGGCTTGAGTTAGCGGCCCGGAGCGGTGCGCTGTCAGGATTAGCTTCCCGCTACCTTTATTTTCCGCGCCTGCCACGCTTGGAGGCGGGATTGGATGAACTGTTTGCCCAGCGTCACCATGGGCCTTTCGATCCACAAATAGAAAAGCCACGCCACCAGCAACGAGGCCAACACTCCGCCCAGAGTCGCCACTACCACAGCTACCGGTCGGGCCAGCGCGTGGCTGGTGCACAGATAATAAAGATAACAGCCGAACGACAACAAAATGGGGAAATGCACCAGATACAGTGAAAATGAAATCTTGCCGAGCTGGGTGCAGGCGGGCGCGTTTAGGACGAATTGAATCCGCCGGGAAAGCACCGCAGCCAGAATGATTAATACGGCGCCGATGGAATGCCACAGCAACGGACTGGCCCAGCCCATCCAGCAATACAACGGCAGATTGGCGCTGTGATACGAACCGAAGTAAATCCCCAAAACGAACATGCCCGCCACAATCGGCAGGGTCACGGGAAATAATTCTTTCCGGTTCAACACCCGGTGGGTGTAGAGGTCGCAAATCGCCATGCCCAACAAAAAATTCAAAGCGTAGAAGCGGCCGCTAACCGCCACTCCCATCGCCAATCCAATGTATCCGAGCCAGCGCCAGCGCCACTGGCCGAATACCGCCAAAAATACATAAGCCAAGAACGAACCGGCGAATTCGGTCTTCATCGTCCATAGCACGGAATTATATGACGCCTTGTAGTCCACCGCAATAAACACGCTCATCAACCCTTCTTTCAAGGCTGTCGCTAGGGATGGGATGAAGGTGTAAAAATCCGACAATTCATGATTGATCCCCACCAAGGGGGCCGCCTCCTGATTGAAATAGGCGCCGCTCCGCAACAAGCCGTAGGCAAAAAGGGTTGAAGCCGTGACTGGAATGGCCAGCCGGAAGTAGCGGCGGATGGCTGCTGATATCAAAACCGTAAAGTTCGGCCTCAAAAAAAACGAATACGACAGGACAAAACCGCTCAACACAAAAAAGACCACCACCGCGAACGGCCCCGAAAAGAACACCGTCAACGGCGAATTGGCGATGACCCGCACCGCCAGCGATTGATTTTGTAAGGCGATCGGATCGGTCAGGCGCAGCGCCGGGAAAAATGCAAACACGGCATGGAATAAAACCACCGTCAGCGCGGCCAATCCCCGGATGGATTCGAGGTGCAGGAGTCTGCCTGCCTTGTCGCCGGATAATGCCTGCGGCTTGCTTTCCGAAGAAGAGCAGGGCTTGGCGAAGTGCTTCATTGAAATGACTGATTGGAAACTGCTCTGGTATTTTGCGATTTTTACACGGTGATATTATTCACTGTTCCGGTTGTGTCAAATATTTACCTGCCCGCAGGTGACAGTTTCGATTCTCGCATGCAAACCGGCTGAAGTTTTTGGGAAACTCTGAAAACCCCTTGCTTCCCCGCGACCGGCGATTACGATGACGTCAGACAAGCACAGAACTGAAAACAAACCGACCCCACTAAATTTATGGCCGATAAAACAAGCAAGCAGCCCGAGAACGTCCCCGGCAAATGGTATGTGGACACCACCTGCGTCCCCTGCAACGTCTGCGTGGATGCCGCACCCACGCTGCTGAAGTTCAGCGATGACCAGAGCCATGTCTATTTCGCCAAGCAACCCGCCGGGGCCGCCGAGGACGCCGCCGCGCAGGCCGCGCTCGATGTCTGCCCGACTGGCTCCATCGGCAACGACGGAGAATAATTTTGCCATGCCTGAGATCGTAAAATTCGTGGATCACGGCGCCGCGATGGTCACCCCGGCCATCGTGGAAAAAGTGTTGCGCCAACTCCCGCTTTGGAAAGTGGAGTTCACGCAGATCAACGAGCCCAATTATCCGCACCTCGTGGATCAGTTGGAATTTCTGGCGGACGCCGTGGAGGATTTCGCGGAGGGCGCTTACCGCGATCTGCCCTATGTCGCTTTTGCCGAAGCCGTCTTTGCCCTCATCTACGCGCACAAGAAGGCCGGCATCATCCCGGACTACGTCCCGCATCTGCACCGCGCAGATGACTCCAGCGTGGTTCGTGCCGTGCTGATCCAGAACGAGAAAGCCTTCGCCATCTACGCCGGCACGCTGGGCGCGGACTGGTCGAAGATTACGAGCGAGCCGTGAGTTTTTCCGCAGGGCGAACGCTTCTGTTCGTTTGGTTATAGGGAGGCTTCCATTAACACCGTGGCTTCGGTCAACCGCACCCGAAAGCGGTTGAACGGCTGTAAACTTCACGCCTCTCTCCAGACACCGGGCTGCAGCCACAGAGTTTTTCCGGCGGCGGCATTGTCATCCTCCTTGTTCCAGCCTAATCTCTTGCGCATGGCTCGCGCAGTTCTTTTCGACATTGATGGCACGCTCATCCGCACCGGCGGCGCGGGCGTGAAGGCTTTTGCCCTCGCAGGCGAAACCGCCTTCGGCATCGCCAACGGCACGGCGCACATGAAATTCGCCGGGCGCACAGACACGGGCCTTGTCCGGGAATTCCTCATCCTGCATCGCCTTGAGCCAACCTCGGAAAATATCCGCCGCTTTCTCGATGCCTACGTCTTCTGGCTGGATCAGTTGCTCCCGCAATGCATCGGCGGCGTCTGCCCCGGCGTGTGGCAGTTCATCGCTGATTTGCGCGCGCTGCCCGAGCCGCCGCTCATCGGCCTGCTCACCGGCAACATCCGGCTCGGTGCGGAAATCAAGCTGCGCCACTACGGCCTCTGGCAGGAATTCGCCACCGGCGCGTTCGCCGACGATCACGAGGACCGCAATCAAATCGCGGAGGCCGCGCACAAGCGCGTCAACCGCCATCTCCAGGAGGATTTGCGCGGCGACCAAATCATCGTCGTTGGCGACACGCCGCACGACATCAGTTGCGGTCGCGCCATCGGGGCGCGGGTCATTGCCGTGGCCACCGGCGGCGCGGCGTTCGAGGAGATCAGGAAACACGCGCCGGACTGGTGCGTGAAGGATTTGCGCGAAGTGACGGCGGCGGAAGTTTGTTCCAAAAAGCTGAAATGCTGAAAACTGAAAAGCTGAAATTATTTCAGCTTTTCAGTTTTTTAGTGTTTCAGCTTTTCAGACTCAGTGCCGGTGCGGCCCACCGCCGCAACAGCCGCCGCTACGGACGGGCTTGGTGCTGGCTGGGGAGGGATTGCCACCGGCGCAGGCCGAGGCGAACACGGACAGTTTCTTTTCCAATTTGGTCGAGCCGCATTGCGGACACTTCGCGCCCTGCCACTCGCTGGAACGCACCAGAATCTCGCTGTCTGTGTCGCAACTCCCGCAATGAAACTCGTAAATCGGCATGGGGGTAACGTATCCGGCTGCGCGGAAATCTCAAGCCCGCGCCTTGCTGGAAACGATTCTCCGGTTAGAATGACAGGCCATGAGAACCCGATTATTCATCCTGTCGTTTGGATTGCTGATCGCCGTCTCCGTCCGCGCCCAGCCGAATGTCGTTCGTGTCACCACGATGAACTGCTATTTCTTTTTCGGCGGCGGCGAGACGACGAAGGATTTCAACCAGCCCCGCTTCGCTTCCGACTACTGGCGCAAAGCGACCAATCTCGTCGCGCTACTGCCCTCGGACGCGCCGCTGTTCGTCGGCTTGCAGGAGATCGGGCGCGGCCGCGAAGCGCTGCACCTCGCGCACCTCGCCGCCGCCAGATACAAGAAGCGTTACGCCCCGCTGTTCGCTCAAGGCAAGGACACCTACACTGCCGAAGATGTCGGCGGGCTGTTTTGTTTTGATCTGGGCTGGGGCATCGCCGTCCAAGCGCATCGCGATGTTGCGCTCGACCAGTGGCTCTCCAAACATCTCGTCGTGCGGCTGACGAATGCGGTGAGCGCGTTGGATGTGTGCGTCGTTCACCTGCGCCGCGCGATCGGGGGAAGCGGCATCCAGAAGCAGGAGGAACAGACCACCGCTTTAAAAATCTGGGCGGGCCGTCATCTCAAGGAAAATCCCCTGGCCAATCTCATCATTCTCGGCGACTTCAACGAGACTCGGAAGCCCGGCGATGCTGCGGCTGCGCTTGCGACTCTGACCAAACCCGCCGGGCCGCTGACGGACACCTTTTCGCTTTCGCCCACGAAGCCGCGCACGCACGCGAACGGCAAGGCTTACGACCGCATACTGATTTCATCCGCGCTGGAGCAGGGCGGGGCTGGCTTGAAGTTTGATACCCTTTCCGTGCAGGAACACAAGTTCGGCAAGGGCAAAGACGTGAAGTTCTACACGGACCATTTCCCCGTGACGGCAGCGTTCACTCTGGCCGCGCCGGTTACACGTTGAATTTGAAGAGCAGCACGTCGCCGTCTTTGACGACATATTCCTTGCCCTCCATTCGGTAGAGACCTTTCTCACGGGCGGCGGCAACACTTCCCAGCTTCACCAGATCATCGTATGCCACGGTTTCGGCTTTGATGAAGCCGCGCTCAAAGTCGGAATGAATCACGCCTGCCGCTTTCGGTGCGGTGTCGCCGTTGTGGATGGTCCAGGCGCGGACTTCCTTTTCGCCCGCGGTGAAATACGTCCGCAATCCAAGCAGATGATACGTCGCGCGGATGAGCGTGCCCACGCCGGATTCGTCCACGCCGAGTTCCTTGAGAAACGCCTTCGCCTCGTCCGCCGACAAATCCACTAGGTCGCTCTCAATTTGCGCGCTGATGACCACGGCTTCGCAGGCGAGATGCGTCTTCACATACTCGCGCACCTTGAGGACGTGCGGATTGGTGTCCGCCGTGGCGAGGTCGCCTTCCTTCACGTTGCACGCGAAGATCGTGGACTTGTCCGTCATCAGCCAGAACAGGCGCGAGATGGCCTTTTCTTCCGGCGCGAGTTCGAGCGTGAGCGCGGGCTTTCCGGCGTTCAGGTGCGGCTCGATTTTTTTCAACACGGCTTCCTGCACAATCGCTTCCTTGTCGCCGCGCTTGGCGTCTTTGGCCACGCTGCTGAGGCGCTTCTGCACCGCTTCCAAATCCGCGAGCACCAGCTCGGTGGTGATGGTCTCGATGTCGCGCACCGGGTCAATGTTGCCCGCGACGTGGTGGATGTCCGCATCCTCGAAGCAGCGGACGACCTGCACGATGGCGTCCACCTCGCGGATGTGCGTGAGAAACTTGTTGCCCAAACCTTCGCCCGCCGCCGCGCCCTTGACGAGGCCGGCGATGTCCACGAACTCGAT
>JANMJO010000218.1:0-5695 GCA_031371425.1 Verrucomicrobiales bacterium | reverse complement strand
CACGCGCCGGGACTGTTCAACGAATTGGCAACTACTGTGTTCATCCAGCCGGCATCCGCAGCCCAGCAAACCTCCGCCCGCTGTCCCCCTCTCCCATCCGATGGGAGAGGGGTTAGGGGTGAGGGCGGTTTGGCTCCACCGGAAACAGCGAAGAACCCGGGCGTGACCTTGGAGTCGAAGCTGTGGAGACTGTTACGCCGCCGCGAATTCCGGTTCTTCGTGAAGGACGATTAGCTTTTCCGCAGCGATGGGAAGCAAGGCATACGGGCGTCCATCGCGGCCCGCAAATTCAACTTCAAAGGCTGTGCCGTCGTGCGTCATCACCACCGTGCCAAGTTGGCCGCGCCGAAGCAGAATGGGAAGGCCAGACTCGAAGTGCCTAGCCGGCACATCTTCAGTGACCACCACCACGTCATGCAGATGGATTTCGCCGTTCATGCAACAATAAGATGCCTCGTTCACTTCGCCGCGAGCGCGGCTTCGATGGCCTTCGTGAGTTCCTCCGAGTCGGGTGTGATCTTGGAGTCGAAGCGGGCGAGAATTTTGCCGTCCTTGCCGATGAGGAATTTACCGAAGTTCCACTTGATGTTGCCGGGGAACGGCGAGTCCGGGCCGGCGAGCGCGGTGTAGAGCGGGTGGCGGTTCTCGCCGTTCACCTCGATCTTGTCGAAGAGCGGGAAGGTGACCTGAAATTTGCTGGAGCAGAATTCCTTGATGGCCTCGTTGCTGCCCGGCTCTTGGCCACCGAACTGGTTGCACGGAAAGCCGAGCACGGCGAAACCCTTGTCCTGATATTTCAAATGCGTGGCTTCGAGCGCGGTGTATTGCTTGGTGAAGCCGCATTTGGAAGCGACGTTCACCACCAGCAGCACCTTGCCCTTGTAGGCGGCGAGCGTGGCGTCCTTGCCGTCAATGTCCTTGAGTTTGATGTCGTAGATGTTCCCGGCGTGGCTGGCGATGGTGGTCATAATAAATAGCGTGGCAATCAGGGCGGTGGTTTTCACAGAGCGAAGGTTCAATCAAAACCAGACGGTTGTCAAACAACACGCTCATGCTGGGTGTGACTGAAAGTGCCGCGCAGAGATTGTTGGAGTTCACGCTTCAGCGTGTCGGGGCGGTGTGCAGTGTGACGGGCACAAGCTAAAGCTTGAACTCCAACTTGGGGCGGCCTCTGCTGCGGGGAGCTTCCAGTCGCACCTGCTCCCGCCAATCGCCTTGCCCGGCCTTGCTTTCGCGTTAGCATGACTGCGTGAAGCTGCCGGAACAAGTCGAGCAATCCATCGCCACGCGCAAACTGCTGCCGCACGGTGCGCGCCTGCTTGTCGCCGTCTCCGGCGGCGTGGATTCCATGGCGCTGCTGCATTTGCTCCACGCGCTCGCGCCCCGGCACGGCTGGCGGCTGACGGTGGCGCACTTCAACCACCAACTGCGCGGGCGCAGCAGCGACGCCGACGAAGCGCTCGTGCGGCGGACGGCGGCGAAACTGGATTTGTCATTCGTGGCGGGTCGTGCCGATGTCCGCAAGCTGGCGCTCGCTGAAAAAATCTCCATCGAGATGGCCGCGCGGAAATCGCGGCACGCGTTTCTGGCGGCGACGGCGCGGCGGCGGAAGATTTCCGTCATCGCGCTCGCCCACCACGCGGACGATCAGGTGGAATTGTTTTTCCTGCGGCTGCTGCGCGGCAGCGGCGGGGAGGGGCTGGCGGGGATGAAGTGGCGGGGGGCGTCTCCGGCAACTGTTCGGAGTTCCGCGTTTACGCGGTCGGGCCGCCTGAAGTCGGAACTCCAAACAGAACTCATCCGCCCGCTGCTCGATGTGAGCAAGGCGCAGTTGGAATTGTTCGCGCTGGAAAATAAAATCCAATTCCGCGAGGACGAGAGCAACCGTTCGCCAGATTTTCTCCGCAACCGCATCCGCCGCGAGTTGCTGCCGCTGTTGCGGAAGAATTACCAGCCGGCGCTGACGCGGACGGTTCTGCGCGCCATGGAAATCGTCGGCGCGGAGGCGGAAGTCGTGGCGTCGGCGGCGCGCTCCGCCGGGAAGAATTTCGCGCGGCTGCCGGTGGCGTTGCAGCGGCGGCGGTTGCAACGGCAACTGCTGGAGCAGGGCATTGCGCCGGAGTTTGAGTTGATCGAGAAGCTGCGCGGGAAAGCGGATGGCGTTGTCACCATCAGTCCGCAAGTGCAAGTCTGGCGCGATGCGGCGGGTCGCGTCACGCTTCGCACGGCGGGCAGAGGACTGCCCGCCGTGCCCGCTTCGGAGACCATTGATTTGCGCCGTCCAGGCAAACACATTTTCGGTGGCGCAACGATTTCGTGGAAGAGTGAACGGCAGAAAAATTTCACGCGCCCGCAGCCATTGCCGGGACGGGAGGCTTTCGACATGGACAAGGTTGGCGCGAGCATCGTGTTGCGACACTGGCGAGCGGGCGACCGCTTCCAGCCCATCGGCATGGCGTCGGCGGTGAAGTTGCAGGATCTGTTCGTGAACGCGAAGATTCCGCCAGAGCGTCGGCACAGTTTGGTGGTGGCAACCACTGCGGCAGGCGAGGTTTTCTGGGTGGAGGGACTGCGCATCGGCGAGCGGTTCAAGCTGGATGCGGCCACGCGGCGGCGCTTGCTCTGGTCGTGGCGGCGGACGGCGAATTAACGGTTCACGAACGGGCGTTCGTCCGCTATCCTGCGCGTGTGCAATTCGGGAAAATAACCATTGTCGGCGTTGGCCTGCTCGGCGGTTCGCTGGGTCTGGCCGTCAAACGCCGGAAGCTCGCGCACCACGTCGCTGGCTACGTCCGCCGCGCCGCCAGCGTGAACGATTGCAAGAAGGCGCGCGCCGTGGACTTTGCCACCACCGACCTCGCCGCCGCCGTCGCGGACGCGGATCTTGTCATCCTCTGCACGCCGCTCGCGCAGATGAAGCCGCTGGTGAAACAGCTCCTGCCCGCGCTCAAGCCCGGCGCGGTGGTCACCGATGTCGGCAGCGTGAAAGCCGGTGTTGTGCAGGAACTGGAATCGCTCGTGGCCAAGGCCGGCGGATATTTTGTGGGCAGCCATCCAATGGCCGGCGCGGAGAAAATGGGCGTGAGCGCGGCCCGGGCGGACTTGTTCGAGTCCGCCATGTGCATCGTTACGCCCACGAAGAAATCCAACACCGCCGCCGTGAGGTGTGTGGAAGATTTTTGGCGGGACATCGGCGCGCGCACGCTGCGGCTCGCGCCGGAGCTGCATGACACGTTCGTCAGCCGCGCCAGCCATCTGCCGCACGTCATCGCCGCCGCGCTCGCGGGGCATGTGTTGAACCCGGCCCAGCCGGAGACCGTCGCCGCGTTCTGCGCCACGGGATTCCGCGACACCACGCGCATCGCCTCTGGCTCGCCGGAGATGTGGAGGGACATTGCGCTGGCGAACCGCAAGAATCTGGCGAAGTCGCTCAAGGATTTCGTGGCCGACTTGCAGCAGTTTCAACGCGCCCTCACGAAGGGTGACGCGAAAGCCATCGGCAAATTTTTGGAAACCGCGAAGCAACGCCGTGATGACTGGTGCGCGAGCGGCGCTCCATCATCGCAGGAATGAGTTCAGCCACAGATTGACACAGATGAAACACAGATTTCTTTTCCGCAGATTTTCGCAGATTGATTTTTCGCCGATGCATCTGCGTGAATCTGTGAAATCTGCGGATGGTTTTTATCCGTGTTCAATCCGTGTTCCATCTGTGGTTAATTAAAATGCCTTTACCCGACGTCATTGAAATCGTTCCGCTGACCGCGCCGGTGCGCGCGGAGATTACCGTGCCCGGCTCGAAGAGCATCACGAACCGCGCACTCGTGCTGGCCGCGCTCGCGGACGGCGAGACGACGCTCACCGGCGCGTTGTGGAGCGAGGACACGCAGGTGATGGTGGAGTGCTTGCAGGAACTGGGATTCATGGTGAATGTCGCGGGCGATGCGAACGAGCCGTGCAACCGCGTCATCACGGTCTATGGTTGCGGCGGCAGGATTCCCGGCGGCGGCACGGCGGAGAATCCGCTGGAGTTGTTTGTGGGCAACGCGGGCACGGCGGCGAGATTTCTGGCGGCGATGGTTTGTCTGGGCAGCGGCGTGTATCGGTTGCAAGGCGTGCCGCGGATGCACGAGCGTCCACAGGCGGCGCTGTTTGCGGCGTTGCGTGAGCTGGGTTATCGCGTGGAGGCGACGAATGACAAGTTGCCGGCGACGATTTTCGGTAGCAGCCGAGGTAACGAGGCTCAAACTTCTCAATCGCCAATCGCCAATCGCCAATCGCCAATGTCCTGCACGGTGAGCATCGCGGAGAGTTCGCAGTTCGCCTCGGCGCTGCTGCTGTGCGCGGGGCAGGGCGGGTGGGAGGTGAAGGTCGTGGGAGAGAACGCGGACGAGTCGCCGTATGTGGCGATGACGACGAAGCTCATCGAGGTGTTTCCGAAACGCGGCGGCAAGTTTCAGATCGAGCCGGACGCGAGCAGCGGGAGTTATTTTTGGGCGGCAGCGCGCCTGTTTCCAGTTCAAGAAGAAGTGGAAGACATACTCGAAGATGAAATACTGAATCCCCTTCGGAAAAAATCGAAGTTTATGCAAACTCGGTTGGCCGACATCACAGTTCCGCATTGGCCAGAGTCAGGCTGGCAAATTGACCAGGCATTTCGTGATTTTGTGATAGTCGGAGCGATCATCCGCTTGTATCGAGAGACGCCTTCTGAATCGGCAACCATTGAAGAGCTTCTTCAATTTTGCAGTCAGATTTCCAGGAAATCCAACTTGGGCGACAGCATTATGACCGCAATCGCAATGACTCCGTTTGGATCAAGCGCAATTAGCTTCACCGATTTAGCCCGCCTGCGCGTGCAAGAGTGCGAGCGCGTGGTCGCGTTGCGGACGGAGTTGACCAAGTGCGGCGCGAAGGTGGTGGAGGAGGGCGACACGCTCACGGTTTGGCCGTCACAGTTGCACGGCGCGGCGATTGAGACTTACAACGACCATCGCATGGCGATGTGTTTTGCGATTCTGGGATTGAAAGTGCCGGGTATAAAACTCCAAAATCCCGCCTGCGTGAAGAAGACGTTCCCGAATTTCTTTCAGAAGCTTGCGGCGCAACCGCCGCACGGTTTGGGCGTGGAGATTTGGGAAGTCAAAGATGGCCAACGCGCACGCCGGTTAGCGGGCGAAGATTTGTTTGCGGATTGATTTGGTAGCCGCGTTTGTGAAAACGCGGTCTGCGGTAGAACCTTTTCCGCCGTTTCACAACGGCGGCTACGAAAATGAAATTAAAACATCCGATTGTGATCGCGATTGACGGCACGAGCGCGAGTGGCAAGAGCACCAACTCCAAGCTGGTCGCCAAGGCGCTGGGCTTCGTGTATGTGGACACCGGCGCGATGTATCGCACGCTGGGCTGGCATTGCCAGACCAAGCGGGTGGACATCCACGACTCCAAAGCCGTGGCCGCCGCGTGCCGCAAATGGAAGACGACGCTGGTGTGCGTGGAGAAGAACGGGCTTAAGTTCGCGCGGCTGCTGGTGGACGGATATTTTCCGGAGGCGGAAATCCGCACGGCCGAGGTGAGCATGGCCACGTCGCTTGTCGCGGCCATCCCGAA
Source organism: Verrucomicrobiales bacterium (assembly GCA_031371425.1). Lineage (GTDB taxonomy): Bacteria > Verrucomicrobiota > Verrucomicrobiia > Limisphaerales > JAFMIX01 > JAFMIX01. The sequence goes on along the minus strand of JANMJO010000218.1, from coordinate 85 downwards.
GGTGCGCGACTGGATGAAGGACGCGCAGCGCAGCTGCATCCAGTTCGGCAACCTCGTGATGGAGGGGCGCGACATCGGCACGAAT
>JANMJO010000188.1:0-8259 GCA_031371425.1 Verrucomicrobiales bacterium | reverse complement strand
AAAATGCCTCGCCGTGGCCGAAGAGTGCGAAGCGCCGATGGTCTCCATCTGCGGCGGCGAACCGCTCATCTACCCCAAGATCGAGGAGCTTGTGGCCGGTCTGCGCGCGCAGGGCCGCGTCATCTACATCTGCACGAACGGCGTGTTCATGCGCAAGAAAATGCGGGACTACCTCGCCGCCATCTACACGCCGGCCAGTGAGCCGATGCTCAAGCAGTTGCTCGATGGCAAACTGATTTCAGAGAAGGAAGCCGAAACCATCCGCAAGTCCGACGCCGCCGCGAAGAGCAAGGTCGTCATCCGCCCGAGCAAGTGGATGTATTGGAACGTGCACGTGGACGGGCTGGAGTTCACACACGACCTCATCGTCGAGCGCGAAGGCGTGTTCAAGGAATGCATCGAGGCCATCAAGATGGCGAAGATCTGCGGCTACCAGACCGCAACGAACACGACTGTTTACAAGGAGACGGACGTGCAGGAGCTGGAAGACATGTTCAAGTATCTCAGCTCGCTCGAAGTGGACGGCCACACGATCTCGCCCGGCTACGAATACGACGCCGCCAAGAAGGACATGGTCAGCCGCCTCGGCAAACAGCCGGAAGATTTCTTCCTCACGCGCAAGATGACGCGACAGAAATTCGCGAAGATTCAGGAGTGGGGCGAGAAGTTCACCATCTTCGGCACGCCGGTTTATCAGGAATTTCTCGCTGGCAAACGCGAGCTGACCTGCACCGCGTGGGCCATCCCCACCTACAATGTCAAAGGCTGGAAAGCCCCGTGCTACCTGATGACCGACGGCCATTACGACGGCTCCCAGGAGATGCTCACCAAGGTGAACTGGGAAAAATACGGCGTGGTGGACGGCGTCGCCCGCGACCCGCGCTGCGAGAACTGCATGGTGCATTGCGGCTACGACCCCAGCGGCGCGCTCGGGACGAACTACCAGCGCGGCGACAACTGGAAAAACTTCGCCTACAACTTCGGCACGAAACCCAAGCCGTATCCCGCGTCCGTCGAGCTGAAGAACATCGCGTTCAACGGCGTGACCATCGGCAAGGGTCACTTGTCCCAGGCCAAGGCCGCGATCAATTCCCCCCGCGCCGCGATGAACGGCGCGCAAGCCGCCTTCTCGCGCAAGGAAGAGGAAACGCACAACCACGAAGCTCACAACCACGAAGCTCACGTGGGCAGCCACTGCGGCACGACCGACACCACCGAGCGGGATGAGTTGCTGGCAAAGATTGAAGCCGCCAAGAAGACCGCGTAAGCCGATCTTAGAGCGGTTTCAATAAAACTGTAGCCGGTAAAAAACAGCGGCGCGTTCCCCCTCATCCTGACCTTCTCCCTCTGGGAGAAGGAACAGCCGTTGGCTGCGCCCTTAAAATAGCCAGTCACCGAGCAGAATTCCGCGTTCGTTTCGCCGAGACGCTGGGAGCGTTGCTCCCTCTCCCCGAGGGAGAGGGCCGGGGTGAGGGGGAACGCGGCTGACAAAACAACGGCTACAGAATTATCTAATCCGCTCTAGCGCGGTTCAACCCGACCCTACGCAATCTCGTCATCGAGACATTCGCGGACGAACTGCGCCAGCCGTCCGATTGAATACGGCTTGGGCAGGAAGTTGCGGCCTTCCATCAGCGAGATGTCCTTGCCCGCCATGCCGGGACTGTAGCCGCTCGTGTAGATCACTTTCAGGTCGGGCTTCAACACGCGGAGACGCTCCGCCAGTTCGCCGCCCATGATGCCTTCCGGCATGACCATGTCCGTCACCAGCAAATCCACCGCGCCCTTCGTATCCTTCCACACTTCGAGCGCGTGCCGACCGGAACGCGCGGCAAAAACTTTGTAGCCCTGCATCGTCAGCACCTGCACGACCATGTCGCGCAACGCGTCTTCATCCTCGGCCACAAGAATGGTTTCGCGCCCGCGAGATGACACGGTCGTATCGGCAACGGCTTCCTGCTTCTCCGCCAAACGGTCACTCGTGGGAAAATACAGCCGGAACGTCGTCCCCTTGCCGGTCTGGCTTTCCACCTCCAGCCAGCCGTGGTGCTGCCGGACGATGCCGAAGACGGTGGCGAGGCCGAGGCCGGAGCCTTTGCCCACGGGCTTGGTTGTGAAGAACGGTTCGAAGATGTGGCTGAGAATCTGCGTATCCATCCCGCAGCCCGAATCGGTGAAGGTCAGGCAGACAAATTCGCCCAGTCGGTCAACAGGGTCCATCGGCACAGCTTTCCGATTCACAGAAACCAGCGCGGTGGTGATGTCCATGCTTCCGCCCTCGGCCATGGCGTCGCGGGCGTTGATGGAGAGGTTCAGCACGATCTGCTCGATCATGCTGCTATCGGCGTGAATCGCGGGCAACCCCGGCACACGGTGGAATGCCACCCGGATGTGATCGCCCATGAGCCGCTCGATCATTGCGAGGCAGCCGGCGAGGTTTTCGTTGAGGTCAATGTGCCGGAATTGCATGACCTGCTTGCGGCTGAACATGAGCAACTGCCGGATGAGCGCGGCGGCGCGCTCGGAAGCCCGGAGTATCTGGTCGAGCGAATGGGCGCTCGGGTCTTGTTCGGGGATGAACTGTTTCACCATCCCGGCGTGGCCCTGGATGACGGTGAGGATGTTGTTGAAGTCGTGCGCCACGCCAGCGGCGAGTTGGCCGATGCCCTCCATCTTCTGCGCCTGGCGCAACTGGCGCTCCAGCAGTGCGCGATCGGAAATATCCTGCGCGAGGAACAGCGCGTGCGGTTTCCCGGCCAGCGAAACGGGGACGAGCGAGACCAGCAGATCGCGCAACACACCGGACTGGGTGCGGACCTTGGCGGCCTCCTCGCGCACCTCCTCGTTGCGACCCATGCGCCCGAACCATTCATCCACCAGACCGGGCTGTTCCCAGATGAACAATTCGCCCGAGGTGCGGCCGACCATCTCCCCGCGATGACAGCCGGTCAGGGTGGCGAGGCGTTCGTTCACATCCACGAAACACCGGTCGGGCAGCGTCAGGATGCCGCTCGGAATCGGGCTTGCGTGAAATGCCTTGGAGAAACGCTCCTCGGTGGCGGCGAGCGCCTCGTGGGTGTGCGCCAGTTCGGCGGTCCGTTGCTGCACCATGACTTCGAGCTGTTCGTGCTTGAGCCGGGCATCGAGGTTGAGCTGCCACTTGCGGGTGAGGGCGTGCGCGAGCTGCTGCACCTCCATGTTGTCAAACGGCTTCTTCAGCACGACGAGGTTATCCGGCTGGCCGACGCGGGCGCGGAGTTGCTCCCATGAATAATCCGCGTAGGCGGTGCAGACGACAATCTGGATGTCCGGGTCGGTCTCCCAGATGCGGGCGATGGTTTCCACGCCGTCCCAGCCGGGCGGCATCCGCACATCCACGAAGGCGAGGGCGTAGGGAAGTTTCTCCGCGAGCGAGCGCTTCACTTTCTCCAGCCCCTCCTGTCCCTGATAGGCGGAGTCGAGTTTGAAATCCAACTTCGGGACGGCGACTTGCACCTCGTCGAACAGCGCGGCCTCCAATCCGCGCAGCGCGGTGTTGTCGGCGGAGGCGGGACAAAGAATCTTGCGGAAGTCGGCGTGGATGGTCTGGTTGTCGTCAATGACGAGGATGCGCTGGTTTGATTTTTGCGACGGGGTGTTCATGGTGTGCCTCGTGTGTTGCCCGCTTCTTTTCTCTGCGGGCTTGTGGCGGCCAGCAATTCCAGGGTGAAGGCTGTGCCGCGACCGGGGCCATCGCTGTGGGCGGTGAGCTGGCCGCCCATTTCACGCGCGGCGTTCGCGCCGCTGTGGAGGCCGAAGCCGTGGCCTTCGCGCTTGGTGGTGAAGCCGTGGGTGAATATTTTGATCAGGTTTTCCGGCGGGATGCCGATGCCGTTGTCGGACACGATGATTTTGACCCAGTCGGGCGCGGCGTTCTCGATGCGGATGACGAGCCGCTTGTGGGGCGTGTCGTGCTGGTCCAAGGCATACTTCGCATTGCGGAGGAGGTTGATGAGAATCTGCAATACCTTGTGCCGGTCCACGCACACCGGCGGCACTTTGTCCTCGAATTCGCGGACGACACGGATGTGATGCCGCTCGAACGCGGAGAGGTTCATGTGCAACGCGTCCTCCACGAGCGCACGCGCGGAGAGGGTTTCGTAGGCACCGGAAACGCGGGCGTAGCTCTGCTGCATGGCGACGATTCCCTTGACGTGTTCGATGTGCTGGCCGAGGTCGTTGATCTCCTCGATCAACTCGGCCTGTTCCAAAGCGAGTTGGTCGGCGACGGTGACGAGGTATTCCGGCAGGAGTTTGCCCTTGGGGTCTGTCGTCAGGTATTCGGCGAGGCGGTCGCTCTGCCCGCGCAACATGGTGGTGGCGCGGGTCAGGTTCGCAATCTTGGAGCGGCGGAGGCGGTCGCCGACCAATGTGGCGGAGACGCCGACGCTGGTGAGGACGTTGCCCACGTTGTGGAGGACGCCGGTGGCGACTTCGGCCATGCCGGCATGGCGCGATATTTCAACGAGCTTCCGGTTCAACTGCTCGAGTTGCTCGGCGGCTTTTTTCTGCTCGGTGATGTCCTGGAAGATTCCGCGCACCGCCACCGGATGGTCCTTCTCGACGAGCACGACGCCGCTTTCGCGTATCCAGACGGCGCGGCCTCCGGCGGCGAGCATGCGGTATTCCTGGCTGTAGGGCTGGCGGTGGGCGAACTTCTCGCGGCGGGTTTCGCCGGCGCGGACGGCGTCCTCGGGGTGCAACTTCTCCTGCCAGAATCCGGGTTGTTCCAACCACCGCTCCGGCGTGCAGCCGAGAATCCGTTCGGCCTGGCGGCTGATGAAGGTGAACCGGGAATCCGCGTCGGGCGTGCATTCCCAGACGACGCCGTCAATCGAATCAATCAACGACCGCAGCTTTTCGCGGGAGAGGTTGAGCTCGGCCTCTTGGCTTTCCTTCAGCGCGTGTTCCTGTCTCTCGATGCGGCCCAGCATCTCGTTGAACGCCTGTGTGAGCTGGCCTAGTTCATCGTCACCGGGATAAATCTTCGCGCGCACGGAGTAGTCCTGTTTCTCGCCGACGATCTGGGCGGTCTCGGCGAGCGCGACCACCGGGTCGGTGATGACGCGCCTCAGCCGGCCCAACAGAAACACGGAGAGTCCGACGGATACGATCAGCACGCCCATGATGACCAGCCCGTAGAATCCGAGCATCTCGAAGAATGTCTGCCGGTAATCCTCGCGCAGGTAGAGAGTGCCGACGCGTTTGCCGTCCAGCTCGACGGGATGGGTGTAGAGCAAGTCGCCGGCGCTGAAAATGAATTCTCTCGAAGGCGGAAACCGCGAGAGTTCCTTCGCATCCGCCATCTTGCCGAAGCGGGCCAATACCGTGCCGTCGGGCAGCGCCAGATACGCGGCCACCACCGTGGGCTTGACCGCGAGCGAACCGATGACCTCATCCCCGGCCTCGGCATCCATGAAGGACAGCGCCGCCGTGCTGTTGTTGGCAATGATGGCCGCCAGCGTGGCGGTGCTGCGCTGGAAGTTGGAGCGGAAATACTGCACCTGAAAGATGAAGAGCGCGGTGGTGACGACGAGGAGGACCGCGCCGCAGATGGCCAGAGTCATCACCAGCAGTTTCCGCTGAATAGGAAAATCGCGGAATGGCATCATGGTTCGGAGGCTCCGGCTTTGACCAGCCGCGCGAGCTTCAAGAGCTTGACGCTGATTTGCAGGCCGGCGTCGGCGGCGGCCTCTTGGTTGATCTCCATTTTGACGGTTTTCCGGACGACGAGGAGGTTGAGCATTCCTCCCTGTCCGGCAAAACCGTCCATGTCGCTCACGGTCAGAACGGGGCGGCCTTTGAGTTGTTCGAGCAGTTGCGGCAGGTGCTCCTTCTCGGAGCGGCAGATGAACAGCACATGACAGTTCGCCAAATCATCGCCGGCATGAAACCGTTTGATGACGAGCTGGCGGTTGCGGACGAGTTCGCCGCGGACGATGTCATCGAGCGCGCTGCCGAAAGGGTCTTCGCCGATAATGCTGATGACGATGGGCGCATTGGAGGAGGCGAACGCGCCCGCCGGCCAGTCTGCGAACTTGGTGAAGTTGTAAACGTAGGTGGCTTTGATCTGATATTCGGTGGCCTCCACGCCGGTCGAGCCGGCAACCGCCCGCGCGCCAGCGAGCGAGAGGCACGCGAGTGCCAGCAGCCAGCCGACGCGGAATGTTGCAAGTGTTTTCATGGCGACCCGGGTGGCGAATCAAAATCTCCAGGTGGCTTTGATGCGGAACTGGCGGCCGTTCTGTTCGATGGCGTTCTGGTTGAAATCTCCGGAGACAGGGTCGCTGTAACGTCGGTCGAACAGGTTGTAAATGCTGGCGGAAATCTCCAAGCCCTTGACCAGTTCGCGGCTGAAGAGAGTGGCGTTGGCCAGCCAGAATCCTCCGACGCTGCCGGGCCGCACGGTCTCGCGGCTGCTCATGCCCTGCAGCTCCACGCTGGCAAAGAGCTTGTCCTGCCAGAGCGGCACGGTGAGGCTCAACTTGCCCATGTGCTCGGGAGAATTACTCAGTTTCTGGCCGGTCAAGGTGTCTTCCGCGTGGGTGTAGGTGTAGCTGGCCCGCGCACGCAGGCCGTTGGCCCATTGCCCCTCGAGTTCGGCTTCGGCACCGCGGATATCAACGCTACTGCTGTTGGCGAAGTAGAAAAAGCTGTCCACCGGGTCTTGCCGATAGCCGATGAGGTTCTGAATGTCGTTGTAGAATGCCGACGCGGTGGCGCGCCAGTGTGAATCGAGTTGCTGTTCGCAAACGAGTTCGTAGGAGCGGATGGTTTCAGGGCCGAGGGCGGGATTCCGTTTGTTGTTGGAAGAAACATAGAAATTTTCATACGCGTTCGGCGCGCGGAACGCCTGGCCGTAGAGAAATTTCAGCGTTGTCTTTTCCCAGGGCTGATAGATGAGTGCGGCGCGCGGGTTGACCGTATCGCCAAAGCTGCTGAAGTGGTCGTAGCGGAAGCCCGCGTTCAAGATGAGGTTTTTCAAAATCTGATATTCGTCCTGCGCGTAGAAGCTGAAGAAATTGCCGGACTCGTGGGAGTCGAGGTAGGTCATTGCTGGGTCGAGGTCGAAGTTCTGCTGGTCGAGCTGGAGGTCGCTCCGCACTTCCGCGCCGACGGTGACGCGGTGTCTGTCAAAAAACGTTTTGCTCAACTGCACCTCGCCGCCGACGGACTCGGACCGGGCGATGTCGCGATTCAGGAAGACGGGCTGGAGCGGGTCGAGGTAGTCGGTGGGATACTGGCCGTCGAACCGGTAATGGTCGTAGTAAACACGGGCCATGACTTCCAGATTGTTCTCGAAGGCGTGCTGGAACTTGAGGTTGGCGAACGCGCGCTCTTCAATCGTGTGGAATCGCGGGTCGTTGAAGATGACGATGCCGTTGGTCGCGGAATACGGCGCGGTGGGCCAGGTCTTTTTGCGGGTCACGATGCCGCCTTCGAGCGAAATATCCTTCCACGACAAGCTCGCGAACAAGCTGCGCGCCCAGCCGGAATCCATGTCGTGGGCCACGCCGCCATTGATGCCGGCAAACTCGGGATAATAGAGATTCCTGTCGCCGGCGCTGTCGTAGAGCGTGCCGGAGACGAGCAGCTCGAGGCCGTTGGTGAATTTGTTCCCGTAGCTGAAGCGCCCGGTGTAGGTGTCCAGACTGCCCGCCGAACCGGAGACTTCCGCGCCGTTCACATCGCGGCCCTTGCGGGTGATGATGTTGATGACGCCGAAGAAAGCGTTGTTGCCATACAACGACGAACCGGGGCCGCGGATGATCTCCACGCGGTCAATCAGGTCCACATCCACGAGCTGCTCCGTCCCGCTGGCCGCGGTGTCAAAGATGGGGTCGTTCAGGCGGTGGCCGTCCACCGTGATGAGCATCCGCCCGCCGTAATCGCCGGGGCGGTTCACGCCGCGCACGCCAATGAAGCTGTCACCCCGGTCATACGTCACATAAAAACCGCGCACGCCGCGCAGGATGTCGGCGAGCGTGCGATACCCCTGCTTCTTGATCTCGTCTGCGGTGACGATGCTGACGGCGGAAGGGGCTTCCGTGGTTTTCTGCTCGTGCTTGGACGCGCCCGTCACCGTCTCAACGCGCACCGCGCCCAAATCCTCAATGCTCATGGATTTCAGCGCGGCCAAACTCTCCGGCGTGGTGGCGGCACGCGCTGTGCAGAAGAACGAAGCCAGCGCGAGGCTGGCGACCGCCGTCTTGAATTTTG
>JANMJO010000132.1:0-6039 GCA_031371425.1 Verrucomicrobiales bacterium | reverse complement strand
GTCGCCGCTGCGGTAGGCGGCGAGGGATGAGGACAAGGTGTCCTGCTCGGCGGCGGTGAGGCCGAGTTCATCGGGGTCAATCACGCCGGGGTAGTAAAGCGCCCATTGAATGATGTTGATGGCGTTGATGACGGCGGTCTTGGTGGGGGCTTTGCCGTTCTCGACGACGCCTTGTTCGCCGGAAACGAGGTCCACCGCGCCGAGGTTGTTGGCGAGATTGACCGCGCCGTCAATGAGCGTGACTTCGCTGCGGCCATCGTCGGCGACGGCGAGGTTGAACTCGGTGCCGCGGATGGCGCCGGAGGCGAGCGGGGTGCGGAACTCGGTTTCGTTGCCGCGCTCGCGGCTGAAGAAATAGGTGGAGCCGTTTTTTAGATCGAGGCCGGCTTGTTTGCCGACGGCGGAAGGCGGCTGGATTTGCAAGGTGGTGAGTTCGTTGACGCGCAGGGTGGTGAGATTCGAGAGGCGGACGGTGGCGCGGCTGCGGAGGCTGGTGCGGAGGCGGTCGCCGACGTGGAGCGTTTGGTTGGTTGTGCCAAGCGTCCAGGTGGTCTGACCGGTGGGGGAGATTTCGACTTTGCCTTCGAGGGTGAGCAGGAGGGCGTCGTTGGCGGCGAACACGTTCCCGGCAAGCGCGACGGCGAGGAGGAGGGCGGCGGGGAGGGTTTTGATTTTGTAGTTCACAGGGTGGTGGTGTTGCACTTGGTCTAACAGAACCGGGCGGTCGCTGACAAGCTAATCGGTGATAGCAGATTCGCTTGTTTCAAGGTATGGTTCTGCTATCAACCTATAAGTCATCCACCCATGAACGCAAAAATTTTCAATTCAAATTCCGTGCGGTTGTTTTCGATCTGTCGTTGGCTGCCGGTTCTGCTGGCGGGCTGCGGCTGGCTGTGGTTTGCAGGACCGGCGGCGGCGGCGCCGGTGTTCATCACGCAACCAGCCACGACGAACGTCGCGACGCTCGGCACGGCGGCGAGTTTCAAGGTCGTGGTCGTCGGCGCGCCGCCGATCATACTCCAGTGGCGGAGGAATGGCGTGAATATTCCCGGCACGGTGGCCAGTTCCGCCACCGGCTCGATGACGAATGTGTTTGCCATCCCGGCGGTGGGGCCGACGGACGCGGGCAGTTACAACGCGGTGGCGACGGACGCGAATGGCGTGACGGACAGCGCGGTGGCGCAGTTGCTCATCCCTACGCTGCTCAATTTGAACGCGACGGATTTATTTGCCAGCCGTCCGGCCATCACCGGGACGAACGGTTTCGGGCGCACGGGCAACGGGACGGCCTCGAAGGAAGCCGGCGAGCCGGATCACGCGGGCATTCCCGGAGGGGCGTCGGTCTGGTTGCAATGGACGGCCCCGAGCAGCGGCATTGCGATCTTCGACACGCGCGGGAGCGGCTTCGACACGCTGCTGGCGGTTTACACGGGCGGAACGCTGGCGACGCTGACGCCGGTGGCGGGCGATGATGACCGGGGCAGTTTCCTGAACAGCAAGGTGACGTTCAATGCGACGGTGGGCACGACTTACAACATCGCCATTGATGGATTTTACGGCGACAGAGGCAACATCGTTTTCAACTGGTCGCTGATCACCACGACCGACTTGCTGGCGGTGATTACCGCGCAGCCGCAGAGCGCGACGGTGGGGGACAACGCGCCGCTGACTTTGGCGGTGACGGTGGCGGCGGGCGGGCTGACGCCGATTTACCAATGGTTCTTCAACGGTTCGCAGATGAACGGCGAAACCAACGCGACGCTGGCGATCCCCGGCGTCTCGTCCGCCGAAGTCGGCGAGTATGTGGTGCGCATCATCACGGTGGGGCAGAGTATCCGCACCAATTTTTCCGCCACCGCCCATGTGCAGATCAACTCGCAGGACGGCGGCGTGAATTACAGCAGCGCGGCGAAGGATAAATTTCACGCGGCGATGAGTCCCGGCAACGGCCTCGGCGGGTATGTCGGCTCGCAGGTTTTCAACACCTTCAACGCGACGCGCGAGTTGGGCGAGCCGGAGCACGCGGGCGAACCGGGCGGCGCGTCCTACTGGTTTTCGTATCAGGCACCGGCGTCCGGGATGCTGAGCGTGAGCACGCCGGGGATGCTTTTCAACCACGTCGTGGCGATCTACACCGGCACGGGCAGCAACTTCGTTTCGCTGACCTTGGTGACGAACCGCTTCGTCAACGTCATCATCAGCGGCTCCACCGCATTGAACCTGGCCGTGTCCAACGGCGTGACGTATCGCATCGCCGTGGATGGTCAGGACAGCGCGAGCGGCGTCGTGGGGTTGAACTACCAACTGGACACCGGGTTCGCGACTCCGCCCGTCATCACGACGCAGTTGAGCGATCAAAGTGCTTCCACCGGCGGCACCGTGACTTTTTGCGCCACCGTGAGCGGCTCGCCGCCGTTGTTTTTCCAGTGGCGGTTCAACGGCGCGAACATCCCCGGCGAGACGACCGGCTGCCTCACCATCCCATCCGTGAACGAGACAAGTGGCGGCAGCTACAGCTACGTCGTTTATAATTCCGCCGGTTCGGCCAGCAGCACAAGCGTCACCCTGCTCATCACGAACATCACCGCTCGGACGTTCTCCGATGGTTATGTGAACCGCACCAAGATTGGCAACACGAGTGGCGCGCTGCGGAGCGACAACTTAACGGCCACCCGGGAATTATTTGAACCGCTCAACCACGGCGGCAAGCCCGGCAACGCGTCCGTCTGGCTGGAGTGGACGGCGCCCGTCAGCGGCATCGTCACGTTTGACACGCGCGGCAGCGGCTTCGACACCACGATGAGCGTCTATACGAACAACACCACCAACATCAACACCCTCGGCCTGTTCGTGGCTGGCGACGATGACAGCGGCGGGTTTCTGGCCAGCTCGATTACCTTCAACGCCACCGAAGGCGTGCAATACCACATCGCCATTGACGGTTTCTACGGCGCTCGCGGCAACCTGACCCTGCGCTGGGTGGAAGAACCCACGGCCGATCTGGTGCCGCAGATTTTGGTGCAACCGCATTCGGTGACCGTTCCGCCCGGCACAGACGTGACGCTCAGCGTGCAAGTCGCCAACATCGGATCAATCACCTACCAATGGCAGCGCGACGGCGTGAACATTTCCGGCGCGGCCAGTTCCATCCTAGACATCTCCGCCGCCACCACCCCGCCCGCCGGCAATTTCGCCGTGCTCATCACCCAGAGCATGAACGGCGGCAACAACCCCCGCACCATCACCTCCGCCATCGCGCAAGTCCAGGTCAACACCCGCGACGGCAGCTTCGACCCCGGCGCCAGCGCGCAATCCAAATTCCGCGATGCGACCGACCCCGGCACCGGCCTGAACGTGGGCGCGCCCGCCGCCGGCTACAGCGGCTCGCAACTCTTCAGCACCGTCGGCGCGGTGAAGGAGCCGGGCGAACCGAACCATTGCAGCGAGCCGGGCGGAGCATCGTATTGGTATTCCTACCAGCCGCCCGCAAACGGCACGCTCACGGTGGATGCCATCGCCTCATTCAACGGCGTGCTCGCCATCTACACCGGGACGCCCACGAATTTCATAAGCCTCGTCTCCGTCGCGTGCAGCAGCACGAACGCCAGCCCCGGCAAGGAGACCGCCGTGTTCACCGTGACCAACGCCACCATCTATTACATCGTCACCGACGGCGTGGGCGGCGCGTCCGGCAGCGTCAGCCTGACCTACACGCTGGCCGCGCCGCCCATTATCACGAGCCAACCCGCGAGCCGGACGGTCGTGGCCGGCAGCAACGCCACACTCAACGTGACGGCGACCGGCACATTGCCATTGGCATATCAGTGGCGGACGAACGGGATTAATTACACAGGCCGCACGACGAACTCGATGACGGTGACGAATTTCACGGTGGCGAATGAGGGCGGCTACGCCGTGGTCATCACAAACACGGCGGGCGCGGTGACGAGCGTCACGGCGCAGTTGTATTACATCGCCAGCAACAACGCGTCGCGGTTCACAAACTACGTTTATGGGACGAACAAATTCACCGCCACGCTGCTCGGCAATGCGAACACGAATTACATCGTGCAAGGCTCGACGAATTTTTCCAGCACATGGTCGCCCATCAGCACAAACAGCTCCGCCGTGGGCATCATCAGCTTCAGCGAGACAAACGCGCCGGGCTACACGAACCGCTTCTACCGTGCGCGAACGCAGTGATGGGCGCGTTTTGCGAGCTTCGGTAATAGGTCGTTTCAAAGTTTGGAGTTCCGCCTTCAGGCGGTTTCCCAGCCGCATAAACGCGAAACTCCCAGCAAACGGACACACCATCCGGGGCGTGGGTGTGATTGAAACTGCCGCGCAGAGATTGTTGGAGTTCACGCTTCAGCGTGTCGGGGCGGTGTCCAGTGTGACGGGAACAAGCTAAAGCTTGAACTCCAACTTGGGGCGGGACTCCGCGGCGCGGCACTTCCAGTCACACCCCCGGGCGTCTGGCAGCTTGACTTTTTCAGCGTTTAACCGAATCTAAAATTCGAAATAATCCGAACAAACAAAACGTAAGGCAATTTATGAAAACCAACCTGTTTCGCTCCCAACTGATTCGCAGCGCGCTGGCAATCGCCGCAATTCTCGGCATTACCACCATCGCCCGCGCGGCCAGCGAAATGTCCCTCGACCATCCCCAAGCCAGGGCCGTCCTCGCCGTCCAGAAATCTGTGACCACAGACCTCATGAAACTCCCCGGCGTGCTCGGCACGGCGGTGGGGCAGGACGACGCCGAGGCCGCCACGCTCGTCGTCTATGTGGATCAGGATTCGCCGTCCCGCGCGGACATCGTGCGCAGCCTGCCACCGCAGATTCGCGGCGTCGGTGTGAAGGTGGAACTGACCGACAAGTTCCGCGCCTTCGCCAGGCCTTCCGGCGGCGGCATCAACTACACAGCGAAGCAGACGCCGCCCATCCAACTCGGCACGTCCGGCGGCTGGAGCTACGACCTCGCCAACGGCTATTGCTGCGGCGGCACGCTCGGCTCGCTCATCCAAGTCAACGGCGTGCAATACATCATGAGCAACTACCACGTCCTGGAGGCGGACATCGTGGGCGGCGGCAACAGCATCGTCGCCACCACCGGCCAGCCGGTCATCCAACCCGGATTGATTGACGTGAATTGCAGCTCCGCCAATGCCCAGACCGTCGGCACGCTGGTGAAGATCAATTCATTGCCAGGCTCAAACGTGGACGTCGCCATCGCGCAGGTCACGCCCGGCATGGTCAGCGCCAGCGGTTCAATCCTCGGCATCGGCACAATCTCCAGCAACACCGTCGCCGCGACGGTGAACAAGGCCGTGAAGAAAAGCGGGCGCACCACCGGCACGACCTCCAGCAGCATCTCTGGGCTGAACGCCACCATCAGCATCACCTACGAGAACGAATGTGCCGGCGGCACGGCCTTCACCAAGACCTTCACCGGCCAGATTGTGATTTCCAACAGCCGGAGCAAATTTCTCGCTGGCGGCGATTCCGGCTCGCTCATGGTGGAAAATGTGACGACCAATCCCCGCGCCATCGGCCTGCTCTACGCGGGCAGCACCAGCACGGCGATTGCGAACCCTATCAACGAAGTTCTGACGTTCGTCGGCAGCCAGCTCGGCGGCACGGCGACGATGGTGGGCAACTGAACCCGTCTCGCTGATTTCGCCCCCGTTCGCTCCGGCGGACGGGGGTTTTGTTTCAAGAAGGTGGGGCGCGTCACTCCGTGCGCGCCGGCGTGTGAATCCGAACACCCTTGTTCCAATAGGCGGCGGGCAGAGGACTGCCCACCCTACCAACTCTTCAACCCGAACTCCGAAATGGAAACCAAACGTGCGGGTAAGTTTTTGGTAGCACCCGCCTCCGGCGGGTGATTTTCGGCGTCGCGCCGAAAATCTCGTCCACAAAATTTCCGCTATAACAATTCATACCGACATTGGCGCAGTCATGGTTGCCGGGCGCTGGTAGGGCGCGTCGCTCCGCGCGCGCCGCGTGAACCAGAACGCTTTCGTGCCAGCCAGCGGC
>JANMJO010000118.1:0-25450 GCA_031371425.1 Verrucomicrobiales bacterium | reverse complement strand
CCGTCTTGGAACAGCGAGTTCATCCACGGATACGGATGCGGATTGGACGGCGGCGTCGAACCGTAAACGGTGTTACAGCCGGTGCTCGCGCCCATGAACATCACGCTCTGGCCGTTGGCCGCGCGTCCGTCAATGGATTGAAGTTCCTTGTGGTTGAACGCGTCTTGGCGCATGACCGCCGCGATGCCGGCGATGATTTGCTCGTCGGTAATTGTGCCGTGCTTCGCTTCGTAATCGGCGATGCGCTTGGCGGTGTCGGCGTCGTTCTCGCCGCCGAGACCCATGATGACGTGCGCCATCGCCTTGCGGAACAATTGATATTCCTTCGCGTCGCGCGCCTTGAGTTGCGCGAGTTTTTCCACGCCGGAATTTTCCAAGTTCGTGGCCTTGCCGCGCAGGCGGTCGGCTTTCTTGTGATAGAGCGGACGCATGTAGGCCTCGGTCACGGAAGCCAGTGCGCGGAGCACGGACTTCTCGCCGCAACCGGCGCACGCGCCGTCGCCGGAGACGAGCGCCTCGTAATTGCGGCGCACCATCAAGTGATTGCGCAACGCAGCTTCGCGGGAGTTCGCAGCGTCCAAGTCGTTGTAGAGGCCGAGGAATTTCTGCGGCGTGTCGGGCATCAGCCGCGAGAAAATCTGCGCGGTCGTGAGGTCGGCATTCAACTCCTCCGTCTCGCGCGTCATGCGAAGCGCGTCGTGATCGCCACAGACGGTCACACATTCGCCGCAGCCTTTGCAAAGGTCGGAGACGAAGATGGAGAACAGCCCGCCCGCGCCCGCCTGCTTGCCTTCGAGCGAACGGAAAATCGCCGGGACGTTGGAATAAGAGAGCGGCAGAATATCAATGATGCCGGTGAATTCCGCTTTCGTTTTGTCGCTGATGGTCGTGAGCGCGGTGACTTCGGCGCGGATGATGGTCTTGAACGGCACGTCGGTCTTGGCCTTCACGGACTCGTTCATCTTCGCGCGGGCGCGTTCTTCGATGCCCTTCAATTCATGCGCGAGCTTCGGGCGCTCGGCGTTGTCGGTGACGTAATAATTCACCGCTGTCTTCAAAACCGTGGCGACATCCTGCGCCATGTTCGGCAACGCGGTGTCGGGGCAGGCCGTGATGCACTCCATGCACTGCGTGCAATTCTCGGCGATGTAAACCGGCGTCTCGCGGCGCGCGACATACTTGGACTGCGTCGCGCCCGTGCCGGACGCCATCACGCCGAGCGACGCGAGCGCGCCGGCGGGTTGATGATAACCGAGGCTGGCGCGGAATTCCTTGTCGAACGTCGCCATCTTCTGGAACGAGTAACGCGGCGTCTGCTCGGCAGGCGTCGGGATGCCGCCGCTGCCGCAGCTCGTGCCGCAACCGGCGGTCGGGATAAGCGGGCCGGCGTTGATGGGCGCGATGGGCGCATTGCGCATCGAGGAGCGGTCAACTTCGTTTGCGCCGCCAATTTTAATTTCAACGACGCGAGAGAAACCTTCCGTCATAACGGTCATGTTGGACGTGACGACGGCGTCGCCGAAGCGCGCGAATTTTTTCTGATACTGGAGCAACACCGTTTCGTGGAACGTCTCTTCGTTGATGTCGTTGTCCTTGAGGAACGGCGACACTTTGAAGAACGCGCCGAGGAACGAGTTGCCCTGCATACGCAACTGGAGTTCCGGCTGCGTGGTCGCTTTGCGCGCGATGTCGAAGCCGGGCAAAATGAAGACGCGAATGTTGTTATCAATGACAAATTTCCGGTGCTGCGCCGGGATGCGCTGCCAAGCGACTTCAGGCGAATCGCTGGATTCCCAAACGAGCGAGCCGCCCTTCTTGATGCCTTCGAGCGGATTGGTGTGCGTGAACGCCTTCGGATCGCAGCAGAGAACTACATCAACGTGGTTCAACTCGCAGTTCACCTTGATCTGGTCGCGGGCGACGGTGAGGTAATAATTCGTGGGCGCGCCCTTTTTCTCCGAACCGTATTTCGGGTTCGCCATGATGAACAACTGTTCCTTGAGGCGACCGTCGGGTTCGACTTGGTTGGCGCGCTTCTTCAAAAGTTCGCCGAAGTCGCCGATGATTTCGCCGAGGTTCTTGCCCGTGGTGATCATGCCCCAGCCGCCGATGGAATGGAAACGCACCGCGATGGCCTTGTCGGGCAGCAACGACGGTGTGTCCTTGCTGATGACGGCGTAAGGATGATTCACGCCGAGGACGAAATAAGTTTCGCCGTCCGCCGCGCTCTTGCCGTCCATGCGCTTGCTCGCGCCGGTGGCGAATTCGTAAGCGCCGAGCGTGTGCTCCGGACGGAAATCGCGCGAGCCGATGCCGTAAGCGCCACGGAAAATGCGGGGCGTCTCGGCTGCCGTGAGCGCGGGCAATCCGCCGCCGAACTTGGCGACTTCCTGCGCCTTGCCGATGGCGACGCGGATGTCGCGGGCGAGCGGGTTGTCGCCGGCGAGACCTTCGTCGGTGCGTTCGAGGATGATGACGTTCTTCTTGCCGCGCAGCGCTTCGATGACGGCGGCTTCAGGGAACGGACGGATGACGTTGACGTGAATCGAGCCGACCTTGGCGTTACGCTGGTCGCGCAGGTAATCGCACGCAGCTTCGATGTTGTCCGCCGCGCAACCGAGCGAGACGAACACGGTGTCCGCGTCGTCGCATTTGTATTCCGTGAGCAGGCCATAGACGCGGCCAGTCAATTTGCCGTAGTCCGCATAGGCGGCTTCGAGGAAGCCGAGGATGGGCTCGTTGAAATTGTTACGGCGCGCAACGACGCCGTTCATGTGATGCTCCTGATTCTGCACCGGGCCGAGGAGGAGCGGGTTCTTCAAGTCCATCATCTCCGGCACGCGGCGGCGTTTCGGGCCGAACAGTTCGCGCTGCGCGGGCGTGGGGCAATCAATCATCTCGTCGGACGCGCCGAGATATTCGCGGAGCAGTTCGGCTTCGGGCGCGAGGTAGGTGCGCTCGCTGTGCGTCGTGAGCATGCCGTCCTGAATGTTCATGCCGGGGTTCAGCGAAAGCTCGGTGACGCGGCGAAGAATGACGGCTTGATCGGCGGCCTGTTGCGCGTCCTTGGACATCGTCATGATCCAGCCGACATCGAGCGCGCCGTTGATGTCGTCGTGGGCGCAATGGACGTTCAACGCGTGCTTGGTCAGCGCGCGCGC
This sequence comes from Verrucomicrobiales bacterium, assembly GCA_031371425.1. Lineage (GTDB taxonomy): Bacteria > Verrucomicrobiota > Verrucomicrobiia > Limisphaerales > JAFMIX01 > JAFMIX01. The sequence continues at coordinate 22,289 of JANMJO010000118.1, read as the reverse complement.
GCCGACTTCGATCACCATCGTGCAGAACTTGCCGGGCGCGTGGTAATACTGCTCCATCGCGTAGGCGATACCCTGACCGGACGTGAAATTCACCGCACGCTTGCCAGTCACCGCGAACGCCGTCGCGCCGCCCTGCGCCGCGTGTTCGCCTTCGGTCTCGACGGCGACTTTCTGGCCGCCCCAGACGTTGAGTTCGCCCATCGCGTAGGACGATTGATAAATTTCGCCGCCTTCGGTCGAGGGCGTGATGGGATAATAAATGCCGCCATCGGTGATGCGGACTTCGACCCATTGCGCGACGAGCTGGTTGCCGTTGCAGGTGACGCGGATGCCGGGATATTTCGGCGCGACGTTGCTGGCTATGGGTTGCGATTCTTTGGCTGTCTTTTGGCTCATAAATTCAATGGGTTGCGCGCAGTTCACACGGGGATTTGACGGACAGGATGGGTTCGCCGCTCGCGTTGGATAATCTAGCTTCAACGGGCGGGGCTGTAAAGATTCAAGAGCGGCGAAATGGGATAAGGCAGCGTTAAAAAGCAGGTGGCGAAGTTCAGTTGCGCTGGTCAGGCAATTTTCTGGCGGAAACGCATCGCGCACAACAGAAACAATCCCGCAGCCATCGCCGCCAAAATGGCCAGACTCGGCCAGAACTCCACGAACGAAGCCCCGCGCAGCACGATGGCGCGGTTCAAATCAATGAAGTAAGTCGCGGGCAGGAGGTTGCCGATAGTTCGGAAAATCCACGGCATCGTGTCGCGCGGGAAGATGAAGCCGCTGAAGAACACGCTCGGCAGAATCAGCGTCATGCTCATCTGCAAGGCTTGCATCTGGTTCTGCGCCCGAGTCGAGACCAGCAGGCCGAGACTCAAGAGCGCGAAGACGTAAATCGCCGTGGCCGCCGCCAACGCGAGCAAGCTGCCCGCAATCGGCACATGGAACAGCAGCGCCATGATGCTGAACAACACGCCCGCCATCGTCATGCCGATGATGAAATACGGCGTGAGCTTGCCGAGCATCAAGCCCCAGCGCGACAGCGGGCTGACGAGCAACTGCTCCAGCGTGCCGGGCTCGCGCGCGCGCACCACCGCCAACGCCCGGGCGCACGTCGTGGCGAGCTGCAGCACGAAGCCGATGACGCCGGGAATGAAAAAGTTCGGGCTGCGCATCGCCGGGTTGTAGAGGATTTGCGGGCGCACCTCGACCGGCAGTTCGCGCCGTCCCGTGGATGGTAACAGCGCCAGCGCCGATTGCCGGAACGCCAGGTTCAGCGCCGTATTCAACGCGCTCGACGCGATGCTCGAACTCGACCCGTCAATCAGCACCTGCACCTGCGCGCTACGACCGGCGGCGAGGTTGCGCGTGAAGTCCGGCGGGATCTGCAAGCCCGCGTAAGCCTTGCCCTGCCGGATGAGCCGCGCCATTTCCGTGGCGCTGCCGGCCTCGCCCATCACGCGGAACGTCTGCGAGTTCACGAAGCTCTCGACCAATTGCCGGCTCTCCACCGTGCGGTCTTCGTCGAGGATGACGAGTGGCATGTGCTTCACGTCCATGTCCAGCGCGTAGCCGAACGCGATCATCTCCACCAGCGGCGGAAACAGCATGAAGAAAAGCGTCATCGGATCGCGCAGCACGACGATGAATTCTTTGTAAAGAATCGCCGTGAAGCCGCGAAATATTTTATTCATCGTGCGCCTCCATTTGTAAATCGAGAACGCCTCTCTGCTCGGATGATTTCTTTCCCCTCACCCTAGCCCTCTCCCTTGGGGAGAGGGAACAGCTATCGGCGCTCTTCGGTTTTTTGGCTGCGTGTCCGGCAAATCCCGTCGCCTGACATTTCAAAAGGCTGGAAACGATTCTCCCTCTCCCTGAGGGAGAGGGCCGGGGTGAGGGGGAACGCGACAAGAAATTGAATTTCACTTTCCACCTCCATTGTTCCCATTCGCCGTCAGTGCCACGAACACATCCTCCAGCGACGGCGCGATGGGGCGGATGTCCGCGTGCCGGATGTTCACGGCGGCGAGCTTGTCACGCAGGAATTGCTCCGGCAACCCCTCGTCCACCAGCAGGTGCATGGACTGGCCGAACACCGTCGCGCCGCGCACGCCGCGCTCGTGGCGGATCGCCTGCAAGCCCACCGTCACATGGTCGCACGTCACGTCCAGCCGCTTCGTGCCGGGCGGGTTCACCACCGGCAACTGCTTCAAGTCATCCGGCACGCCGCACACCACGAGCTTGGACATGTGGATGTAGCCTACGTGCGAGCAACGCTCCGCCTCGTCCATGTAATGCGTCGTGACGAACAGCGTCATGCCGAGGCTCGAAAACTCGAACAGCAAGTCCCACAACTCCCGCCGCGCCACTGGATCAATGCCCGCCGTCGGTTCGTCGAGGAACAGCACGCTCGGCTTGTGGATGAGCGAACACGCCATCGCCAGCCGTTGCCGCCAGCCGCCGGACAGCAACGCCGCGCGCCGCGCCAGATACGGTTCGAGATGCGTGAGCGCGATGAGTTCGTCGCGCCGCTTGGTGAGTTCCGCGCCGCTCAAGCCGTAGAGCCGGCCGTAGAACATGAGATTCTCATGCACCGTCAACTCGTCGTAGAGCGAAAATTTCTGCGACATATAGCCGATGAGACTTTTGATCTTGTCTGTCTCGCGCGCCACGTCGAACCCGGCGATGCGCGCCCGCCCCGCGCTCGGCTCGAGCAGCCCGCACAACATGCGGATGACCGTGGATTTGCCCGAGCCGTTCGGCCCGAGGAAACCGAAGATCGAACCCTTGGCGACCGAGAACGAAACGGCATCCACGGCGGTGAAATGCCCAAACCGTTTGGTCAGGCTCTCACATTCGATCATGGTTTCGGCGGGCATGGCGTTTTCAAATCGTAGCAGACGACGTGAGGAGGCTCATTACTTAAATCACTATTGCGCCGCGTCGCCAAACAACTCGAAGCGTTGCTCCCAGATTTTCATCAGCGGACGCCAGTCATTGACGTCGCCCGCGCGCAGGGCTGCAAAATAATTTGATTCGCCTGATGCGTCCGTGGGAACGAGGTCAATCGGTGGAAGCTCCAATCGCCGGAGGAGTTCACGTAGAAAGAGCCGCGTGACGCGCCCATTGAAATCATTGAACGGATGAATGGAGAGCAGCCGCCCTTCGGCGAACGCGAGCAATTCCAGCAGCAGTTCATCCATCTTTCTGTCAGCGTTCTCCCGGCGCGCGCGAACATCCTCGGCGTAGTCACGCATGAGCATCGGCACACGATGCGGCGGGGGTGGATGATGCTCGCCGACCGTCACCTCGGCATCACGCCAGCGACCCGCCCACTCGGGCACGAAATCCCTGGCGATTTCAGAATGAAAACGGAGGACAAGTTCGCCGCCGAGGTCTTGCGAAGCAAACGCGCCGGAAGCGATGGCGGTTTCCACCCAGAGCACGCGCTCCGCCAGCAGCGGGGCCAACTGTGAATAGCTTAAGAGGCCGCGTGTGGTTTGAATGAAGCGCGTGGCCCCGCCTGGCGGTGTAGTTTCTCCAGCCATGATAGATCAACAGCCTCCCTCTCAAACGCCATGGACAGGGCCACTTGGCGCGGAATCCGCCGCCAACAAATCTCCTGCCGGGTTTCGGCATTGAGCTGCCTCCAGCGTTGGATGGTCTCTGTCCATTTCATATCGCAGAAGTTACCGCCAATTGGGAAATCAGACAAGGCCGCAATCCGCGCAACATGCGGATGACCGTGGATTTGCCCGACCCGTTCGGCCCGAGGAAGCCGAAGATCGAACCCTTGGCGACCGAGAACGAAACGCCATCCACGGCGGTGAAATGCCCGAACCGTTTGGTCAGGTTTTCACATTCGATCATGGCGGTAAGAGATGTTCCCATGTGCCTTGACCAAAAAGCCGAGCGACATGAGAAAGCTCGTCCGGAAAATCGCCAAATGTTGTGATGGCCAAAAATCTTCGCGAGCGAGTAAGTCCGACATACAAAAACTTATCAACGAGACCCGGTACAAATGTAACCATGTGATCCACACCCATAAAAAATACAGCCTCAAATTCCAAACCTTTGATAAATTGGACGCTGAAAATGCGCACCTTGGCCTGAGTTCCTAGAATTAGTCCCTCAAAACATGCTTCTGTTTCGATGCCATAAGTTTCGCGCAGGGGCTTACGAAGCAGATCGGCTACTTGATGCACGTCCGTCTCTGTTGGAACAAAAATGGCAATCGAGGGAAGTGTTTGGCTGGAAAATCTGTGTATCTCACCTATACGTGCCACGACCCAGCATATCTGCTTTTCATACGTCTCGGCTCTGAATTGCAAGGCGTCGGGATCATTCAAATCTTCACTAAAACCTGGACTGACAGGCGCAGTCTCACCCATAGAGTTCTCATAAAGTGCGCGCGCAATTTTCAGCAACTTGTGGCCTGACCGGTAAGAAAAATTCAGATTGAAAATCTTGGGTGTTAATTCGGTCAACTCGGCAGCCTCGTTCCAGTCACCAATTCCGTGCCGAGTCATTCTCTGCATCGGGTCTCCGGCAAAGGTGATACAATCGAAAACCGGATGAGCGAGTAGTCGCATACAACCAAGCTCAATCGCTGAAAAGTCTGTAGCTTCATCGACAGCCACGACATACCGCAGTTCATTTATCACGCGTTGAGTGATAGAGTTGCCGTGCTTTTGTATGATTTCACGACCAATAAGCGATTCGCGCACAGTTGCGAGAGCAACATAAATGAGGATGTCTAGTTCGCACGTATCAATTTTCCTGTCGTTAACTGCTCCCATCGCGGTCGGGTGGTAGAACGTTCCGCCTTCTGATGCTCGGAGGCGATATTCATGATATGTGAACGGTATTTTTCTGATGCTGGGGTCAACTAAATCACCGGAGTCACTCACGAATTTTCCTAGCATGCTGCGAGTTGCCGCTACGATTGTCTGCATGGCGGCGCGCTCCGATTCCGGCCAAGCGGCTTCCGGATAACGCTTCAAGAATGATTGAAGTCGGTCGCTAAATGACAATAGTTCAGCAAGCGTTCGACCAAGGGGAGTTTTGTGAGGTTGCTTGGCGAATGCAACAATCTCCCGCCAACTCTTAGAAACCTCTTCAAGACTGGGCTGCGTTGCTTTGCACTCCTTGAGTCTTAACCTTTTCTCCTCTTGATCTGCTTCCGAGTTCTGCGCCTCGCTTTGCAGCTTGTTCAGTTCGGCTTCCAAACTCCCGATTTCGGAGCGGAGTTTTTCACACGAGTCGTCAATTCTTTTAAGCGTTTCACGAAGGGCTTCAGCCTGTTCAGAAACAATCTGTGAGAGTTCGGCGTGAATTTTCTGACTGAAATGATTAAGAAATCCTCTGGCCCATCGTGTCAGAGTTTTGCTTTCGCCCGCAGCGACCAAATCACCTCCCAGAGACAAGAGGCGATTTTGGCCGATGAACTGCAATACGTCACGAGCAATTCTGACTTTTGCCGTTGCCCAAACCGGGACGCGCTCTTCGGTGGCTGGCAACTTTTCTTTTGCTAGGGCTTCATGCAGGTATCCGCGCAGCAACTCGCTCGGTGTGAATAAGACCCAGTTCGTCGGCCCGTCATGTAACCAACGTCTCAACTCCGCAAGCGGGGTCGTTGTCTCCTCGCCTCCTTCCACCAACGATCCGGCATCAATTTTTTGAGCGATGCGCTTAATCAGCGTTGTCGTCTTTCCTGTTCCAGGAGCGCCAGAGATTATTACAAAGTTGCGTAAATCAGATCGCCACGCATCTCCTTGAGCGCTGTCAACAACAGGAATGTCGGCGAGCTCAAATCTTTCAGCGATTCGGCGACGGCGAGGTCTTGCAACTTCTGCAGCCGCGTCGCCGGGAGGAAACGCAATCCAAAGCCGAAGGGAAGGAATGAAGACTGAACCATTCTGGTAGGCTATCTGATTGTTGCGCGCGTCTGATTGCCCTTCCACCCATTCAACGAAGAATACATCTTTTGCGAGAATGAGGTATCGCTTTACGAATTCATGCCCTGTTGGTCTGTTGCCGACGTATTCAGCAACTCGCACCTCGTGCATGTGACCCGGTTCACTCTCTGCGATACGACCGAGGGGTAGATGATAGCGGACATACTCCACAGACGGAGACGACGGTAACGTTCCGGGGTGATCTTCGCCGCGTATAATGAAAACATGTTCAGTTCCGTCTTCAGGAGCAACGCTCACATAAGCGATAAATGGAGCACCATACCCAAAGTGGTCGAGTTCGTTCAGAACGACATGGGAAAGCGCGAGAATGTTTTCATTTGTTGGCATAGCTGGATGTGTTGTTGGCCGTTGTTGTTAAGTTCTAATTCGTTTCGTCTTCTTCGCCGTCTGCGTCAGCGACAGATAGTTCTCGTTCGTGACGACTTTGCGTCCGCTTTTCGTTTCCAGTTTGCCGAGATTACTGACTTTCCAGTTGATTGTCCGCATGATTATATCTTGGACGTGATAGCTGAACTTGATTGCGTAGCGTTGACCGCGAGCCTGCCTGAATATGGGCTGGTGGCGGGTGACGTTGGCGCGGTCGTCCATGTAATCGAGGGCGGCAAAGGATTCATGGTCGAGTTCACCACCTACGATGGCGACACCGTGGCGCTGGCCACTGTCTCCCCCAATCAAATCCGGCCACTCACCCGGAATGAAGTCCACCATGCCCGCCCGCTCGAACTGGCGGCGCATTGATTTCCGCAGAATCTTCGGTTTTTATTTGATCCGCTTCGCCTTCTTCGCCGCCTGCGTCAGCGCCAGATAGTTCTCGTTCGTGACGACTTTGCGTCCGCTTTTCTTTTCTAGTTCACGACGGGCGTTGCCGGCCACTTTGCCGCCGGAGCGCGCGGCTTGTTTGTTTTGCGGGAAGCCTTGCGTGTCGCGGTTGCGGGCGATTTCCGTGGTGGCCGCCTCGCCGAGCATGGAGAAGATGAGTTCCAAATCGCTCATGTGGTCGCGGAGATTCTCGCGCTTTAGCTTTTTGAACTCGGCATATTCCGTCGGCGTCAGGCCGAACGTCGCCTTGGAAATTTCGGCGGTGAGGATGGCGTATTCGCGCTGCTCCCGCACGCCGCGCTTTTTCCATTCGTCGGTCAGTTCGTCCCGGATGGCGATGGAGCGCATCCGTTTCTCGATCCAGTCGGCGGAGTAACCCTTGGCCTGATAGATGGCGCGGGTGCGTTTGGTGGCGAGTTCCGGGTCTTCAATCTCCTGCACACGCTCATAGCCGACGCGCGCGAGCCAGCGTTTGAACGGCTCGGCCTTGGGGCTGGGAATGGATTGGATGAGGCGGAAGATGCCTTCGGTGTTCCAACACTGGAGCATCTGTCGTCCGCCCGCCGTGTCGAACTCCAGACCAAGGGGGGGGGCAATTTGTCCCCCCCCTTTGAATGCCTCGGCCAACTGCGGGTCGCGCTTGCGGAGTTTCTTCAAATAATCGCTGGCATCAACTGAATCGGTGAGCACAGCCACCACATCAGTGATGACAAACCACCACTCGTTGTTGTGGATGACTCGGCGGACTTCTTTCCGCTGGAACAGGGCGATTCGCTTTTCGGGATTGGATTCGATGTCGCTCATGGTTTGTTGTCTTGAGTTTTTAACCGCTAATCTTCGCTTATCCACGCTAATTATTTTCTGTTTTCATCAGCGGAGATTAGCGCGGATTAGCGGTTCAATTATTCACGTCCTGAAAAAACACATCTGCCGCCATGCCGGCGCGGAGTTCGTTGGCGGAATTTTCCAGCCGCACTTTCACGCGTCAATAATGATACCGCAGTTGCGCCAGCAAAATTCCTTGCTCGGTGACGCGATAGACGAGGCGATGTTCCTGATCAATCCGCCGCGACCAGTAGCCGGCCAGCGCGTGGCGCAATGGTTCGGGTTTGCCAATGCCGGAGTGCGGGGTGCGTTTGATATCCTTGAGCAGTTCGTGGATTCGACGAATCATCTTTTTGTCCGTCTCCTGCCAGTGCTGGTAATCCTCCCACGCCTGATCGGAAAAAATTAGGTTCATGCGTCGAGCGCAACTTTGCGGGATTTGCCTTTGCCGGAGTCCAACTGTTTCGTGGCGGCGAGCAAGCGGCGCGCATTGACCCGGCTGCGGAGCAGGTAGGAAGTTTCTTCCAATGCCTTGTAATCTTCGAGCGACAGGATTACGACGGAGCGTTGCTGTTGGCGCGTGATGACGACGGGTTCGTGGTCGTCACAAACCCGATCCATGGTGGCAGCAAGATTTTCGCGGGCGGATGTGTAAGTTAGCGTGCTCATATCTGGACAGATAGTTGTCCAGAAGCGGCGGCTTGTCAATTCACTCGAAACTCCGCGAGGTCTTGGACTGCGCCTGCCCTCTGGCGCAGTCCAAGACGCTGTCGCGATTCATAAGCAGGGACTGTATCTGTGTCCATTCGTGTTTATCCGTGGTTAAAAAATCACTTCACCACGTCCTGGAAAAACACATCCGCCGCCATGCCGGCGCGGAGTTCGTTGGCGGAATTTTCCAGCCGCACTTTCACGCCGAAGACTTGTTTCACGCGCTCGTCCGTGGTCTGCACGTTGCGCGGCGTGAACTCGGCGGCGCGCGCGATCTGCTCGACCGTGCCCGAAAAATCCCGCCCGCGAAACGAATCCACGCGCACTTTCACCGCCTGCCCGACGCGGATGTGGCCGAGCCACGGCTCGGGCACGAACACGCGCACCCAAAGATGATTGGTGAGCAGCAGCGTGGCGAGCGGCTGGTTGGGCGCGAGCACGTCGCCGACCTTCACGTTGAGCGTCTCCAGCACGCAATCGCCGGGCGCGATGATGCGCGTCTCGCGGAGTTGGGCGTCGAGAGCGGCGAGTTGTGCGCGGGCGGCGGTGAGTTGCTCGGCGCGGGTGCCGGCGAGGAGCAGGTCGTAGCGCGCACGGGCGGCGGCGGCGGCTTTATCGAGCGACGTGGCGCGCATGGTGGCGGCGTCGCGTTCGGTGGCGGAGATGGTTTTCTGGGCGAACAATTCTTCGGCGCGCTTGGCTTCGGCGCGGGCGAAATCGAGTTGCGCGACTTGTGCTTCCCAATCGGCTTTGGCGGCGGCGATTTCTTCCTTGCGCGGGCCGGCTTCGGCTTCGGCGAGTTGGGCGGCGGCGCGGTCGCGGTTGGCTTGGAGTTCGTTGGCTTGGAGTTCGGCGAGGAGCTGGCCGTTGGTGAGCGAGTCGCCTTCTTGCGCGGAAAGTTTGAGCACGCGCCCGCCGTAGCGTGAGGCGAGGCGGACTTGATCTACCTCGATTGTGCCGGAGATGGATTGGGTTGCGGGCCGGCAGGCGGGGAGCAAAGCAAGGGCTAGGAAGGCGGCGGGGAGAAGAATCTTTTTCACGCGGTTGCAGTGTAGCAGTGGCGGAAAGGTGATTCAATGCGAACAAAAAACCGCGCTCTCACGAGCGCGGCTACGGGAAAGTTTTGGGACGGCGGCACGCCCGTCCCTCCCAGCGAAGTTTTAAAACAGGCTGCTGGCGGCGGTGCCGAGGATGCTGAGTGGGCCTTGGTCTTCGAGGCCTTCGGTGGCTTTGTCGAGTTTCTCGAGGGAGAGTTTGGCGTTCTTGTAGAATTCTTGGTCGTTGATGAGTTTGCCGACGGTGCCTTGGCCGTTGTTTATCTTGAGCATGATCTGGTGGAGGTTGGTCATGGTGCCGGTGGTTTCGTTGTAGAGGGTGTCGTCGGTGATGAGTTTGCCGAGGGTGCCTTTGCCGGCCTTGGCGTCGGCGAGGATGGCTTTGGCGTCGGCGACGGTGGCTTTGATTTCGGTGGCGGCGTCTTGCATGTTGGTGACGGTGGCGAGGGCGGAGTCGTAGAGGTCGTTGCTGAAGATGAGGTGGCCGACGGTGCCTTGGCCGGAGGCGATTTGTTCGGAGACTTTGGCGATGTTGGCGATGCTGCTGTGGAGGCTGGCGCGGTTGTCGTTCATGATGCCCATGAGGGAGCTGAAGGTGAGCTTGATGTCTTCGCCGTCGAAGCTGGTGGTGATTTTTTTGATGCCTGCGGCGGCGTCATCGAGTTTGGACATGAGGGCGTTGAGGTCGGCTTGTTCGATGCCGGTGAGTTTGGCGCCGTCTTCGGCGATGGGGGCTTTGGGGGTGCCGAAGTCCACGGCGACGTAGTTTTGGCCCATGAGGCCGGTGAAGCGGATGGCGGCGGTGCTATCGGTTTTGACGATGACGTCTTTGTTGAGGCGCATGGAGACTTGGACTTTGCTGTCGGTGAGTTGGATTTTATCCACGCGGCCGATGGTGACGCCGGACATTTTGACGGCGTCGCCGAGTTTGAGGTCTTGGACGTTGTTGAATTGGGCGGTGACGTGGTAGCCGCCTTTGAAGAATTCGAGGCCGCCGACGAGGTCGACGATGACGAGGGCGGCGATCAGGACGAGGGCGACGAAGATGCCGAGGCGGGTTTCGAGGCTGTTTTTCATGTTCATTCCTTTGTTTTGTCGGGTTGAAAGCTGGCGTTCAGAAATTCTTGGAGGAGCGGGTCTGGGTTGGCCTGGACTTGGGCGGGGGTGCCGATGGCGAGGATGCGGCCTTGGTTGATGAAGGCGATGCGGTCGGCGATGCCGAAGGCGAGGTCGCGGTCATGGGAGACGACGAGGGAGGTGACGCCGATGCGCTGGTTGAGTCGGAAAATTTCTTCGCCGATGACGACTGCGGAGAGGGGGTCGAGCTCGCTGGTGGGTTCGTCGTAGAGGATGAGTTGGGGTTCGATGACGAGGGCGCGGGCGATGGCGGCGCGTTTTTTCATGCCGCCGGAGAGTTCGCTGGGCATTTTTTCCTCGGTGCCTTTGAGGCCGACGACTTCGAGTTTTTCGGAAACGATGCGGGTGATTTCGGCGGTGGGTTTGAGGCGGTGTTCGGTGAGGTAGAGGCCGACGTTTTCGCCGACGGTGAGGGAGTTGAGCAGTGCGCCGGATTGGAAGACCATGGCCATGCGGTATTTTTCGAGGACTTCGGGGGAGTTGACGGGTTTGTCGTTGACGAGGACTTCGCCGCTGTCGGGGTGTTCGAGGCCGATGAGGTGTTTGAGGAGGACGGTTTTGCCGCTGCCGCTCGGTCCCATGATGACGAAGATTTCGCCGGGCTGGACTTCGAAGTCGAGGCCTTTGAGGACTTCCGCGCCGCTGAAGCTTTTGCGGAGGTTGCGGACTTTGAGGGCGAGTCCGCGCTGTTGATTGGGTGGGGAGGTGTTCATCAGTCGAAGATCAGGAGCCAGCGTGTGAGGAAGTAGTCGAGGATGAGGATGAGGACGATGGAGTTGACGACGGCTTTGGTGACGGAGCGGCCGATGCCGCGCGGGCCGCCGATGGTTTGGAGGCCTTGGTGGCAGGAGACGGTGCCGATGACGAGGGCGAAGCAGAAGCTTTTGAAGACGCCGTTGAGGACGTCTTTGAGTTCGACGATGTCGTTGAGGGTGTTGAAAAAGGAGGAGAAGGAGACGGCGATGCGGGCGTTGGAGGCGGAGACGAGTGCGCCGCCGAACCAGCCTGTCATGACGGAGAAGACGACGAGCATGGGGAGCGCGATGGCGATGGCGACGATGCGGGGGAGGACGAGGTATTTGATGGGGTTGATGTTCATGGTGCGCAGGGCGTCCACTTCTTGGTAGACGCACATGGAGCCGATTTCGGCGGCCATGGCGGAGCCGATGCGGCCGGCGATGAGGATGGCCATCATGACCGGGCCGAGTTCTTTGCACATGGACATGCCGACGATGCCGCCGATGAGGTTGGCGAGGCCGCGTTCGGCGAGGACGGGGCCGCTCTGGAGGGCGAGGACGCCGCCGATGAAGAGGGAGAGGATGCAGGCCATGAGGAGGCTGGCGTTGCCGATCTCGAAGAATTGGTCGTAGACTTTCTGGCGCTGCCGCCATGTGTGGGGCAGGGCGCAGAGGGTGCGCCAGAAGAGGAGGACGATTTCGCCGATGCTGTTAAACATGCCTATTGTGTGTTTGGGATTGCGTCATACTGCGGATGCTCTGGTGCGTTGGCGGGGCGCACTGTTTCTTCCGGCAGTGGTTGGAATAGCACGGGCGGGTGTTTTTTTCCAAGGGGAATATGGAGCAGTCGCCAGCGTGTTTCCTCGCCGACAGACTGATACTGGAAAAGGCCGAATAAAAGCGAGTGTTTTTCGCCGCCGCCGGCGCTTTCGTAGCGGTATAGATTCCAGAGGAGGGACTGGCTGGTGTCGCCGGTCGTGCCGTTTTCTTCGGCGCGCCAGAGTGACCAGAGCGGGGAGTAGTTGCGTTCGATGCTTTTGTTGTTGGGCAGGAAAGGCTCGACGGGCGCGAGGACTTGGAGGCGGTTATCGCCGTTGTAATCGCGGTGGTAGGTGAAGAAGGGGAAGAAATCGACGCGGCGGAGATATTTGCCGGTCTCGGTGCTCTTCTGGACGAGGTCGGAATAGAGGAAGAAAAAGATGCGTGTGCGTTCGCGGTCGAGGGGCGGGGAGAGGAGGTGTTTGTTTTGGTAGATGGGCCAGGCGTAAAAATCGCTGGACTGAAGCGCGGTATGGGATTGCCCGAAGATGGGCCAGATGCGGCTGGTGGTCTTGCCTTCGCCGCGGGCGAAGACGATGAGTGGGTAGGGCAGTTGCCACTCCGTATAATTTTTCTCGCGGTCGTCTATGTGGCTGAAGAATGGCCACAGCACGGTGGTGGAATCACGGTGGGCGGAGCGGGATTGGGCGTAGGCGGGGATGACGGCCAATTCCGAGACGGTGTTGGTCGTGCCGAGGCCGGTGTGGGAGTTGAAGTAAAATGGCCAGAGGGCGAACCATTTGTCGTGACCGCCGACGGCTTCCAAGGTGTCAAACAGGTTGGTCTTGTAGGTCAAAGTTTTTTGCTCGTGGCCGACGAGTGGCCACACTTGCCAGCCGGTCAAGCCATCGCCATGCCGGGAATGAACGAACGGGAAAAGGTAGTTGTCGGTCACCACGTCGCGTTTCCGGGTTTTGGCGTAGAGGGGGAACATTATGAAGCGGATATCATCGCGCATATTGAGCGGGCGGCCGACGAGGTGTCCATAAAACGGAAACACCGCCGTGTAATCCAGCTTCGGATCGGACGAGCGTTGTTGGAAATAGATGGGGAACAGGGTGAATCGGCGCTGGTCGCTTGCCTGTTGATTCTGTCCGCCAGTGAAATTGAAGAGCTGGAAGATTTGGAAACGATACTCCGTGCCATACCGGTCATAGGTCAGGAACGGATAAAGCAGGTCAAATTCATGGGAGTCCGTCACCTTATCGCGCGTGTCCGACCAGAACGGCGGCATGGCCCACTGTTTTTGCGATTCGTTTTGTTCGAAATAGTAGGCAGGGCCGGCAATTTCAGTGCGATGTCCCGCCGCCAGCGTCAGCGGAAAATCGTCATAGATTAGCCCGGCATTCAGCGATTCAGCCACGGCGGCGTGGGTGAACCACGCTGCCATAAAGCCTACTACAAGAGATTTGCCTGTCCGGGTTGTGAGCATGAAATATGTAACTCCCGCGACCCGCATGATAAATGGCTGGCAGAGAGCGTCAAGCCAGCGAAACCCCATTTTCGTTCGCTTGTTTATTATTAGACGCCATCGTTAACGTGATGTTTTGTTTGTGGATTTGCCACCGCTTTGGCTGAAGTCGTTAAACATACAGTTGACTAGCGGTAGTTTTGGTTTAGTCTGATTCCAGACTTGAGGTTTTTCCTCGGTTCCTCCCGACCCAGTTGCTGACCGTGCATTGTTAGCGCTGGGTCGGTTTCTTTTCCCGCTCTTCCTTTCGCGTCTGCAAATTCAACAGGGCTGGCAAAAAGGTTAATCCCGCCATCATGCAGGTTGCCACTCCAACAGCCATCACATACCCGAGGCTCTGAATTCCCTGGTGCTTGGCCAGAATCAGACTGCCGAAGCCCGCGATGGTGGTCAGCCCCGAAACCAATACCGCCTTGCCCGTGCTTTTGGCCAGAATGCTCGGCGTGCGCTCTTCGGCGAACCGGTTGAGAATATGAATCCCGTTCGTCACGCCAATGCCGATGACAAGAGGCAGCGTCATGATGTTCGCCGGATTGAACGGAATGTGGAACAGCCCCATGATGCCGCCCAGCCAAATCCCACCGATGGCGACCGGCACCAACGCCAGCAGCAGCGAATACAAGTTCCGGAAATGAATCAGCACCAGCAACACAATCGCCGCCAGTGAATACCACGCCGCCGTCTGATAGCTCTCCTTCAACATCGTCGTGTATTGGTAAAGCTGTATCGGCGTCCCGGTGATGATTGGGTGGTTGGTGTCCTTCGGATCAAGCGTGTTCCTCAAAACATCAATGAACTCCTTTTGGTTCGCCCGTTGCCAGACATCCTTTTTCGGAAAAACCTGCAGCATGTATTTTCCGGTCGCCCCCACAAAACGGTTACGCAACGCCATCGGCAAATCCTCCGCCCGCAGCGCCTGCCCGTTGTCCTGGTCGCGAATCGCCTGGAACGTTTCCTGAATATCTCTGAACAAAGCCCGTTGAAACACCCCCAGCTTCACCCCCGCCGCCGCCCTCCCGGCCAGCATCTGCTTGCGCAACCCCACCACCTTCCCCCGCAACGACAGCAGCTGCTTCTGCACCCCCGCATCATCCTTCGCCGCCTCCGACGCCACACCGAGATAGCTTTGAAACGACCACAACGTGCTCCCCAATTCCGCCACATCCACCTCACCCGCGTCCATTTCCGGAAACCGTATCCCCGCCACCTCGTCCTTGATCTGCCCGATCAAACCCAGCTTCCGCGTCTGATCCTCCGTCAGAAACTGGCTGATGGACTTCACATCCGCCACCACCGGCAAGTTCGTGAGCACAGTCTCCAGCGCCACCGCTTCCTCCGGCGAATCCGCCACCACCGCCGCGAACAACACCGACTTCTGCGACGATGCGATCAGCTTCCGCTCAAACACCACCGCCGGCAGACTCTGGCTCTGCATGTTCAGCAAGTTGTAATCAAAATAAACCTTGTGAAACTGCGTCAACGCCAGCCCGCAAAGCGTCAGCGTGATTCCCGTCACCAACAACGGCCGTCGCAGCCACATCTGCTCCAACCTCGCACGCCGGTCCAGCTTCTCACCCAGATCATGGTCGATCACATTCTGCCGCCCTCGCAGCAGCAATGCCGGCAACAACGTCATCATCGGCACCAAGCAGATCAGCAACCCGCCCCCGCTGATGAGCCCCATCTCCTTGATACCCTTGAAATCTGTGAACCACATCGCCAGAAACGCCCCCGCCGTCGTGAACGCCCCCGTGAAAATCCCCTGCCCCGTGAACACCATCGCCGTCCGCAACGCCTCCGCCTCACTCCGCCCGTGCCGCAACTCCTCCTCATACCGCGTCACCAGATGCACCCCAAAATCAATCGCCAGCCCGATCAACATCGGCAGAAACGTAATCGTCAGAATATTCAGATGCCCCACCACCAGCGTCGCAAACCCCATCGTGTAGGCCAGCCCCACCACCAGACAAATCGTCGCCTTCACCGGCCGCCCCGTCTCCTTGTAACCATAAATAAAAATCAACGCGCAGATCACCAGCGACACAATCGTAGCAATCGTCGTATCCGTCTGCGACTGCGCCATCTCGTCATGCTCCAGCACCGGCTCGCCCGTCAACCCGATGTTCACCCCCGTCACCTCCGCCCGCGTCGCCTCCACCAACTCCCGCATCCGCGCCACACACGCGTCATTCAAATCCCCGCGCAACGCATGTGCCGTCACCAGATAAATCTGCCCCTGCGCAAACGTGATATAAATCTGCTGCTCCGCCTCCTCACCCGCGCCGAACAGCGCGTTGATGCCCGGCGATGGCGGCGCGCCCGACCGCGGCAAGCTATCCGCCGCCTGCGCCACGATCCGCTCCAGCGCCGGCAACGCCTTGATCAGCGACGTCGTCTGCGCATTCTCCTCCGGCGCCGCCGTGCGGAACTGCGTGTTCACCATGCCGAAGAACGACACCAGATTCGTCGTCTGCGTGAACTCCTCGATGAACGGACGGTAATCCCCCAGCAGCTTCCTCATCTCCGCCAGATCCGACTCCGGCACGAACTGCAGCGCCTTCCGTCCAAGCATCTTCAGATCGCCCTTGTAGAAAACATCCGTGAAAAGATTCGTCTCCACCTCCAGCTTCGCCCCCAGCCGCTCCACCACCTGCCGGTTCTTCTCCGCATCATCGCTCTCCACCACCACCACCAAGTCATCCTCCTGCGGAAACTCTTTTTTGAACTGTAAATAATTCTGGTGATACTTCTTATCCGACCCCACCAGATTATTCCGGTTCGTGTCGAACTCCAGGCAGCGCACCGTGTAGAACACGCACACCCCCACCAGCAGAATCTGCGGATAAATGAAATACTTGGGATACCGCAGCACCGCGTCCGCCAGCCGGCCCAGCAGCCGCGCAGTAAATGTGTCTGCCAATCCTTTCATCGTCGGGGGGGGTGTTCCTCGCTATCAACTATCAACTAATCCCTATCAACTAGGTTCGACAAACACCGCCGTGCCATAGCACAACACCTCAGTGATGCCCGGTGCGATCTCCGTCGCGTCATACCGCACACCCACCACCGCGTTCGCTCCCAGCTCGCCCGCGTGCTGCAGCATCAGGCGGAAAGCATCCTCCCGCGTCCGCTCGCACAGCGAGGTGTAGATGGAGATGTTCCCGCCGAAGATACTCTGGATGCTCGCGCCTAAATTTCCCACAATCGAACGCGACCGCACCAGAATCCCCCGCACCACGCCGAACGATTTCACCGTTCGATACCCCGCCAGCTCGAATGTCGTCGTCGTCAGAGGATGAGTTTGGTTCGCAATCATGGCGGGGATTGAACCGGACTTTGCCCCGTTGCAAAAGGCTAAACTTGCGCCGGCGCGGCTCACCGGTTGCGCAGAAACATCTTGCCCGGCAACTGCCGCACCAGCCGCTTCATCTCCAGCCCCAGCAGCGCCACGCTCACCGCAGAACTCGGCAGGCCGCTCGCGCGGATGACTTCATCAATGCTCCGCTCCTCCTCGCCGAGCGCGTCGTAGGTTTTCTGTTCGTTCTCGGACAGAGTGATGCCGGGCAATGTGCCGTCCTCGTTCAACGCCGCCGGTTTGTTGCTCGTGGGAAATAAATATTCAAACTCACTCAAAATATCCTCCGCGCCTTCGCACAACTTCGCGCCGCGCTTGATGAGTTCGTGGCAGCCCTTGCTGCGCGGCGAATCAATCCGCCCCGGCACGGCGAACACCTGCCGCCCCGCTTCCACCGCCATGTTCGCCGTGATGAGCGCGCCGCTCGACATGTTCGCCTCGACCACGACCGTGCCGAGCGTCATGCCCGCCACGATGCGGTTGCGGATGGGAAACGATTGCTTGTCCGCCGGACGGTTGAATGGAAACTGCGTGATGACCGCGCCGTTCTCCGCGATGCGCTCGAACAGGTCTGCGTTCTCCGGCGGAAAAACCAGGTTGATGCCCGTGCCCAGCACCGCCACAGTGCGGCCTTTCGCTGCAAGCGCGCCCTGATGCGCCGCCGTATCAATCCCACGCGCGCCGCCGCTCACCACCGTCACGCCCACATACGCGAGTTGATACGCCAGCTTGCGCGCCGTCTCGATTCCGTAATGCGTCGTCTGCCGCGAGCCGACCATCGCCACCGCGTTCTTGTCCTTCGCAGTCAACTCGCCTTTGACGTAAAGCACCACGGGCGGATCGTAAATCTGCCGCAGCAGTTCGGGATAATTCTCGTCGGACGAAATCAAAACGTGGCAGCCGTAGTCGGCGATGCGCTTGAGTTCGCCCGCGAGGTCAATGGATTTTTCCCAAGTGGAAATTTTCTCGGCGGTGTCCGCACCGATGCCGCGCACCCGCATGAGTTGGGATGAAGAAGCCTGGAGAATCGCGGGCGCTTCGCCGAAGTGCTCCATCAATTGTCGCACGCGCACCGGCCCGACACCCTCGACGAGGTTGAGCGCGATCAACGCCTCCGTGGAATTCATGCGGGAGAAGTTGCCGATTCCGCCGCCGCCCCGCAAGCCTGCGAAGTTGGAGTCCACGCTTTAGCGTGTCAGCAGGAAGCAAGCGGGCGTTTTGTTCGGAGTTCCGCATTTATGCGGCTCGGGTTGGTGAAAGTGCCGAACCGCCTGAAGGCGGAACTCCAAGCGGGGGGGGCAAGATGCGCCCGTAGCACGCTAAAGCGTGGACTCCAACTAAAACAACTTGCTCTGCCGGCCTTCCTTGGCGAGTTGCTCGCCCAGACTGCCGATGCGGTCGCGGCGGCGTTCGATGATTTCCTTGTCGGTCAGCGGGTCGTATTTGACGGGATAATTTCCGTCGTAACACGCCATGCAGAAATTTTCCTTCGGCAATCCCGTCGCCTGCACCATGCCGTCCTGCGAGAGATAGTGCAGCGAGTCTGCGTTCAGATATTTGCGGATGTCCTCGATGGAATAATTCGCCGCCATCAGCTTGCTGCGGTCGGGAAAATCAATGCCATACACGCACGGATTCATGTGCGGCGGACAACTCACGAGAACGTGAACTTCCGTCGCGCCCGCTTCCTTGAGACTGTTCACGCGCGTCTTGCACGTCGTGCCGCGCACGATGGAATCGTCCACGATGATGACGCGCTTGCCCTTCACGATCTCGCCGATGAGATTCAACTTCACGCGCACCGCGAAGTCGCGGATCAGTTGCGACGGCTGCAAGAAACTGCGCCCGACGTAATGGTTGCGCACGAACGCCATCTCGTAAGGGATGCCCGATTCGAGCGAGTAACCGAGCGCCGCGCTGTTGCCGCTGTCCGGCACGGGAATCACCAAGTCCGCATCAATCTTGAACTCACGCGCAAGCTGCCGCCCCATCTCGACGCGGACTTTATAGACGTTGCGGTTGGCAATGTTGCTGTCGGGTCGCGCGAAATAAACGTATTCAAAAATGCAGAACGCGCGCCGCTCCTGCTCGGGGAACGCCTGCACGCTGCGCAAACCGTTCTCGTCAATGATGACGA
The DNA here is from genome assembly GCA_031371425.1 of Verrucomicrobiales bacterium. GTDB lineage: Bacteria > Verrucomicrobiota > Verrucomicrobiia > Limisphaerales > JAFMIX01 > JAFMIX01. The sequence continues at coordinate 3,254 of JANMJO010000118.1, read as the reverse complement.
TCTCGCCCGGCTCGACATCGCGCACGAACTTCGCGTGGATCAAATCCAGCGCGCACGTTTCGCTCGAAAGAACGTAAGCATCACCGACCTTGCCGATGCACAGCGGGCGGAAGCCGTAGGGATCGCGCACGCCCACGAGTTCCTTCTCCGTCATGATGACCAGCGAGTAAGCGCCCTCGATGCGGCGCACGGTCTGCACGAGATTGTTTTCCACACCGTTCATCGTCGGCTGCGCCATCAAGTGCAGAATGATCTCGCTGTCCACCGTCGTCTGAAAAACCTGACCCTTCTCCTCCAACTCGTCGCGCAAGGCGGCGGCGTTGGTCAGGTTGCCGTTGTGCGCGATGGCCACACGTCCGATGCGGCAGTCAATCGTGAGCGGCTGCGCGTTCTGGATGTTCGACGAGCCGGTGGTGGAATAGCGCGTGTGGCCAACCGCCATCTTGCCGACGAGACCGTGAAGGATTTCACCGTTAAAAATCTGCGGCACGAGACCCATGCCGAGATGTTTGCGGAACTGTTTGCCGTCGCTGGTGACAATGCCCGCGCTCTCCTGTCCGCGATGTTGCAGCGCGTAAAGCCCGTAGTAGGTCAACTCAGCCGCGTTCGGGTGGCCGTAAATGCCGAAGACGCCGCAGTAATGTTTAGGGTAAGGTTGTTGTTCAGTTTGCATCGCGCACGCGAAGGATATGCAATAGCGGAAACGGCTTTGAAGCAAGCTTCAAACTAATCCAAAGCCATGACCGAGGAAAAACCCAACGAAACAGTCACACAGAATTTTTTGATAAACTGCCCGTGGCGTAAAAACGAATACAGAAGAATGAAGATTAGTTAAGCCGCCAACTGTTTCTTTTTTGCGTGAAGGGTGTAGTAGATATAGTTCCCTCGAAATCCGAATATGAACCAGTAAATAATGCCAATGCCGCCAAAGAAACACAGCCCGAGTGAAATTACAGCTGAGAGCCACGTTCCCTTCGTCAATGCCCAAAAGCCACCAAAGAGAAATGCAGCCCAATTCCACTTCCCTTTGTAAACTTCGCCAGATTCCCAGATTTTCTTGAATTCCTCTTGGTAGTAAGGCGGCAATCCTTTGAGATCAATTTCCGATGGTTTTTCAGTGTGGGACTCAATTACAGCTTTTGCCATTTCCCGATAAACTTCAGTGGCGCGTCCGTTGGCAATATCAAAATCCACCCGTTGGCCACGCACTGGCACGTCAGACGCCTTCCACTCCGTGCCTGAAAACTTGTAGCGATTATTATCGTCGCCGGAGATGATGCCTTCGCCAGCTTGGACACTAAAATCAAGAATTGTTCCTTTCATAGTATTTTCATCTGGCCGGTTTCAAGTTTGTGTTTCAACGATTTTGGCACTTTTAAGACACATCCACCGCACGCCCATCAACAACTTCAAAAGTTACTCGTTGTCCGCGTGTCGGCGCACCAGACGCCTTCCATTCCGACCCGGCGAATTTGTAGCGATTGTTATCGTCTCCACTTATGATGCCTTCGCTTTTCTGGATGCTGTAATCGAGTATTGTTCCTTTTGGATTAACCTTGCTGGATGGTGCAACCGACGGCGGACATACAGATGCTGGAGCTGCCGCTTCGTGTGGCCGAGGTTGAGGTGTTTCATCCAGTGGAGTAGGAATCTTGTCTGGCGACTGGGATTTTGAATTTTCCACGCCCAAAACCGTTTTTGCCTTGCCGATTTCATGGGCTTGGATTTGCTGGTCCACGGTGTCTTTTTTCAATAAAGCGTGGATCATTCCACCAATCCACAAAATCACCGCAAGCGTGCCTCCCCAATCGTTTCCCTTTTCAATGGCCTGTTTGGATAGCCCTAACCCGTCTTCGACCATTCCCATGCCCAATGCAAATGTGAATGGAAGCGCGTAGATCGCAACAAACCAATAGTATGAATTTCGCCCCGTTCGGATTGCGGCGTGAATCCAAGCCGCAAAATTGATAAACGGGATGAAACTCCAAAAAAACCATTTTGATTTTTTCACAATGGTTTTTTCAAAAGCTCTGCATCATCGCCATCATTCGGAAAATTTGTCAACAAATGCTTTGTATCGAGCATCGATAACCTCCGAGAGACAGGCTAATTCCTCCGACATAAGAACGTGAAACTCTTCGATTTTGTCTGAATTTGCGAGTCCGGGACTCAATCTCTGCAATCCCTGCGACTCTAGTGGTGCAGCCGCTCTCACCGCTTGGCCTTTGATCCCACTGGCAGACTCGTCAATAAAATTCACCTGCTCCTGAACGCGGGCTTGGATATTAGCGATGGCAACCTTGTAGGCCGCGAATAACTGAACTGTTTGGGCGCTCATGTTCGTTGTTACTTTTCTGGTGTTGCTCTTGGAATCAGATTTCTTGTGATTTACTTCCCGTTGATGCGCTTATATTCACCCCGCTTCGCCAAATAGCACGGGAAAGCGATTATCCAAAGAAAGAATGTAGCCAAAGTCCATCCTGTTCGTCCCATATTTAGGATTCCTTTGATCTGCCCTTTTTGAACACCAATTTTCTTTGAGTCAATAAAAACCCAAATGGTTGTAGCTATAACCATGAGTCCAACGATGCCTTGCATTTTTTTCCTTATGTTTTTCCTACTCGTATGGCTTTTCGGATACGCCCCGTTTGTTGCGGTTTCTGGACTCCGCTTAATCAACATCGGAGTTGTCCGCTTGTGGCGAAAACTCGCGCTGGCCAAAAACTACAACAAACCAGAACGCGAAGCAATACCTCGTGTTTCCCTGTTCACTTTTTAAGGACGATTATGCAATGCCGTTACGAAAGCCTGAATCGTGCGCCCACCGAGCAAAGCTTGGCGGGAACATTGCGGCTTTGCGCTGGCAAAGAAATTTGACGCAGGAACAACTGGCAGAAAAGACGGGTGTCAGCGCGCGATATATTCAGAGTCTGGAAGCAGGAGAATATTTTCCAAGCCTCCCAAAACTGGTGAAGCTTAAATCAATTTTACGCTGTGGCTGGGACGAGTTTTTCGACGGCTGCGAAAAAGTTTAAGCCATCGCCCGCGCGATGGAATTCCACCACGGATCGTGCAGTTCGGCAAGCGGCGCGGAGAACTCGCCGGTCGCCGTCTTCACCGTCAGCTTGTCGCCGCCGACTTTGCCAATCTGAATCGCAGGCACGCCCATGAGCTTGGCGCGTTCGACAACTTTCACGGCGTCGAGCGCTTTGCAAGTGATGACAATGCGCGACTGCGTTTCGCCGAAGAGCAAC
>JANMJO010000090.1:0-6213 GCA_031371425.1 Verrucomicrobiales bacterium | reverse complement strand
CGTGTAGGTTGGCGCGAGGTTGGTGACAGGTGTTCCATACGCCACGCTCATGGTGATGTTTGTGCCGGAAATGGTAGCGGACTGAAAGGTGAGGATGTCCTTGTTCGCGCTGGGCGCGGTATTCACATAGTTGACATACAGGTTTTCAACTTCTGTGGCGCTCAAAGCCCGGCCGAACACGTAGGCATCGTCCATCTTGCCGTTCCAGTTCTCGCCCGCGCCGAGATTGCAACCAAACCCAAATTTTTCAGTGAAGGTGGTATCCCGTGCCGACGGGACTGTGGTAGTATTGATTACTCCATCATAATAAAAATTTTGAGTCGTGCCGTCCCAGGTAAAGACCAAGTGATGCCACGCGCCACTCGTATCAGGGGCCGTGCCCGAGAACACGAAGTTATCTTTGACGATGGTCAAATACTTGCCGTCGCCGGCGGTGCCCAGGTAGCCCGACTGCTGATAGTTGTTCAGGATAATCCGGCGATAACTAGTGTTGCCGTCGGTGGTGGAGACCCAGCACGCGAAGGTATATGCATTGCCGATGGCCACCGTGTTCGCGGTGATGATGCCGGAGCCGGAGCCGGAGAAGCTTAACGCATTGTCAAACTTACCCGCGACGACGCTGCCGCTTTGAAGCACGCCGTTCGCCGCGCTGCCCAAGCTACCCGTGTTCGTCACCGTCGTGCCGTTGACGCCGTCGAGGTTGTAATGGATCAAGGCGTCTGAGGGAGGCGCTGGCGGTGCGGTATAGGCCGTGGACAACCCGTATTTGGTGCCAAGGTAGTAGCCGACTTGATTTTCTTCGGACACCGTCAATGCCCGGTTGTAAATCACGATTTCCGCGATGTCACCCTGCCAACTCCCAGTGTAAGTCCGATCCTGACAGATCTGATTGGCATTCACATTCCCGGCGGTCACGAGGGAGACCACTTGAAAACTATCGGAGGGCAGCGTGGTTGTGGTTCCGTTGGTGGCAGTCCCCATCAGCTTGGTGGTCCCATTCCTGATGTTATCGTGGGAATAATTGGCATCCCAACTCTTGTTGGCGTCGATACGGGCACCTTCAGTGATACCCCGATGGAAATCGTAAGAGGAGTTGTCCCCTAGTAAAAATCTGGTGTTTGCGACCGATTCCTTGAGCACCCAGAAAACAGTCCGGATGTTCGTAATACGGTTGAACTGGAAGTAGTCGCCGGTGTTAGCGTTGCCCGAGTTGAAGCGCACCACCGGTTGGCCGTTGAGCACGTTGGTCACATACATGGGATAACCCAAGCTCGACCCGCTCTGGCGGACGGCGTTGTTGGTCAGACCGGAGGCGTCAGGCCAAGTGTCAAGCTGCAAGCCATTCGTCCCGTTCGCAATTTGGGACGCATCCATGTCCAAGACCAGGCCGCTCGTGACGGGAACGTCGGGACTCCCGTTGACAATCGGGGGCACAGACGAGGTCGGGGTCAGAGCATAAGTGAGAAGAATGTTGGCTGCCTCCGTGTTTCCACTATCACCGCCCAACTGGAAGTAATAGGTGGTTCCGGCGGTTACTGGTATATTCGAGAGAGTTTCTTCTAACCCCGTATCCGTCGGCGCAACAACCTGCGTCAAGCTCCCAACCGCGGTCCCCGTGAAGCATCCAATGATCGCGTCCCATTCGCTATTGTCGCCGAAGTCCGTCGAGCCCAACGTTCCGATGGTGAAAGTGCCGTTTGTCGGGCAGGTCCATTTAAACCAGACCGTGTGGGTGGTATCATTATATACACACACGGGTTCGCCAGATTCAAAGGTGGCGTTGTGACTGCCGCTGCCGGTCCGAATGCCACTGGAACCCGGCAGATTAATGGCATCGGCAAAGTTGTCGTTCCACAGCACTCCGGGAATGGTGGCACTGCCCAAAATTCCCCATTTGCCGGTGGCGCCAAAATGGCCTGGATCGGGGTCGGCGGGGTTGGGGGCACCCATGTCATTATCAATGAAATCGAGCGTGTAAGCCCGGCCATTATTGGCATAGGTAGCGAGTTCCGCTTGGGAAAAAACTAAGTCCGTGTATAGAGGAGCATCAGGACCGGAAAAATCTGATCCCGGATGCGCCTTCCACAACACATAGGTGTCGGTGAGGACATCGCGCAGAGCCACACCTATGAAAGCGCCATCGCCAAGGCCACCAACGATTGATAACGGGCCGATGTCGGCAGAATGGACTGGCGGATCGGGGTTCGTTGATGCGTGGCCAATCATCCGGCCGGTCAAATTTCCCGATCCATCCAACTTGAACGGCTGGGAATGTGCCAACTCTGCTGCCTGAAACCAATCATCTATTATTCCAATGTGCCCGTTATCCGCTATCCAACCCCAGTCACTATTGTTCGCCCAGATGTCCCCGTAAACCGAGGTCCAATCCTCCATATTGGGAACGGAGGGATCGGCAAAGTCGTAAGTGATGGTCGCAGCGCGGGCGGCCTGGCTGACGCCAAAGACCACAGCCAAGACCACAGCCAAAGCGAGGGCGAAGCGTTTTAGCGCTCCCCAGGCCATATAGGTAGGATTGAGTTGTTTCATAATTTAATCTGTCTTTCGTTTTGGTTTTGTTTACTACTTCAAAGCGATTACTAAAGCGGGCCTATCATGCCCGGAAGTTTCGGGTGGTCGTAGCCGACACCGCGAAGCTGACTCCAAAAATGCAATGAGAGAACGCCCTCTTCAATTAATGTGTACGGAATACTCTAGCTGCGTGACGAAAATATACTACTCCCATTTTGCGTTATATTAAGTTCCGTTTTGCGCTGCAATTCCCAACTCTAAAGTGTATTAAACCGGAACGCCGAAGTTGAACCGCTAATCGGCGCTGATTTTCGCTGATTACCGGGGGAAGCGGAATCCCGAGCCGGAAAAAAGTTCTCGGGAAACAGTTTGCGGGATGACTTTGAATTAGCGTCCATTAGCGCGGATTAGCGGTTTCAATTTCGGAACTCGGGTTAAAGGACAAGGTGGCGAGTGAACGGGAGATGGTTCACGCGCAATGCTACCGGCGGTTCATCAGATCCTCGATCTCCTCCGCCTCGATGGGAATCTTCGCCATCAAATCGGTCTGCCCACCTTCGGTGATGAGCACGGTGTTTTCCAGACGCACGCCGAAGCCTTCTTCCTTGATGTAAATCGCCGGCTCGCACGTCAGCACCCAGCCCGGCTCAATCTTGAAGCATTGATAACCCACATCGTGCACATCCAGCCCGATGGGGTGAGACACGCCGTGCATGAACCAGGGCTTGGCCGCCGGGTTATCCAACGTCTGCTTCTTGAGCGCGGACGCCTTCAACAAACCCAGCTTCACACATTCCTCGCCCGTGATCTGATCGCACTCAATCCGCAAATCCCTCATCGTCTTGCCCGGCACCATGGCCTTGGACATGTGGCGGAAAATGCGCAAGACGGCGTTGTAAACCTGCTTCTGCCGGCGCGTGTAACGTCCGCTCACGGGAATCGTCCGCGTCAGGTCGCTCATGTAATTACCCAGCCCCGCCGCCACATCGAGCAGCAGCAACTCGCCCTTCTTGCACGGCTGATCATTCTGGCCGTAGTGCAGGATGTTGTTGTTCGCGCCGCCGGCGATGATTGGCCCGTAGGCGAACACGCCCTTTGCGCGGATGAACTCGTGGGCGAACTCGGCTTCCACTTCCGCCTCGTTCACGCCGGGTTTCACGAAGCGGCACACGCGCTTGAAACCTTTGGCCGTCAAATCGCACGCCGCCTGAATCGCAGCCACTTCATGTTCGGACTTCACCATGCGCAGCGCATACATGAGCGGCGCAACCCGGTGGTAATGATGCAGCGGATATTTCCGCCGGCACTCCTGAACGAACCGCGCATCGCGCGTCTCTACATCCGTCGCTGCGCGTTGATACTCGTTGGAGTTGAGAAAAACATTCTCCGCCTCGCACATCACCGTGCGGAAGATGATGGGGAAATCGCTCAACAACTTGACCGTCTTGATGCCGGAAACCGCCGCGGCCTGCGCCTTCGTCAACTTGTGTCCCTCCCAGATCGTGAGCAGCTCGCTCGTCTCGCGCACGAAGAGCACCTCGCGATTATTCGGGTCGAACGCATCCGGCGCGAGCATCAGGATGGTTTCCTCCTGATGCACGCCGGTGAGGTAGAACAGGTCGGCGTTCTGCAAATGGCCCATCGAACCGTCGGCGTTCGTGGGCATGATGTCGTTCGCATTGAAGAAGGCGACGGAGCGCGGCGGCAGCAATTGCGTGAGCCGGGCGCGGTTGGTGACGAAGAGTTCAGCGGGAATCGGGATAGATTTCATGTTTGATTTGTTTGCAGTTTATCGTGTCAGTAATCCAAGTGTAAGTAAATCGCGGCGTGAGCAGCGCTCGTATCGCTTCATATAAAATTTCCAAGAAGTGCGACTGTGCATCTGTTCACTTCGCCGACTCAACGCTTTTGTTTTTTCCGCCGCTGCGTGGCGCGGGCTGTCGTGAGCAGGTCGCGATCTGGCAGCGAGGCGCGCGAACCCACCGCGTGCAATGCGGCAAGAATCTGATCCAGATGCTCGCGGTCACGCGTCTGGATGATGAAATCCACCAGGGTCGTCTGCAACGGATGCGCGCTGAAGGCACGCTGATGATGCACCTCCATGATGTTCGCGCCCGCTGTTCCGATCAGCCCCGTCACCCGCGCCAGCTCCCCCGGCACATCGCGGATCTCCACGCGCAAGCGCACCAACTGGCCGTTGCGAACAAGCCCTCGTTGAATGATGGAGGAGAGCGTCAGCAAATCAATGTTGCCGCCGCTCAACACCAGCCCCACGCGCTTTTTACGAAATTGTTTCCGATGCTTCAGCAGCGCGGCCAAGCCGCAGGCACCCGCGCCCTCGACAACTGTTTTCTCGATTTGCAACAGCATCAGAATGGCGTTCTCGAGTTCGCCTTCGCCCACGAGGAGGATGTCGCGCACAAGTTTCCGCACCACCGTCCGGGTCAGCCGACCGGGCTGCTTGACCGCGATGCCTTCAGCAATGGTATAGCGGTCGCAGACAACCGGCTGGCCGCGCAGGATTTGAGCCATGGCGGGAAAACGCTCGGATTGCACGCCGAAGATTTCCAAGCCGGGCTTGAGGGCGCGCGCCGCCACCGCCATGCCGGCAATCAGTCCGCCGCCGCCAATGGGCACGAGCAACGTTTCCAAATCGGGCTGCTGCTCGAGCATCTCCAAAGCAATCGTCCCCTGCCCGGCCATCACCAGCGGATCATCGTAAGGATGCACCAGCGTAAGCCGTCGCCGCCGCGCCAAGGTGTGCGCGAACCGGCTCGCATCATCAAAAGTTTCGCCGTGCAAAACCACCTCCGCATCGTGGCCGCGCGTGTGTTCGACCTTCACGTTGGGCGTGTATTGCGGCATGACGATGACCGCCGGAATGCCGAGCCGCCGCGCATGATACGCCACGCCCTGCGCGTGGTTGCCGGCCGACATGGCGATGACGCCGCGCCGCCGCTGCGCCGGCGTGAGGCTCAACAACTTGTTCAATGCGCCGCGTTCTTTGAAGGCGGCTGTGAACTGCAGGTTCTCGAATTTGAGGAACACTTCCGCGCCGGTGATCTGGGACAATGTCCGGGCGTAAGTGCAGGGCGTGAGTTGAATGTTGCCGCGCAACCGTTCGGCGGCGGCGCGAATGTCGTTAAGATTCAGATTCATTTTATATCATTGAAACCCGAAATTGAAACCGCTAATCCGCGCTAATGGACGCTAATTCAAAGTCATCCCGCAAACTGTTTCCCGAGAACTTTTTTCCGTCTCGGGATTCCGCTCCCCCTGGTAATCAGCGAAAATCAGCGCCGATTAGCGGTTCAACTTCGGCGTTCGGGTTAAACCGTGAAGAGCTTGCCCGGTTCGCCGGATGATTCCAACCCATCTCCTTCGCGCCAATGAAATAAGTTCCCCAATGAATGACCCTCCCGAACTTGGCGGCGCGCCACCAGTTGATGCGCTGTTCACGCGCCGCCTAAATTGCCTTGGCCGTGTCCGTCGCAAAGCTCAAGCTCGGCACGCCGCCCCGAGGCAGATGTTTTTTTGTAATGCTATTCGGTCGTTTGCCGCGCTCCAAATTGATGCTCTTCCTTCAGCTTTGCACCCGTGCCGTCGGGCAGGCCGTCGCGGAACGTGCCGAACCATTTGTCCAGCGGGATGCCAGCCTCGCCGTAGTTGCACTCGAAATAGCGG
>JANMJO010000005.1:0-4813 GCA_031371425.1 Verrucomicrobiales bacterium | reverse complement strand
GCAGCGGCTACGAATGCCGGGAGCCGCCCCGAAGTATTCTTACGCCCCCCGTGTTGACGAGCTGCTGCGAGCCGGGACGTCTCGCGCTCCGACTGCAAAGACGGCTGAGCTTCTCCCGCAGTTTCTCAATTGCATCGTTCCGGCTCGAACACATCGAATCCATCTTGCCCGAAAGGTGCTTACCCGGTAATTATGGCGAACGCCCATTGCGGACAAACCGTGAAAATTAATCCATCAATCAAAATAAAAATGAAAACATTGCAACTCGTGACCCTGACAGTGGCCGGATTAGCAGCAGTCTGCCTTGCCGGCTGCGCGACCGCATCCAAAACAACTTCCTCGATCACCAAGGCTGACTTTGGCAAAGCGCCGGATGGCACGCAGGTCGAAATCTACACGCTGCGCAACGCCAAGGGAGCGGAGGCCAAGATCATGACCTACGGCGGCATCGTGCAGTCGCTGACCATGCCCGATAAGAATGGCAAGTTGGGCGACATCGTACTCGGCTACGACAACCTGCAGGGCTACGTTGACAAGACCCCGTATTTCGGCGCGCTCATCGGCCGCTACGGCAACCGCATCGGCAACGGGAAGTTCACATTGGACGGCAAGACCTACACGCTGGCCGGCAACAACAACGGCCATTCGCTCCACGGCGGCATCAAAGGCTTTGACAAGGTTGTCTGGCACGTCGCCGAAGCCGAGGTCACCAAGCACGGCCCCGAGTTGGAGCTCACTTATTTGAGCAAGGACGGCGAGGAAGGTTTCCCCGGCAACTTGAATGTCACCGCGGAATACACGCTCACGGATGACAACGAACTGAAGGTCGAGTTCACCGCCAAGACCGACAAACCCACCGTCGTGAACCTCACGCATCATTCCTACTTCAACCTGCGCGGCCAAGGCGATGGCGACATCCTCGGCCACGAGGTGTTCATCAACTCCGACAAGACCACGCCTGTGGACAAGGGGTTGATCCCGACGGGCGCGTTGGCCGACGTGACCGGCACGCCGTTCGACTTCCGCAAGTCCACCGCCATCGGTGCGCGCATCAGCGACCCCGATGTCGTGCTGCAATACGGCCCCGGCTACGACCACAACTGGGTCATCAGCAAACCCGCAGGCAAGTTCGGCCTTCAAGCCCGCGTCATCGAGCCGACGAGCGGTCGCGTGATGGAAGTCTTGAGCGACGAACCCGGACTCCAGTTCTACGCCGGCAACTTTTTGGACGGCACGAACATTGGCAAAGGCGGCGTGGCCTACCAAATCCACACCGGCTTCTGCATGGAGCCCCAGCATTTTCCTGATTCCCCGAACAAGCCACAGTTCCCGTCCGTGGTGTTGAAGCCCGGCAAGACCTACCACAACGTCATCGTTTACAGATTCTCCCACCAATAATCCGAAATCAGAATCATCTCGGCAGTCGTGATGATCTACATGACAGAAGCAGCGGGCTTGTTCGGGACACATCGCCGGGTGGAAACACCCGGCGATTTTTTTGCGCCTGATACCATTTACCAATGATTCCCGGTGGATTGGTAGTCACTCCGTGCGCGACGTTCGTGTGCTAACCCACGCCCTCGGCGGGCAAGGGATTGCCCGCCCTACCTGCGTTGGTAGGGCGCGTCACTCCGTGCGCGCCGTCGTGGTGAGCCAACAGGCGTTGGTTGGCAATCGCGGCGGGCAGAGGACTGCCCGCCCTACCCGCCGCACCGATTATCTTTGGGAATTGGTATGAATCGGGAACGGGAGGAGCATTGCTTACTGCTCGTCGGGTGGTTGACGACCGCCTATTTTGAAATGCCGGCCATAATCTGGTCCGTGATCGCCTGCACGGCGGCCTCGGCCTCGGAGTCAACTCCGGCGGCGGGCGGGCTGCCTTGAGGAGACTGGCAGGTCGCGCCCGGACGCCAATCGCCGCTGTCGCAGAGTTCGCATTCCTTCATGCCGTAGCGCGGGTCCACGAAGCCGAGGCTCTGCTTGATGTTGAGCAGTTCTTTCATCTGCGGGCCGGTGAAGGTGTTGATCGGCTTGCCGAGCTGCCCGGCGACGACGATGGTGCGGCAGTAGGCCTCGATGATTTCCATGCGCCAGTAGGCTTCCTCGATGTTGTTGTGCGACCACGTCACCACGCCGTGATTCGCCATGAGGATGGTGTTGAATTGGTCGGTCAACTCCGCGACAAGTTTGCCCATGTCCGGCGAACCGGGCGTGCGATACGGCGCGACGCCCACGGAACAAAACACTTCATACTCCGGCAACATGCACGTCGGCGGCGCAATGCCCGCAACCGCGAACGCCGTGGCGTGGGGCGGATGGCAATGGCAGGTGGCCACGGCTTTCGGCTGCCGCTTCATCATCTGAAGGTGCATCAAAATTTCGCTGGTGCGCTTCTTCGTGCCGCAAAGTTGGTTGCCCTCGAAGTCCACGAGACACATGTCCTCCGGCTTGAGTGAGCCTTTGCTGACGAGCGTCGGCGTGCAGATGGCGATGTCCTCGCCCACGCGGATGGCCATGTTGCCGCCGTTGCCGTCCACATAGGCGCGCTTCCAAAGGCGGTGGCCCATTTCGCAAATCTGTTCCTTCAGGTTGTGCGCGTAGGGGGAATTGAAGAAGGCCTCGAGTTCTGACTTGGATGACTTGGAGGTGAGCGGTCTGTCTGGCGGCTGTGGTTTGCCCGATGGCGTCGCAGTCGGTGCGGCTGCCGCCGGTCTCACGCCGCCGCCGGATTGCAGCTCGTGCAGGTAGTCCCTGGCGGAAGGCGTGAGGATTGAATCAGCAGGGAGGTTGTTCACGCTTTGCCCGTTGCGGACCATCTGCTGCAAGTCTTTCAAACTGATCACATTTTTCATGATATAAAAATTCCGGGTTGCTCAACCTTTCCACGGTTGAAAAAATATTTCGTCCACCAGCGCGGCGTTGATCGCGTCCACCGGCGTCGGCACATCGAACGGCTGCGCCGCTTCCGCGCCCTCCTCGTATCCAATCACATCGCCCACGCCGCCGCCGATGGCGTCGTAAACCACCAAGCTCGGGTCGTTGCCCATGCCGCGCGGCGCATCAAGGCCGGCGGCGAACTGCTCGCGGCTGAACGGGCTGACGACGAGAAACCGTCCGCCCTCCAAAGCCTTCACAGTTTTGGCAAGCGTCACGCGACCGATGACAGTTCCAAGTTTCATGACAAATGCAGAATGAAGAATGAAGAATGAAGAATCCCCAAGTGACTCACGCCACTCGCAACGAGAACTGTTTCATCATTCTTCATTTTTACTTCTTCCTTCACACCCGGACCCCCGGCTCGTGTTCGTCCACGACGCCGATGACCAGCCAGCGCACGGGGCTTTTTTTATCGCCGACGGCGTTGCGCGCCGCCTTGCCATCCGACGAAATCACCACTTGCTGGTGCACGCCCGCGCCGTGCGCATCAATCGCCACCTGCGGCGCGCCTTCGTTCCTGCCGTCCGCACCGATGGGCTGGCAGATCACGAGCCGCCATCCGTCGAGGCTCGGATGTTTCCGAGTCGCCACGATGTTTCCTTCGACACGCGCTAATAGCATAGGAGTTAGAATCTAGGAGCGAGGAGTTAGAATGGCCGATGCGTAGCCATTCAGCAATCTCCCCACTTCGTCATACAAACCAAGCAACTTGTCCGAGTTGCCGTAACCGAGATCCTTTGCGAGGATCAAATAGTAATGCACTTCCTCAAGCGAACCCTGCGCGATGTTAAAGAACCGCACCTTGTCGTTTGGCCCGCGCTTTGGAAATCCCTCGGCAATGTTCGCCGGAACTGAAACGGCTGCCCGCCGAATTTGCGAAGTCAGGCCGAACCGTTCATCCGCCGGAAACTCGCGCGTGAACAGATAAATCTCTAGCACGAACTGATGCGCCTTTTGCCAGACGATCAATTCTTTGAAGCTTCGCGCCGGAGTTTTCATTCTAGTTCCTAGCTTCTAACTTCAAGCTCCTCAGTAAATCCTCAAGTTGTCCACCATCACGCACCGGCGGACGCGGGTGAACGTGCGCGGGTTCGTGATGCCTTCGCCCGTCGGCGTGGCGATGGAGAAACTCAAGTAACCTTCGCCGCCCAGACCGAGGCCGGCGGGCGACGGGCCGTTTTTCACGAACAAGGTCGTGTCGAGCGCTCGCGCCATGGCGGTGATGTTCTCCACGTCGTGCGAGTGGATGATCGCCGTGTGCTTGTAATTGTGCTCGGATTGCAGCGAGCGCTCGATGCCTTCTTCAACGCTCTTCACGCGCACGATGGGCAACATCGGCATCATCTGCTCTTCCTGCACGAAGGGATGCATCGCGTCCGTTTCGCCGAAGAGCAACTGTGTGCCGGACGGAATGTTCACGCCCGCTGCCTGCGCCAGAACGGACGGATCTTTGCCGATAAAATCTTTGTTGGTGTGAGCTTGCGCGCAACCGCCGCCCTGACCTTCCTTGATGGTGAATGCGGCCTTCGTCAGTTTATCTAGTTGCGCGTTGGTCAGCTTCACCGCGCCGTTCTCACTCATGCGCTGCATCAACTTATCCGCGACGCTTTCGAGCACGAAGACTTGTTTCTCGCCGATGCAAAGCAGGTTGTTGTCGAATGCCGCGCCGGAGATGATCGCCTTCGCGGCGCGCGTGGGGCAGCAGGTGTCATCCACGAACACGGGCGGGTTGCCTGGGCCGGCGCAGATGGCGCGCTTGCCGGTCTGCATCGCGGCCTTCACCACCATCGGGCCGCCGGTGACGAGCAGCAGGCGGGTGAATTCGTTTTTGCAAAGCGCGGTGAAGGAATCGAGCGTCGGCTTTTCGATGATGCAG
>JANMJO010000323.1:0-13856 GCA_031371425.1 Verrucomicrobiales bacterium | reverse complement strand
CGGGCGACAAGACCGCGGAGGAAAAATTCAAGGAAGTTGGCGAAGCCTACGAGGCCTTGAGCGATCCGCAAAAGCGCGCCGCCTACGACCAATACGGCCACGCCGCCTTCGACCCCCGCGCCCGCGCCGGCGGCGGACGCGGCGCCGGCTTCCACGACCCCTCCGATATTTTCCGCGATGTCTTCGGCGGCAACACCGGCGACATCTTCGAGAGCCTCTTCGGCGGCGGCCGCCAAGACCCCAGCGCCCCCCAGCGCGGCTCCGACCTCCGCTACGATCTGGAAATTGATTTCGAGGAAGCCGCCCACGGCTGCGAAAAAGAAATCACCGTCACCAAAGCCGAGACCTGCGAAACCTGCCACGGCAGCGGCGCCGCCAGCGGCTCCAAACGCCGCGTCTGCACCACCTGCGGCGGCCGCGGCCAAGTCATCTCCTCCCGAGGCATCTTCAGCGTCGCCCAGACCTGCGGCCACTGCCACGGCGCAGGTCACGTCATCGAAAAACCCTGCCACACTTGTCACGGCGGCGGGCGGCACGAAAAGAAATCCAAAATCAACCTCCGCATCCCCGCAGGCGTGGATACCGGCTCCCGCCTCCGCTCCGCCGGCAACGGCGAGGGCGGCGTTCGCAGCGGACCCTCCGGCGACCTCTACGTCGTCCTCCATGTCCGCGCTCACGATGTTTTCCAGCGCGATGGCGATGACCTCCTCTGCGAAATCCCCATCAGCTTCACCCAAGCCAGCCTCGGCGCGGAGATGGAAGTCCCCACACTCAACGGCCGCGCCACCATCCGCATTCCCGCCGGCACCCAGCCCGGCACCGTCTTCCGCCTCAAAGGCAAGGGCGTAAAAAACGTCCAAGGTTACGGCAGCGGCGACCTCCACGTGCGCCTGACCGTAGAAGTCCCCACCCGCCTCTCGCACGAGCAGAAAGCCAAGCTCGAAGAATACGCCAAACTCTGCGACGGCACAGAAAACCCCGCCAGCCAAAGCTTCTTCGAGAAAGCGAAGCGGTTTTTTAAATGACGACGGTGAACCTCATTCCCTCACCCCGGCCCTCTCCCATCCGATGGGAGAGAGAGAGGTTGCGGATGCTCTCGGTAAGTTTGCCCGCCCAACCGTCAACGCCGACGCCTGGTTCGCCGTCTGGTTCTTTCCGACGAGAAACAAGACGCGTCCGCAGTGCCAGTCACATCCAAATGTTCGCGCGACGCCCATCGCTGTTCCCTCTCCCGTCGGACGGGAGAGGGTTAGGGTGAGGGCAAACCGCCGCTAAACCCAACGCAACCAAACCATGTCCAGCACCCACCGATTCTACCTGCCCGACGCCGCGCAACGCGACCCCCTCACCCTCTCCGGCCGCGAGGCGCACCACGCACTCGACGTCATGCGGCTGCGGCGCGGCGATGTCCTCACCCTCCTCGACGGCGCAGGGAATCAATTCAATTGCGAAATCGCCACCACCTCCCGCGAACGCGTGGTGCTGACCTTGAAAGAAAAAAAGTTCGCCGCGCCCCTGCCCTGCGCCGTGACGCTCCTCGCCGCCATCCCGAAAGGGAAGATCGAAGACCTCATCGAGAAAGCCACCGAACTCGGCGCGGCGCGCATCGTGCCGCTGCTCACCGAACGCACCATCGTGCATATCAAGCCCGAGGAAGCCGCCGGCAAGGTCGAGAAATGGCGGCGCATCACCAGCGAAGCCATCAAGCAATGCGGCTCGCCGTGGCTGCCCAAAATTGAAGCACCCGTGAAACTCCAAGACTACCTCGCGCGTGGCGAAACCTTCGAGCTATCCCTCCTCGCCGCGCTGCAAGCCGACCGGCGGCATCCGCGCGACTGTTTTGCCGCCAGCCGCGCCGCATTGGGCCGCGCACCGCAGACCGCCGCCGTGTGGGTGGGGCCGGAGGGGGATTTCACGCCGGAAGAAGTGGCCGCCATCCGCGCCGCCGGGGCCACGCCCATCACACTCGGCCCGCTGGTGCTGCGCGCCGACACCGCCGCGATTTACGGCCTCGCCCTCCTGAACAGCGAGTTCAACGCCGGGGAGTAAGCAAAGATACGGACGACTTGCATCCACCCGCACGATGGCGGACTAGAGCGGTTTAATCCCGGACTCCGAAATTGAAACCACGGATTTCGCGGATGGCGCAGATAAACAAAAACTTGAAGCCGAAACTGGGCGGAAGAGTTTGGAGCACACACCGGAAGATCAATCTGTTTTCCATCCGCGAAATCCGCGTCATCCGCGGTTACTATTTCGGTTTTTGGGTTTAATCCCAGACTCCGAAATGGAAAGGGGAGCGAGCGGCGACTGGATGTAGCGCAGACATTCCTGTCTGCGGGTTCACGCGACATTCCTGTCGCGTGTGCTGTGAAACTGGCGACTGGAAAGTCGCCAGAACCCGCAGGCTGGAAAGCCTGCGCTACTGTTCCGTTCCCGCCGCCAACTTCGGAAGTTGGGTTTAATCCCGGACTCCGAAATTGAAACCAAACCCGCAGGTAAGTTTTTGGTAGCACCCGCCTCCGGTGGGTAATTTTCGGCGTCCCGCCGAAAATTTCGTCCGCATGATGGCGCAGCTTCGCACAGATTTTTCATCTGCGATAATCCGTGAAATCTACGGGCGAAGTCCGGGAGGAAGCGTTACGCAGCGGCGGGAGCGCCTTTGCCGCGGCCATGCTCCAGATTGATCATCTGCTGTGTGTCCGGGATGTAGGCGACGATGTTGAACTTGCCGATGAGTTCTTTCTTCGCGGCTTCAAGGGCGGTCTGCGTAAGCCCGAAACATTTGGCGGCGGAGGCTTTCTTGGTCCATTGGCTGTTGCTGGTGAGGAATTCCAAACTCTCGGCGTTCTCAATTAATATATTCATCGTCTGACAGGTTACCACGCCCGGCGGAATCACCAGCATACAAACGGGATTTATATTTCACCCGCCTGGGTGATGATTGCACAGACGAAACATCGGACGTGCCTCCTTCGTCATTCGCTACTTCATCATTGCCGGTTTGGCATGCCTAGGGTTTTTACCTGCTCGCATAGTCGTTTCGTTAGTCGGACATCTAGTGCTTTGTCCAATTGCCAGAAGACGGCCGGATGCTAGAACTATACACGGGACAGATTCACACGTTCTCCTTGAGAGCAGGAATAAATAAATGGAATAGGTCTCAAGCAAACTGAACAAAACAGAAAGGGAAAATTATGAAAACAAATCAACAACAAAATGGTCAGTCGGGTTTGGTGTATGTATTGACGCAAGCGCAACTCGATGCGCTTGCACGGTTGAACATGCCTGGCAGCGACACGGGACAAACTCAAACCAGTGGGGGGTTTTTGAAGCCAAGTGTTCGGATGGGCGTGGTGCTCGCATGTCTGTTAATTCCACTTGTCCTCTTCGCCACCACCGCGATGAAGTTGCTCATCCCGAATACTTACGCTACCGCGCCGAGTGTTTATGGAAGATCGACTAGGCAAGCGAACGCCAACGTGGAATCGCATGAGCAACCAGCCATTCAACTCGATCTCAACAAGGTCTATCTGGCCCGGTCGGATATCTTAGCCAAGACCTTCGCGACTTTGACCGAGATGGCGAGCAATGAATCGCCCGCTATCGCGGAAAGTGTCAAGTATGTGGAGGCGCTGAAACATGACAACTACCGCCGGTACGTCTCCGACCGGCTGGATCGTGAAGTGCGCGATGAGATCATCGCCAACTTCAAAGAAAACATCGACATCTCGCAGATGAGTGTTTCCGTCTTCAAAGGGAAAGTCGTCATCAGTGGAACGGCCCGGAACGCCGATGAACTGCGGTTCGCAGGCGATACCGCGTGGCTTCCAGCCGTAACCGATGTGGATGTCAGGTTGCTGCGTTTGGCGACACCGTATCAAACCATTCCTCCGCAGGAATTGGGAGAAGGAATGCTCGCAGGTGGAAGCTCGCGTGAAAACATGGAACGCGAACAAAACTATGCCCATCTGGACGCTTCAAGATCGCGCCGGTGACTATTCCCACCCACTGTCGGCAAAGGTTGCATCGTAGGGCACGATGCGTAGGCGAAAGGTCTGTCTGCCCTTGCCAGTTGCACCGATTATCTCCGGGAATTGGCAGGTGAGGCGGGCGGCAGGACGGCGGCAGCACTGGGGCGCACCACGGCTTTTGAGTCCTCCAATTGGACGGCGAGCCGCACTAGGTGGGCGGTGCTTTTCAGTTTAAGCTTCAGTCGGATGTTGGCGTTATGCGCGGCCACGGTTTTAACGCTGAGACAAAGTTGTTTCGCAATCTCCTTGGGTGACAGTCCCACGCCATACATTTGAAAGATTTCAAATTCGCGGTCGGTCAGCTCTGACAACGGGGAGGCGGTCACCGGCCAGCCGATATGACGATTCACGATATTTTCGGAAACATCGTTGCTCACATAGATATGATCGCTGAGCACTTGGCGGATGGCCTTGAGCAATTCCTCGGGCGGCCGTTCTTTATTGATGTAACCACTGGCGCCTGCGTGCAACGCCCTTTCGGCATAGAGCGATTCATCGTGCATGGAGATGGCCAGCATCCGCAATTGAGGATGCTTGGCCTTAATGTCCTTGAGCAGTTCCAGCCCGCTCTTTCCGGGCAGTGTGATATCCAGCAGGACCAGGTCAGGCGAGGACTTTTCGACAACCTCCATCGCCTGCTTGGCATTCTCCGCTTCGCCGCAGACCATCATATTGGAATCGCGATTGATGGCGCCGCGCAGACCCTCCCGCATCAATGGATGATCATCAACAATGAGGATTCTCTTCCGCGCTGCACCTTTGGTCGCCAGTGGTATTCGGGGCGTCATATCAATCCTTACTTATTGCTTCGGAATTTTATTTGATCGAGCCACCGAGCAATTAACCTCGATTCCGCGCCCGGTATTTTTTTGGATCGCCAGTGACCCGCCGATTATTCCGGCGCGATATTGCATGATATGCAAACCCAGCCCCACTTTCTGCTGTCTACGGGCTGGCATTCCATCACCGTCGTTTCTCACTGTGACAATGATCCGGTCAGGCGTCTCGGCCAGGCGGATTTCAATGCGTTCCGCTTTGCCATGTTTGATCGCATTGGTGACCGCTTCCTGCGCAATGCGAAACAGGTTGGTGGCAATCACAGTATCTCCGACCAGAACCTTACCCCGGCAGGTGAAATGGCATCTGATTCGGAACAACTTTTCCGTCCGACTGGCCAACTCTTGTAGCGCCACCATCAGGCCGTTGTGCTCTTGTTTCACCGGGTGCAGACCGCGGGCTAGACTGCGCGCCTGCGCGGTGGCCTCATTCAGCACCTTCAATATCCGGCCGAGTTGGCGGACTTCTGGGAGGGACTTGGCGGCGAGATCTTGGCGCAAACTGTTGGTCAGATAAGTCGCGCCCACCAACAGTTGTCCCAAACCGTCATGCAGGTCTTGGGCGATGCCGCGGCGTTCCCGCTCGCTGACCTCCAGAATTTCATGCTCCAGCTTAACGCGCTCGCTGATATCGGTGGCGACGCCGGCGATGCGCACGACTTTTCCTGCCGCATCTTTGATCGGGAAAACGCGGTCGTGAATCCATCGCTTCGAGCCATCTGGACGGAGGATACGGTATTTCACATCGTATTTTCCCGAGACTTGTCTTGTCACCGCCACGTCCAAAACACGCTGCCTGTCTTCAGGGTGGATGGCATCCAGCCATGCGTGGGGGACATCGTAAAGCGACTGGCGGGTGCGCTTCCATATCCGTTCGTAGCTAGGGCTGACGTAGAGCATTTTGTTCTTGCTCGTATCGGCCAGCCAGAAAACCTCCTCGATAGCCTTGGTCACTTGGAGAAAACGCTCCTCGCTTTCGCGTAGCACCTCCTCTGCCCGCTTGCTCTGGGTGATGTCACGCACGGTCACTTGAAGAAACGTTCGCCCCCATCCCAACTTCACGCGGGACAGCAGCACAGACGCGGGAAAACACTCACCATCGAGACGCTTATGCTGCCATTCGAAGAAATGATTTCCATGCCGCATTGCCTTTTTCAACATTGCCTTCGTGGCTACGATGGAAGGCTGGCCATCCGGCTGAAACTTGGGCGATAGCCTCCAGGGCGTGGTCGTCACAAACCGGTTCACATCTCCCGCGCGGAACATATCCACGGCGGCCGGATTGCCGGACGTGAACCGCCACAATGGTGGCTCCAGAGTCATGATGGCGTCTCGCGAACTTATGAATAGCTTCCGGTAGTGTTCCTCGCTCATACGCAACACTTCCTCCATATGCTTGCGCTCGGTGATATCCGTGAAAGCGGACAAGTCTTTGAACAACAAGTCGAGTTCGTGCGGATGCTCCTGCAACAAGCGCAGATAGTGCTGAGAGCCTTTGATCCGGAGAAATAGTTTTCCCCGCTCTTTCAGGGAGGCCGCGCCAAGGCCGACGATGGGGGAATGCTTGATCCGATTCGGCGGACGCCGGAGGGAGGGAGGAACAATCACCGCTCTTATCCGAACCTTCGCTTCGGATTTTTTGTCCTGGAGTTCCTTTCCCTGTTTGTATCCTTGTCGCTGGGTCACCATACCAACGCTTTCCTTGAGGAGTTATCTTGCTCTTACGATGATGAGACTAGCAGTCACGACCGGGGTTCAAAGCAAATAAAACAACCGCCCCAAACTTCCGTCACAATTGTTTAAAGAAGATTTTCGGGAACAAGCGTCCGGTGCGAGCGAGATAGGCGCGGTAGGTTTCGCCGTGAACGGTCAGTAAATATTTCTCCTCATCCACCGCCTTGGTCAACACGCACAGCAGATGCACGGCGAGCGTGAGCGCCGAGACTGCCGTGGGCAGCAGCAGCAGCGCGCCAGCGAGCATGACGATTTGGAAAAGATAGATCGGATGCCGCACCGCCCGATACGGCCCGCGTGTCACGAGTGAATTTTTTTCGGCGCGGTCAATGCCGATGCGCCAGGCGTCGCCCATGATGACGTAGCACCAGATTGTCCCCGCATAACCCGCCAGCGTCAGCGCAACGCCGAGCGTGAGGCTGGTGGGTTGCAACAGGCACGCCTGCATCCGCAGCCAGAGCGAGGTGTCCCCGCCCTTGATGAGAAACCCCTGCCCCATCCACGCCGCGATGACGAGCAGCCAGCCGAGCCAGAGAAGTTTTTCCCTGGCATCACGCGGTTTGAGGTTTGGCGTCCGCCCGATGTGCCTGCGGATGCGCCGGGCCTGCACGAACACGCCGCCCCAGTAGATGAGGGCGAAGGTGATGACGGTGGCACGGCGGCAGAATAGTTCTTCGGTTGTCATGATGTTTGTCCGCGCTGGGCGCGAATGAGGTTTTGCAGTTCGAGCACCCAATGTTTTTTGATGCTGTGCCAGACGTCCGCGCCCCAGAGGATGTTGTCGGTGGTGGCGGCGAAGTGCTCGTTGAATTCCGGCACGTCCGACGGCGTGTAGTTGTTGATCCAGTCCTTGACCTGTTGGTTTTCGGAAAGGTGTTTCGTGCACGGAACGGTGCCGTGATGATACGATGTCGGCAATTGGACGTTGCGGATGGCGGCTTTGCCCTCGGCCTTGTAACAGTTGGCCGCGCCGAAGCCCAAGGCGTCGCCGCCGAAGAGATCGAAGCCGAGATAGAAGCCGGTGAATTCCTCCGCCGAATCGGGGATGCGGCGGAGCTTGTCGGCGAGGTCCCACTGGTTCGGCAACGCGCGTGTCAGACCGCCCGCGCCCACGGCGGTGGCGTAGGCGAGACTCAGGCCGACGACCGGACGATTCTGGCCGGTGCGGGGATCAACGAACTCAACCCGATTCTCTTCGTGCTGCGTCAAAGGATTCCAGACTGAAATTTTCGGCGTGAAATGCCCGGCGAGATAGTGCAGCACCTTGACGGCCTGCATGCCGCCTTGGCTGTGGCCGACAATCATCGGGCGCAGCCCGGTGCGCTCGTAATACCACGCCGCCACGCCGGCGATCATTCCGGCGCTGTCGTAGCAACTGAAGGAGCTGCTGCCGTCAGGCAATGTTGCGGACGCCTCGGGATAGCCCATGCCAACGAGAAATTCAGAGAATGAGACCATCACCCGATACACCGGGAAGATGCCGCCGTGGATGTTGATGACCTGCGGCGCGGGCGCGAACGCGAGCGTTTCGCGGATGTCTTTGTCGGTGACGTGCTCGGGGTCGAGCGCAAGAATCTTGTCCTGTAACGCGGGCGGCAGGACGACAGGCTTTGCGGACATGGGAACACCCTGAGACGCCGGCGTCACACAACCCGCGAGCAGCAACGCCGGCAACAGGCAAACACAAAAAAGAAACTTTCCTTTCACGCGCCAGAGCTTATCTGCTCCACCTGCTCCAGAAAAACATTTTTCAACTGTTCCATCTCCGTCTCGGAGAAGAATGAGGTGCGGTAGGAGACCCCCAAATTCACCGCGTCACCCACTGTCGTGGCGGACAAAACCACCGGCGTGACCGGCCCGGTGGAGACGGCGCGGAAATAATCCAGCGGCGGCGACACCTCGGAGTGCGGCCAAAGCGGGTTCAGGTTCAGGTTCGTGATGCCGCCCCAGAGCGGATAATTCTTCCGATACACATTCTTCCGCCGCGCCGGCGAAAAACACGCCAGCGCCGCGCCGGCGAGCGCCATCTCCACGGACGCGGCAAGGTAAAGCCGGTCGCGCTTCACACGCTGCGTGATGCGGTGGATATCTTCCGCCAGCCCGCGCAACGACATCGCCGCCGGAACTTCGTGCGTGACGACAAACGAACCGAGATACAAGCCGAACGTGTGCGCGCCGTCCATGCCGTGGTCTTTGCGCGTGTTGATGATGCAGCCGACGGACAAATTCCGCCGATACTCGGTCGGCAAACGGGTGACGGCGAGCGAGGCAAAACCTTTCAGCAACACCGCGAGGAAAAGGTCGTTGATCGTGACGCCCCACGACTTGCCCGCCGCGAGCAGGCCGCGCAACTGTTCCGGCGTCAGCGCAAAAAAAACAAAGCCGATGCCCATATCGCCCGCGTCGGGACAGTCGGGCCGGAATGTTTTATTCATGTCGCCGATGAGCGCCGGCAGCGCGAGCAGCTTGCGCAGAAACAATCCCGGCTGGCGCAGCAGCAGGCTCGGCAGCGGTGGCGGATGACGTTCCAGCGCGCCGCCGACGGCAGCCACACCTTCCGCATACGCGCGAACGATGGCTCGCAGCAGACGCACGATGGATTCCGCGTCCGCGACGGCGTGAAAATAGACGAGGCCGAGACGGAAACAACCGTCTTCAGGTGCGACAAAAAACCGGAACGGGTTGAAGTTCACAGCAGTCGCAAATGGCTGGTTCAACTGCCGCGCGACCTCATCCGCCAGCGCCTGTTCGCCCGCAGCGATCACCGTGATATCGCACAACGCCGGGCCGCCGCGGTATTCGAAGCGGCCTGCGCGCCGGTCCATCCCAAGCCCCGTGAGGCCGAGCGTTTGCAGCGTGGTTGCGAGCGCATCCTGAAGCCGCGCCGCGTCGAATGCACCGGAAATCCTGACGACGTGGATGGCGTTGTAGGGATGCAACGCGTCCCACTGAAGCATCGTCCTCTGAAAAATGTTTAAGCGCCCGCGCATACGGCTATGAGAACTTCCCAAGCAAAGAATGGAGTCAAATTCATCGGCAGAGGAAAATGGATTGCGCGGGCCGGAGCAAGTTTTTACGGACACGGAATCGCCCGCGTTGCGGAGTAATCTTGCCCGCTTTGGATACTGCTCGTGGGATTTCCGTTCCGACCGACTTCTGCAAGCATTGAAAGAGTGGTGGCTCGGCACGGACTCGAACCGTGGACCAATTGATTAAGAGTCAACTGCTCTACCAACTGAGCTACCGAGCCACAACAGGGCGTGAGAATCCTAGCCCGGGGTCATTTTGTCAATCTTCAGTTGCAAAAAATATGGCTGCCTGCACCGACTTTACCGTCTGGCGCACGGACAACCAGCACACACGCGCCGGACAAAACACCTCCGAACCATTCCCATGCGCTCCGCGTCCTTCCGGCGGTGACGGGCGAACAACCGGATGCTGAATTCATCATTGCCTCGGGCGCGGTTTTGGTAGTTACTGTCGCGGACCGGAGCGTAGCTCAGCCTGGCTAGAGCACTTGGTTTGGGTCCAAGACGTCGCAGGTTCGAATCCTGTCGCTCCGACCATTCTTCCTCCAACCGGACACCCCCAGCAAGAAAGCGCGAGCCGAAGCCCGCGCTTTTGAATTTGTAGCGTCGCTCGGTGAGCGACGAAAGCCGGCGGTGGCAGACCGCCGCCGCAGCTTACACGTTGTAAGTGCTGCTGGCGGTCGTGCCGCCGCGACCGGTCCAGTTGGTGTGGAAGAATTCGCCACGCGGTTTGTCCACGCGCTCGTAGGTGTGTGCGCCGAAGTAGTCGCGTTGCGCTTGCAGCAGGTTCGCGGGCAGGACGGCGGAGCGGTATTGGTCGTAGAACGCCAGCGCGGTGCTGAACGCGGGAACGGGTATCCCCTTCTTCGCTGCGGTGGCCACGATGTTGCGCCAGCCTTTCTGCGCGGCTTTGATCTCGCCTCGGAAATAATCGTCGAGCAGCAGGTTCGTGAGCTTGGGGTTCTTGTCGTAGGCTTCCTTGATCTTGCCGAGGAAGCGGGAGCGGATGATGCAGCCGCCGCGCCACATGAGCGCGATGCCGCCGTAGTTCAATGTCCACTTGTATTCCTTGGCGGCGGCGCGCATGAGCATGTAGCCCTGCGAGTAGCTGACGATCTTCGACGCGTAGAGCGCGCTCTTGATGTCGGCGATGAACGCCTTCTTCTTTTCCGCGTTCGCCGCGATGCTGGTGAGCGCGGGGCGCGGGCCTTTCAACTTGCGCGAGGCTTTCACGCGCTCGTCTTTCAACGCGGAGATGCAGCGGGAGAAAACGGCTTCAGCCATGAGCGTGATGGGGATGCCGAGGTCTTGCGAGTTGATGACCGTCCACTTGCCGGTGCCTTTCTGCCCGGCGGTGTCGAGAATCTTGTCCACGAGCGGGGTGCCGTCGTCGTCCTTCTTTGCGAGGATGTCGCGGGTGATTTCGATGAGGTAGCTGTCGAGGTCGCCCTTGTTCCATTCGGCAAAGACTTCGTGCATCTCGTCGGCGCTCATGCCGAGGCCGTTTTTCATGATGTTGTAAGCCTCGCAGGTCAACTGCATGTCGCCGTATTCGATGCCGTTGTGGACCATCTTGACGTAATGGCCTGCGCCTTGTTCGCCGACCCAGTCGCAGCAGGGCGCGCCGCCCTCGACCTTGGCGGAGATGGCTTGGAAGATGTCTTTGACGTGCGGCCACGCGGCGGGCGAACCGCCGGGCATGATGCTCGGGCCTTTGCGCGCGCCTTCTTCGCCGCCGCTGACGCCGGTGCCGATGTAGAGCAGGCCTTTGCTCTCGACGTGTTTCTGGCGGCGGTTGGTGTCGTCAAACAGCGAGTTGCCGCCGTCAATGATGATGTCGCCGGCTTCGAGGTGCGGGATGAGTTGCTCGATGAAATCGTCCACGGGCTTGCCGGCCTTGACGAGCATCATCACGCGGCGCGGTTTCTTGAGCTTGGCGACCATCTCCTCGATGGAATGCGCGCCCTGCACCTTCGTGCCCTTGGCTTCGTTGGCGAGGAAGGCGTCCACCTTTTCCGTGGTGCGGTTGTAGGCGACTACGGTGTAGCCGTGGTCGTTCATGTTGAGGATGAGGTTCTGGCCCATGACGGCCAGTCCGATGAGTGCGATGTCGCCTTGAGGTTGCATAATTATTTTCGTTGTCGGTTGTTGACGGAATGTTGGTTGGTTGAAATTCAGTTAGCGCGGCCCGCCCATCGGGGTGGCTTGGAATCAGTGCGCAGCTGCTGCACGGGAAGATTTCTTGCGCCAGGCCTGCATCTGCGCCAAGGCCTTGTCGCGATTGAAGAAGGTGAGCAAGGCGGCGGGGTTCATGGCAGCGGTCTTTTGCCCCACGGTCTGTTTCCAGTTGCGGGATTCCGCCACGGCGTCGAATTTTTTAGTCTTGGTCGCCATAAATCAACTCCAGCGGGGTCAGGATACGCACAGGCGGGTAGCCTTGCAAGAGGTTGACGCGGTTAAAACCGGTCTCACGCTGGTAATTGGCCAGATGTTTGAAATTCCAACTCACGATGAGGCCGATCTGTTCCACGGTCGCGATGGCGACGTGCCGGGCATCATCGCTGTAGTTGGGTGAGACGACTTTTGCCTTGAGATACGCCCGCGCCAAAGCCTCGGCTTCAGCGGTCAATGGCAAAACTTGTTCCGCCCGGTCAAAGGTGTTGGCAAAGAATTGGCGGACTTCCGCTGGCGCACCTTGAACCTCGCTGACCGTGACGGCGGAAACAAAAGTCCGGTAAAGTCCTAAGTCCGCCTGCCGGACCAGTTCGCGCGTGGCCTCCCGAAACTCCGTGTCGAAATATCCGCCGATGACGGACGTATCGAGGTAGAGGGTGGGGATTTTCATGGCGCAAAAATCAAATCATATTCCGCCCGCCCACTTGGGCTGCTGCTTGAGGTGGTAGAGCATCTCACCGGCTTTGCGGACTAGCAATACGCCTTCCGCCTCGCGGTTGGCGTAGTCCTCGATGTTGATGCTCTTCGGGTCGCGGTAGCCGAGGTTAATTTTTTTGCAAATGGCTTCCGGGATGCCGGTGGCGAGCGTGACGCGGATGCGGCATTTCTCGACGCCGTTTTCCATCTTGCCGATGCCGCGCACGTGCGTGCTGTGCGCGAGGATGCCCCAAGGATGGTGTTTGAACGCGTCCCATTGCGTCAGAAAATAATCGCGGCAATGGTAGCCGATCTCCTCGATGACCTTGCCGTGCGTGACGGAAATCTCCGTGACGTGCGGCGCGTAGATGATGAGTTCGCCGCCGTCGGCGACGACGGGTTCGAGTTTATACATGCCCTTGCCCGCAACCCAGAGGTCGTCATACATCGGCGGCATGTTGGAGAGCACGGTCGCAAACGGCGCGTCTTTGTAAACGATGTGAACTTGCTTGGACAACTCGCTCGCGGCGTCCCACGCGGCCTCGGGCGTGCCGAAGGAAAGTCCGGCCAGCGATTTATCCGGCGCAACGACCATGCAGAAACACGCCTTGCTGACTTTCACAAGCGCGCCCGCGCGGTCCACGACTTTGCGGACGGGCGTCCATTTGTTGCCGATGATCATCGGGTTGGTGACGACCGCGCCGAGCCAGTGGAAGAAATTCAAAATCTTCGGCCCGCCCACGCCGGGGAATAGATACTTGTTGCCGCCGGAGAACCCGACGACTTCATGCGGGAACACCGGGCCGACGATGATGACCTGGTCGTAATCGAACACGAGCTTGTTGATCTCGACGGGGACTTCCATCGAAAACAAACCGTCGGTGAGTTCCTGCACGTCCGCCGTGGTGAGCGTGCCGATTTCCTGAAGCGCGGCGGGGTTGTCCCATTCGTGATTGAAGAAGCGGACTTTGCCATAAGTCGCGGAGCGTTCATCCAGTGAAATCTCCAATCGCTGGCAGATGGCATCCTCGGTCATGGCCGGATGTGTGCCGAGCGCGACGAGCACATCGAGATGTTTTGTCACCGCGCCAATCTGGTCGAAGATGGTCTTGAACAGCAACCCCACCGGCGCGGTGCGGGTGTGATCGGGGACGATGAGCAAAATCTTCTTGCCGCGATACTCACCGGCGGGCAGCGCGCTCGCCACAAGTTCAACGACCTGCGCGTCGTTGAGCTTGCCGGGGAACGCGGATTTGGAGATGAGATTCATGGGGTCAACTTGCCACGGATTGAACACGGATAAAACACGGATTTTCAGGTAGGGCGCGTCACTCCGTGCGCGCCGTCGTGGG
>JANMJO010000320.1:0-6659 GCA_031371425.1 Verrucomicrobiales bacterium | reverse complement strand
GCACGGCGCGCGGGCAATTATTGTTTGCGCCAGCCGACGGCGCGGTTTTAACTACGCCCCGATGATGCTCAACGTCTTCAAATGGCTCGCTGCTCTCACCGTGGCTTTCGTCGCGGTGGCTCGCGGCGAAGCGCCCCCGCCATTGGCGTGGACGCGCGGGCTGGGGGTCTATTGCGATTCCACTGCGGCCTTCGGTAGCGATGGCACGATCTACATCGGCGCGTTCGACGGCAAGCTTCACGCGATTCATCCCGACGGCGAAACCAAGTGGACTTACGAGACCGGGCGCGAGGTCAAATCATCGCCCGCAATCGGCTCGGACGGGACGATCTACATCGGCAGCCGCGACAACGCGCTCCACGCCGTCGCGCCGGACGGCAAGCGGCGGTGGCGCTTCAACACCGGCGGCTGGGTGGATTCCTCCGCAGCGCTGGAGAACGACGGCACAATCTATTTTGGCTCGTGGGACAAAAAGTTTTACGCGCTCACCCCGGACGGCGCGAAGAAATGGGAGTTCTCCACCGGCGGCGCGATCGTTTCCTCACCGGCCATCGCGGCAGATGGAACGATTTATTTCGGGTCACACGACGGAAAGTTTTATGCGCTCAAGCCGGATGGCGCGAAGAAGTGGGAGTTCACCACCGGCGGCGCGATCCTCTCATCACCGGCCATTGCCGGCGATGGCACGGTTTGTTTCACCTCGCTGGACGGAAAGCTTTACGCGCTCACGCCAGCCGGCGCGAAGAAGTGGGAGCTCAAAACGGACAGCACCTGCAGGTCATCGCCGGTGGTGGATGACCACGGCACGATTTTCTTGGGGATGAACGAGGGATTCGCCGCCGTGAAACCGGACGGGACAATCCAGCGGCGCTTCCGCACCGGTGCGACGCCGGTGGAGAGCACGCCGCTGCTGGCGGCGGGAGGGAGGGTTTACTTCGTGGGGGACTATCGGAACGTCGCCGCGTTTTCCACAAATGGCCAGAAGGACTGGGTGCTGGAGCTTGGAAATTCGATGGTGACGGCGACGCCCGCGCTGGATGCGGCAGGCGATCTGTATGTGACGGACAATGAGAACGGCTTTTTCAAGGTCAAAACCGGAACGCCGCCCGCCCGCGCCGCATGGCCGATGTTCCGCCACGACCCGCGCCACACCGGCAAGGCAAAGGCGGATTAGCGCGGTTTCAAAAAAAACTGTGACCGTTTTCTGCGGATCGCGAATGGAGCGCGGAGCAGTTTTAATCCCACCCAAAGTCACAACGGCTCGCGCCCGGAGAAACCGGAATCCAGATCGTGCCAGTACTCCACGTTGGCCTCGTCGCGCTCCCAGCAGAGAAAGACCTCGCGCCCGCCAATGAACGCGGGAAAGTCGAGCAGCCCGCGCTCGATGTCCTTGATGAATATCTCGCGCCGCTGGAATTCATCGAGCACGTCCTTGAGCCCGGCGATGGCCTTGATCCATTTGCCGACGAGCTCGCCGCCGAGGTCCTCGCCGCCGCCGCGCAGTCCGCCGAGTCGTTTATCGCAGAGGGCGAGCGTCTCGCGCAGTTCGCCGACGCGGTCCAGCCA
Source organism: Verrucomicrobiales bacterium (assembly GCA_031371425.1). Classification (GTDB taxonomy): domain Bacteria; phylum Verrucomicrobiota; class Verrucomicrobiia; order Limisphaerales; family JAFMIX01; genus JAFMIX01. The sequence continues at coordinate 5,093 of JANMJO010000320.1, read as the reverse complement.
GATGCGAATCTGCGGGAGCAAGGCCGTGGCTTCCTCGCGCGAGTAGTGTTTTTGAAAGCGTTGCGGCATGGCGGAATCGTTTTGGTGACGCCGGAAAATAGCGGGGGCGGCGGCGGGTGTCGAATTCCGAATTTACCGCAGACGCCACGTTTGGAGTTCCGCGTTTACGCGGTTCGGATTGGCGATGACTCAAATTGCCTGAAGGCGGAACTCCAAGCGGTGGCAGTTCGCGGAGACGTCCAACGGTATTCCCGACAAAAAAACAGCCGCCCATCCGGGCGGCTGTGCATTGCAATCGGACGGCAGCGTTACGCTTTGGCCGCCTTCTTGATTTTGGTTTTGATCACTGCTTTTTGACGTTTGTTGTAGGCGTCGCGACGGCTACGTTTGATGGTTTTGTTTGTTTGTTTGCCCATATCGAATCTTTACTTCGTTGCTGTAATTCAGTTTCGTAATGACTATGAAGGTTCGGACGCCCCACTTCAATATCATTTTGCTGCTGCTCGCCTTGGTCGCAGGCTGCCAGACCCCCAAAGACAAGAAAGAACTCACCGCCGTCCGCCTCCACATCGAGACCAATGCGGACATCACCGGCATGACCATGCCGGTGACCATCTGCCGCGCCTCGCCCACCACGGTGACGGTGGACAACAACCCGTTCATTGACGAACGCGATGTCACCCGCGCCACGGTCGTGGATTGGATGGGCGGCTTCGCCATCCAGATCGAGTTCAACTACCACGGCAAGCTCGTGCTGGAAAACACCACACGCTTCTACCCCGGCAAACGCATCGCCATCCTCGCCGAATTCGGCGAGACCCGCTGGCTGGCCGCGCCGCTCATCGCCCGCCCCATCACCGATGGGCAACTCACCTTCACCCCCGACACCACTCGCGAGGAGGCCGAACGCATCGTGCGCGGCCTCAATACCGCCGCCGCCGAAGTCCTCAAGAACACCTTCAAATAAAATGTCCCGCCTGCATCGTTTGACCGGTTCACTCTTCGCCGCAGTGTTGTCAACCCAGCTCGCCAGCGCGCAGCCATTCCACCTGCCCACCGCCAACCGCGCGATCTTCGACAAAGGCGGCGAGGAAAAATATTTTGCCGCCACGCCCGGCAAGACCTGGGTCAGCGGCACCTTCGGCTGCGTCCGCACCGACGGCTGGCAGATGCACGAGGGCCTCGACATCCGCTGCCTCCAGCGCGACAAACGCGGCGAACCGCTCGACCCCGTCGCCGCCACCGCCGACGGCGAGGTCGCCTACATCAACGCCAAGCCATCCCTCTCCAACTACGGCAACTACATCATCCTCCGCCACCGCATCGAGGGGCTGGAAATTTATTCCCTCTACGCGCACCTCAGCCACATCGAACCCGGCCTGCGCCCCGGCACCACCGTGCGCGGCGGGCAAGTCATCGGCACGATGGGCCGCACCAGCAACACCGGCGAACGCATCGCCAAAGACCGCGCACACGTCCACTTCGAGCTGAACCTCATCGTCAACGACCGCTTCAGCGACTGGTTCAAGCGCAACGCTCCCGGCGAACGCAACGACCACGGCGTGTGGAACGGCCAGAACCTAATCGCCATTGACTCGCGCCTCATCTTCCTCGAAGAGCAGCGGCTCGGCGCGAAATTCAGCCTCGTGCAATTCCTCCGCAGCCAGACGGAACTCTGCCGCGTGTTCGTGCGCGCCCAGAATTTTCCCTGGTTGAAACGCTACCCGCAGTTGATCCGCCACAACCCGCGCACCGAAAAGGAAGGCGTGGCCGGCTACGAAATCGCGCTCAACTTCAACTCCCTGCCCTACGAACTCACCCCTCGCGCCCCGGCGGAAATCAAAAGCACGGCGAAATTCCAACTCCTCTCCGTCAACGCCGCCGAGCAGCAAAAAAATCCCGCGCGCCGCCTCGTCACCCAGCGCAACGGACGCTGGGAGCTGACCGACCGCGGCCTCCGCGCGCTGGGGCTGCTGACGTATTGATGTTTGGGAGGGACGGGCGTGCCGCCGTCCCTAACTTAATAGGATTGTGCGTTTGACAAACAATGATCACAAAACCGGTAGGGCGGGCAGTCCTCTGCCCGCCGAACGCGTGGGTTGACACGCGACGGCGCGCACGGAGTGACGCGCCCTACCTGCATCGTTTGCAAACGAGTAATCCCGCAATTTGGGCCAGCAACATGCCGACCCTTCCGTTTAGCCCGAACGCCGAAGTTCAACCGCTAATCGGCGCTGATTTTCGCTGATTACCGGGGGAAGCGGAATCCCGAGCCGGAAAAAAGCTCTCGGGAATTAGTTTGCGGGATGACTTTGAATTAGCGTCCATTAGCGCGGATTAGCGGTTTCAATTTCGGAAGTCGGGTTTAGATTTTCCTATGGCGCGAAACCAACGGCGAAGTATCTTTACGGCGTCAACCGTCAACCGAACATGAGCAACCACACCCAGCCATCATCAAACCGCCCTCCGCGCGCTGGGTTCACCCTCATCGAACTACTCGTCGTCATCGCCATCATCGCCATCCTTGCCGGGCTGCTGCTGCCCGCGTTGAGCAAGGCCAAAGACCGCGCCATGACCATCAAATGCATCAACAACCTCAAGCAACTCGCCGTCTGCTGGAGCATGTATCCCACCGACAACGAAGACGTGATGGTGCCGAATAATTTCGTATTCAGTTTCGATGTCGGCACCACCAACCCGCCTTCCGGCCCAAAACCGGAGGACATGATGACCTGGTGCCAATCCATCACCCGGCAAGACCCGAATCCCATCACCGCCGCCATCTCCATGCTCTACATCTACAACCAGAGCCCCAGTATCTACCACTGTCCTGCAGACCGCTCCACAGTGGACGGCCTCCCGACTCTCGTGCGCAACCGCAGCTACAACATGGCCAACAGCATCAATTGCGTTGCGGACAATCACTACCGGAAATTCACCGAAGTCAAACAGCCTAGCTCCCTGTTTGTGTTCATGGATACTGATGCTGACGCCATTTATGATTCTACCTTTGGCGTCATTCCGCAGGGACAATATTGGCAGGATTACTGGCTGGATATTCCCGCCGACCGCCACCAGCGCGGTGCAACCCTCTCCTTCGTGGATGGCCATGTGGAAAAATGGAAATGGCAATTCCCAAAAGCAAACGGCGAAGTTGGTGGTCGTGCCCGCAACGCCGCCGACTTGGCCGACCTCCGCCGCATCCAGCAGCACATCAAAGGCTCGAACGGAAACTGACCCGCCCGGCTTGGACGCGCTCCCCAACTTCAGAAGTCATACCAATTCCCAAAGATAATCGGTGCGGCAGGTAGGGCGGGCAGTCCTCTGCCCGCCGCGATTGCCAACCAACGCCTGCTGGCTCACCACGACGGCGCGCACGGAGTGACGCGCCCTACCAACGCAGGAAGGGCGGGCAATCCCTTGCCCGCCGAGGGCGTGGGTTAGCACACGAACGTCGCGCACGGAGTGACGCGCCCTACCAATCCACCGGAAATCATTGGTAAATAGTATCAGCCTCAACCCAGTCGCGGCGGCGGAACACCCGGCAGATTTTTCGGCACAGAACGGAAAATCTGGAAGCTCGTCACCAAAGCCCACAGCCATGACACGGCAAACACCGCTGCCCCCACCTTCAACAAACCAAAGTGAACCTGCGGCGCGCTCTGCTGGTCGGAAATCATGCCGTAATAATCCCGCATCGTCCGCACGAACCACGCCAGCAACATCCCGAAGCCCGCCAGCGCCAGAACCAACTGCCCCACTCCCGCGACCCACCGCCGCGCCATCAGCGACCCCAGCCCCGGCGTGGCCAGCAGGTTCACCAACGCCGCATTCCGCGCCGCCGTGTGGCTAGGAAGCCTGGGAGTTGTCACCGGAGAAAATGGTTTCGTAGGCATACATCATCGCCGCTAGGCCAATCGGCACCGTGACCAAAATACCCACAAGACACATCAGCAGCCCGAGCACATTCACGAGACCGATCAGCACCATCAGCCCGAACGACTGCCACCAATGCAGGTTCACCCGCTGCCAGCTCATCTTCATTGCCGGCCAGAACTCCAGCCCCTTGTCCAAGATTAGCGGCAGCGTGAACATCCAGCTCACCTGCAAATACAGCATCGGGATCAGACACAGCGCACCCACGCCGCACACCATCAGGATTTGCGGCAGCTCCGGAGTTGTATGGTGCGTGATCGAAGGCAGCAGGATGATCACACCCGCGACCAGCGCCGGCAGCAGGCAAAGCCCCATGAGCATGCTGGTGACAAGCTGGCCGAGAAACAACTGGCCGAACGCGCGCCGGAATCCATCGAAAATATCCCCCGCCCCCGCCGCCTCGCCGCGCACGACACGCAGGAAAAGATAAAGCAACCCGCCCATCAACGGCCCCGTAATCACCCAGTTCGCCAGCGTGAAAATAATTCCTATCAATGGAATCACCGAAAGGGCGCCCACCAGCAGTTCCACTCCAAAATAAATCATCACCCCGCCGAACAGCACGCCGAAGTTCGCCTTCAACAACGCCCAACCGCGCGAGATGCACCCGCCCATGTCCAACTGGTAATCCCCGTCAAAAACCTCCCGCCGATCCGCCCTCGCAGCCGATGCCGTCGCGAACGGCGCGGGCGCGCCACCTGCGGACGACTGCGCCTGCGCCTGCGGTTGCGCCAGCCCCGTGGCGAATTCTGGGAACTGCGCCAGCGGCTTCCACTCCGTCGTCTCCCCGCGCACCTGCGTCTCGCCGTTCACGCGGTTCTCCGCGAGCCACTGCCGCATCACCTCCAAGCTCACCGGGCCGTATTCGTTGCCGTCACCGCCAATGATTTTATACATAAAATTTTTGATTTCCGGGTGTGCTTGTAATTCATTCCCGCCCGCCAAGCAAGCGCGGGTTACAACGGGCAGTGTCCTAATCTTAATCGTAATCTTAATCGTAATCTCGTTTCCTAGCCGGTTCTTCGCTGTTTTCGGTGGAGCCGATTTGCAGAATGAACTCCACTCTGGAACGGTCGTGCGACCAGCCCTCACCCCACCCCTCTCCCATCCGATGGGAGAGGGAGAGCTTGCGAACGCTTTCGGGAACTCGGATGCGC
>JANMJO010000311.1:0-6635 GCA_031371425.1 Verrucomicrobiales bacterium | reverse complement strand
AACGCGCCGCCGCAGATGAACAGGATGTTCGCCGTGTCCACGCGGATGTATTCCTGCTGCGGATGCTTGCGCCCGCCCTGCGGCGGCACGCTGCACACCGTGCCTTCCAGAATTTTCAGCAACGCCTGTTGCACGCCTTCGCCGCTCACGTCGCGCGTGACGGATGGCCCGTCAGCCTTGCGCGTAATCTTGTCAATCTCGTCAATGTAGATGATGCCGCGTTGCGCGCGTTTCACGTCGTAATCGGAATTTTGCAGCAGGCGCAGGATGATGTTCTCCACGTCCTCGCCCACGTAACCGGCCTCGGTGAGCGTGGTCGCATCGGCGATGGCGAACGGCACGTCGAGAATCTTTGCCAGCGCACGCGCGAGCAGGGTTTTACCCGAACCCGTCGGGCCGACCATGAGGATGTTGCTCTTCTCGATCTCGACTTCGTGGTGCTTGCCGTTGGGCTGGGCTTCCGCCTCGGCAGGCTCGGCAGCTTCGGTTTCCGCCTCGGGCTTTTGTGAAATGCGCTTGTAGTGGTTGTGGACGGCCACGGCCAAAGTCTTCTTGGCGTGTTCCTGGCCGATGCAGACGAGGTCGAGCTGTTGCTTGATCTCCGCTGGCTTGGGGGCTTTGAGCTTGGGGCGGTGCGGCTTCTTCGCGTCGGCGAACAGTTCCTTGTCGAGGACGTTCTTGCAGAGGACGACGCAGTTATCGCAGATGTAAACGCCCGGGCCGGAGATGAGCTTGCGGACTTCTGCGTGCGACTTGCCGCAGAAACTGCACATCGTGATGTTGTTCGACTTGGCCACGCGATTTACGATTTTGTTGGAGTCCAACCTTTAGGTTGTTCCCGCCCGACACGCTAAAGCGTGGACTCCAACTGTTACACGATCACCGAACTTTTCTCCGCCATGCCGGGAATTTCTTTCCGCGATTGCACGACATGATCCACGATTCCGTAAGCCTTCGCTTCGTCCGAACTCATGAAATTATCGCGGTCGCAATCCTTCTCCACCTGCTCGATGGCTTTGCCCGTGTGCTTGGAGAGAATCGAGTTCAGCCGTTGCTTGAGCTTGAGCATGTATTTCACGCGGATCTCCACGTCGCTCGCCTGGCCTTCCGCGCCGCCGAGGACTTGATGGATCATAATGTTCGCGTTGGGCAGCGCGTAACGCTTGCCCTTCGTGCCGCCGCAGAGCAGCACCGCGCCCATGCTCGCCGCCTGCCCGATGCAGTAGGTGTTCACGTCGCACGTCATGAACTGCATCGTGTCGTAAATCGCGAGTCCCGCCGTGACGCTGCCGCCGGGGGAGTTGATGTAGAGATGGATGTCCTTCTTCGGATCGCTCATCTGGAGGAACAGCAGTTGCGCGATGATGAGATTGGCCACCATGTCGTCCACCGGCGTGCCGAGGAACACGATGCGGTCCACGAGCAGCCGCGAGTAGATGTCGTAGCCGCGTTCGCCGCGACCCGTCTGCTCCACCACCATCGGCACGAGGAAATTATTCATGTCTTTCATTCAGGAACAGTTACTTCATTTGGCGGGCAAGGTAAAGGCGTGAAAACTTATCCGCAGATTTCGCCGATGGCGCAGATTAAGTTGAAAAAGAATAATCTGCGTGAATCAGCGCAATCTGTGGATGCGGTGCAGTTTAGTTGTTTTCCCTCGGAGTCTCTGTGTCTCCGTGGTTAAAAAGTTTCCAGATCAACACAAACGCGCTTGCGAACTCCTGCGGTCGCTCCGCCACCCACCGCGTCACGAACTCCGCCGCAAACCAGTCGCCGCGCTCGATCTCCTGCGGATGCAGCGTGCACGGCCCTTCGCTTGCGCAACGATACACCCACACGAACTCGTTGCCCGTCGCCGCACACGCCTCGATGCGCAGAATCCGCTCCGGCGGACGCTTCAGTTCCAGCCCGATCTCCTCGCGCAACTCGCGCACCGCGCAAGCATCGTAATCCTCGCCGCTGTCCACGTGACCGGACGACGACGAATCCCACAAGCCCGCTGCCGTGTCCTTGAGCATGGAACGCTTCTGCAAAAAGATTTCGCCACGCGCATTGAACACCAGCACATGGATTGCACGATGCAGCAGCTTCCGCCGATGCACCTCGCTGCGCGGCGCTTGCCCCACGACTTCATCGCGCTCGTTGACGACATCAAAGATTTCTTCGCTCATGATTCAAAATGTTTTTGCCACAGATGGACACAGATGAAACACAGATGGGAAAGGCGAATGAATGTCAGGCTGTTAAAAAAATCCGTGTTCAATCCGTGTTCAATCTGTGGCTAACAAAGTTTTTCCGTCAGCGCCACGAACTGCTCCAAGCTCAATTTCTCCCCGCGTTCCTGCGGCGAGATTTGCAGTTCGGCAAACGCCGCCACTCAAAGCAATGCCACGGGATATTGCCGGACGAGCGGATCGGACGAGGCCAAGGTCAGCCCGTGCGCCTGGGCCTGGCAGATCAGCATCCGGTCGAAAGGGTCGCGATGCAGCGCGGGCAGTCCGCCCAACTGCGCAACGGCGGTTTCATCCAAGGCCAGCGAAGCGATGAGATGTTTTTCGCGTTGCAGTGGGATGAATTGCGCGGGCGGTTGTGGCAGGGGCAGTTTGCCGAGGCTGTGCTTGATGGAGATTTCCCAGAACGAAACGGCGCTCAAGAATACTTGGTTGTTCGGGTCGCGAACCGCACCAGAAACGGTGGCTGGCAATTTGGCGTCGCCGGAAACAAGCCAGAGGAATTCGCAGGTATCGAGCAGGATTTTCATTTGCCCTCAAACGTCTTCAAAACGTCTTCGGGCAGCGGGGCATTGAAGTCCTCCGGCACGGTGAACTGGCCTTTGGCCAGACCGCTGGGGCGCAATTGTGTCAGCGGCGGCGGCGCAAGGATGGTGAGCAGGCCGGAGGCGTTGTCGGGCAGGCTCTCCGCGCCTTTCGACACGACGTGTCCGTGGTCCAGTTCAACTTCAACGGTCAGGTAACTCATGGCTCGAAATTACGCTTCGTCATGGCTGCCCGCAAGCGAGGATTTCGCGCCCGAAGCCAGTAGTTTTTCCGTCAGCGCCACGAACTGCTCCAAGCTCAATTTCTCCCCGCGTTCCTGCGGCGAGATTTGCAGTTCGGCAAATGCAGACGTCAGTTTTTCCACCGGCCAGTCCTGTTTCAGCAGCTTCAGCAGCATCTTCCGCCGTTGCGAGAATGCGCGCTTCACGATCTTTTCAAACGCGGCGTGCTGCGCTTCCGGCAACAGCGGCGTTTCGCGCCGCACGAGACACACGCACGCCGAGTCCACGTCTGGCGCGGGAAAGAAGCACTCGGAGGGAATCTTGAACCAGCCGCGCGGTTCGTAGCGCAGTTGCACGAGCAGCGTCAGCACGCCGTAATCGTCGTCGTCCGCCACGGCCATGAGCCGCTTGGCCACTTCCAACTGCAACGTCGCCACCAGCCGCGCCGGACGCCGGGGCGTTTGCGCCAGCTCCACGAGTATCGGTGACGCCACCGAATACGGCAGGTTGGCGACGAGTTTCCAATCGTGCCAGTCGCGGGCTTCGCGCTTGATGACATCGAGCGCGTCGGCGGAGAGTAATTGGAGCGCCGAATTTCCATTCGGCCTGTATTGGGTTGGCGGCGCAGCTGCCGGCTGGCCGATTTGGAAATCGGCGCTCCGCTCCACGTTGAACCGCTCGCGCAAAATCTCCACGAGCCGCCGGTCTTTCTCGATGGCGAGGACTTCGCCCGCCTCCGCGACGAGCAGTTCGGTGAGCGGCCCCAGCCCCGGCCCAATCTCCAGCACCTTGTCCGTGGGCGTCAACTCGGCGGCGTCCACGATGCGCCGGAGCTGGTTGGCGTCGTGGAGAAAGTTTTGGCCGAGCGATTTCGTGAGTTGAATCTGCCGCGTGGATAGCAGCTCGCGCATTTCGGAGAGTTTCATGGGCAAAAGTCCAAAGCCACAGATGGACACAGATGAGCACAGATGAAAAAGATTTCGGGTGCTCGCCGTTTTGTTTTATCTGTGTGCATCTGTGTTAATCTGTGGCCAAAACTTCGGCCAACGTTTTGACAGCCTGCTTCAATTGCGCCTCGGAAATCGTCAGCGGCGGCGTGAGGCTGATGATGTTGCCGTGTTCGCCTTCCGGCAGCAGAATGAACCCGCGCCGCAACATCGCCTTGATGGCGCGCATCGCTTCCGCCACCGCAGGCGAACCGTCCGCACGGCGCAATTCCAAGCCCGCCATCAACCCAACACCGCGCGCACTACAAACAACTTTGGACTTTGGACTTTGGACTTTGGACAACTCGCCCAACAAAGTTTTGCCCAGCCGCGCACTTCGCTCGCACAATTTCAGCCGTTTGATTTCCGCAATCTGCGCCAGCGCCATCGCGCAGCCGACGGGATGGCCGAGGAAGGTGCTGGTGTGGATCGCCTCGCCGGTGGAGGCGGGCCACGCGGCGTCCATCACGTCCGCGCGCCCGACGCAGGCCGAGAGGGGGAAGCCGCCGGTCAATGCTTTGCCGAGGCAAATTAAATCCGGCTCAACGCCGCTGTGCTCGCAGGCGAACCATTTTCCCGTGCGCCCAAAGCCGGTGTAAATCTCGTCGAGGATGAGCAACGCGCCGTGCTGGTCGCAGAGTTTGCGGAGCAGCGGGAGAAACCACGGCGGCGGAATGTTGCAACCGCCTCGCGCCTGCACCGGCTCGACGAGAATCGCGCCAATCTTTTCGCGGCGGAAAATTTTGCGGATGCGCTGCTCCACTTCGTAGCAGCCGACGTGAGGAGGCTCTGACCATTTCCGATTTCCGATTTCCGATTTCCGATTTTTAGAATGAGCCTCCTCACGTCGGCTGCTACCAGATGAGGAAGGAAATGGAACGAAGTGCCCGAACTCCCGAAGCTGCGAGCGGAACGGCCTGCGAAAATGTTCGCGGTGCGTGGCGTTGAGCGCGCCGTAGCCGAGTCCGTGATACGCGCCCTCGAACGCGATGATGCCGCGCCGGCCTGTCGCCATCACGGCGGTCTTCAGCGCGGACTCAACCGCTTCAAACCCGGAGCTGCCGAAAATTGTTTTTGCCTTTTGCCCTTTGCCTTTTGCCTTGGCTCGCGCCCATCGCTCGAAGGTGATTTTGCTCAATTCCCGCGCGAGCTGCGCCTTGAGCGCGTGCGGGTGCACATCACCCATCGCGTGCAACAGCTTGGCCATCTGCTTTTGTCCGGCACGAACCACGGCGGGGTTCGCATGACCCGCAGCCGCGACGCCGAACGCGGCGGTGAGGTCGAGATATTTTTTGTGCGCCGCGTCCCAGACATGAACGCCCTGCGCGCGCTCCCACACGATGGGCCACGAGCCGTCGCGCTCGAAGAACATGACGTTGCGCGACTCGTAGCGGCGCAGCAGTTGGATGGTCTCGCGGGCTTTCATTTTTTAGCCACAGATGAACACAGATGAAACACAGATTTTGAAATGCCCTGACAAAAAATGTCGCGCGAAGAAGGTGAAGGGAGCAAAGGCAAAACTCTCGTCGCCAGCTTCGCGTCCGTCGCGCAACCCGTCCCATCTGTGTTCAATCTGTGTTTCATCTGTGGCCTAAACTCCGCGCTGCTCCGGCGGCCAGATGATCTTGTGCAGTTGCGCTTGGAAACGCACGGGCAACGCATCGGCGATGATGCGCCCGACCAGATGCTGGCGCGTAATGGGCGTCTGCCCGGCGGGAACATGCTTGAGCGCCTTGTGCTGTTGCTCCGGGCGCAGCGGGTGAACCCACGACATCAGCAGCGGACAAATGGCCGCGAGCGCGTGCGCGGCGATCTGCTGCTTCGCCCACTCGTAATCCTCGACCGTGCCGATGACGAACTTGATCTCGTCCGTGGCGCGCAGGTGGGCGAGGTTGGAAAACAGATTCCGCGCGACCTCGCCGCTTGACGGGCATTTCAAATCCACGATGCGCCGCACGCGCGGGTCCACCGCCGCGATGTCGTGCGCGCCGCTGGTCTCGATGAGCACGGTGAAGCCGTCGTCGCAGAGCCGGCGCATGAGCGGGAGGGAATTTTTCTGGAGCAACGGCTCGCCGCCCGTGAGTTCCACTAACGGGAGTTTCGAGTTTCGAGTTTCGAGTTTCGAGTTGGAAAACGGAGTGGCCTGCCGGGTCACTTCCGCGCAGATTTCTTCGAGCGTTTTCTTTTTTCCCTCGGTGAAGGCATACGCGGTGTCGCAGTAGGAGCAGCGCAGGTCGCAGCCGGTGAGGCGCACAAACACGCATGGCAGCCCGGCGAAGGTGCTTTCCCCTTGCAGGCTCAAATAGATTTCGTTGACGACGAGCGTGTCGGACATCGTGGTGAGTGTAGCGGTTGACATCGGATCGCGAAACTCTTTTAGCCGAGACCCAGCAGTTGAAACCGGGCAACACGAAACGCAAAGGCGCAGAGTCTGGCTGACAACTTTGAGACCCGCCTGTGCCGTCCGGCCACTGGCCGGACGGAACGGGGAGGACGTTCGCCGTGGAAACGGACGCTCGAGAAAGTTTGGACGCGCTCCCCGTTCCGAGCGGCGGGTCGCCGCTCGGCACAGGCCGGTGGCCTGTGCTACCCACCGGGATGCCGCCTGAACTTGCCCGCTGGGAAGCGGGCGCTCCGGCGGAACGCACGCT
>JANMJO010000296.1:0-12376 GCA_031371425.1 Verrucomicrobiales bacterium | reverse complement strand
GGTTTCCAAACCGGCCAATTGCGATTCACTGGCACGAGCCGGTTTGGAAACCGGCGCTCCGGAGGAATTACCGCCCGGCGTCTATTTCCGCATCGCGCTCGGCGGCGCGACGGGACACAAAAGTTTTGCGCGCGACCTCGGCATCGTCGTGCCACCCGCCGAGATCAACAAGGTCGTGCTGGCCGCGCTGCGCGTTTACATCGAGCGCGGCTGCCGCACCGACCGCAAGAAGGCGCGCCTCAAGCATCTGCTCGAAAAGATGTCGCTCGAAGAATATCTCGCAGCCATCGAGAAGAAACTCGGCAAGCAACTCCGCCGCGCACCTTACGACGCGGCGCAACTGCGCTGGGCGTCGCAGGAACTGGCGCATTCGCACGTCGGCGATTTTCCGCAGAAGCAGCGGGGCTTTAACTACGTCGGCGCGACCTGTCCCGTCGGGCAGATCACGCCCAAGCAGATGTTGCGGCTCGCGGAACTTGCCGACCTCTACGGCAGCGGCGAGGTGCGGCTGACCGTCTGGCAAAATTTTATTATTCCGAACGTGCCCGATGCTTTCGTTGCGACGCTGAAGAAGGCGCTGGAGAAAGCCGGTTTCGCCACGAAACAATCGCACATCGCCAGCGGCGTCATCGCTTGCACGGGAAATTCCTACTGCAAGTTCGCGCAATCCGACACCAAGGCGCACGCGCTCGAACTCATCAAGCAGTTGGAGAAACGCGTCGCGCTCGACCAGCCCGTGAACATCCACGTCACCGGCTGCCCGAACTCTTGCGCGCAACATTACATGGGCGACATCGGCTGCCTCGGCACGAAGACAAAAGTCGGCGGCGAGAGCGTGGACGGTTATCACATCTTCGTCGGCGGCGGCTTCGGAAAAAACCAAGCCGTCGGGCGGCAGATCTTCACCGGCGTCACCGCCACCGCGCTCCCGCAGACGTTGGAGACGATGCTGCGCGCGTATCTCAAACACCGGCACGGCCACGAGACCTTCCAGCAATTCACCACGCGCCACGAAATCGGAAAGCTGCAGGAGCTGTTCGCCGAAGGAACGCAAGTTTGACTTTGCCATGCCATCGGGCCACGGACTTGCTAGCATCCAACCATGACCGAGCTGTCCACCCTGCAAAGCGTGCTGCTCATCGCCGCCATCGGCGCGGTGGCGTTCCTGTATTCGTCCGTCGGCCACGGCGGCGCGACGGGCTATCTCGCGGTGACGGCGCTGCTCGGATTATCGGCGGCGTTCGCGCGACCGGGCGCGCTGTGGCTGAACTGCCTCGTCGCGGGCATCGCCTTCTGGAGATTTCGGGCGGCGGGTTACTTTGACTGGAAAATTTTCCTGCCGCTCGCCGCCGCGTCCATTCCGATGGCGTGGCTCGGAAGCCAACTGCATTTCCAAGACCGCACGGCGGCGGTGCTGCTCGGCGTTTCGCTCGCGGCGGCGGGCGCGTTTCTCGGCTGGGGTCGGCGCTCTACGACCGACGCCCCGCTCCGACCCGTCGCCCTCCCGCTCGCGCTCGGCGCAGGCGGCGGACTCGGTCTGCTTGCGGGCATCACGGGCATCGGCGGCGGCGTTTTTCTCACGCCGCTCCTCATCTTTTGCAACTGGACTCCGGCGAAAACTGCGGGCGGAATCTCCGCGCTTTTCATCCTAGTGAATTCCATCGCCGGACTCGCCGGACTCGGCGGCAAGGCGCTCATCTGGCAGCCCGTCTTCATCCTCGCCATCGCCGTCGGCACGGTGGGCGCGCTACTCGGCACGCGGTTGGGCGTGAACCGTTGGCGCACGACCGCGTTCCGCCGCGCGCTCGCGTTGGTGCTGTGGATCGCGGCGGCGAAACTCCTGTTCACCGGCAAATGACATGAAAATTTTATTCTTCGCCCATCTGCGGGATGCCACCGGCTGCGCGGAGGTTGAAAGAACTTTCGGCGTGGTGGACGCCGCCGGGCTGTGGCAGAAACTCATCTCGGAATTTCCTGCGCTGGAAAAATCCCGCGCCAGCGTGCGGCTGGCGCGCAACGGTGAATACGTTGACCCCGGCGCGCAATTTTCGGATGCTGACGAGGTGGCTTTGATTCCGCCGGTGTCGGGCGGGTAAAGTAGGGCAGGCGTCTCGCCTGCCCGCCGATTGCGAGGGCAATCGGCAGGAGTCCGCTTAGGCGGAACATTGTTCGCGCTGAAGCGCGAACCGGACAGGCGAGACGCCTGTCCTACGTTAAATGAAAATTGAAATTCAAATCACAACCGACGCCATCGCGGAAAACGCGCAAGCAGGTGTGCAGCACGGCGAGGTGGGCGCGTGGGCGGAATTTCGCGGGCTCGTCCGCGGCGAGGAGGACGGCCAACCCATCGCCGCGCTCGAATACGAAGCCTACTTGCCGATGGCGGAACGCGAGATGCGGCGCATTCTCGGGGAACTTTCTGCGCGCCACCCCTGCCTCGCGGCAACAATCATTCACCGCATCGGCGTCGTGCCCGTTGGTGAGGCGGCCATCTACATCGGTGTCGCCGCGCGGCATCGCGCGGCGGCGCTGGCGTTGGTGGCGGAGTTCATGGACCGGTTGAAACAGGACGTGCCCATCTGGAAACGCCGCGCACTGACCGCAGCGGAGTTGAAAGCGAATTAGATCATGGACGCATTTGGACGAACGGTGGATTACCTGCGCATCTCGATCACCGACCGGTGCAACGAGCGCTGCCTCTACTGCATGCCGGAGGGCTACAAGGGCTGGGAGAAACAGGCCGACCATCTGACGGCGGAGGAAATCATCCGCGTGGTGCGCGTGACGGCGGGGATGGGCTTCCGCAAATTCCGGCTCACAGGCGGCGAGCCGCTCGTGCGACACGACCTGTTGGAAATCGTCCGCGCGATGGCGGCGATCTCCGGCGTGGAGCACATCGGCATCTCCACGAACGGCACGAAGCTGGCCGCGCTGGCGCAGCCGTTGCGAGCGGCGGGACTCGGCACGGTGAACGTGAGTCTCGACGCGCTGAACCCGGAGATTTACAGGCGCATCACGGGCGGCGATGTGGGCGCGGTCATCGCGGGCATCCGCGCAGCGGTGGCGGCGGGGTTCGAGCGGGTGAAGTTGAACTGCGTGCTGATGCGCGGGGTGAATGAGGGTGAGCTGTGGCCGCTGGTGCTGTTCGCGGCGGAACACGGCGTGCCGTTGCGGCTCATCGAGCTGATGCCTCTCACGCGGACGGATGTGTTGACGGAGCAGAATTTTTTCCCAGTCGGCGCGGCGATGGCGTTGCTGGGGCAGAAGGACGAACTGGTCGCGCAGCCGGACCGGCATTTCGGCTTCGGGCCGGCGAAGTATTATCAATTGAAACGCACGGGCGCGATGGTGGGGTTCATCGGCGCGATGACGAACCTGCATTTCTGCGAGTCGTGCAACAAGATGCGGCTGACGGCGGACGGAAAAATCCGCCCCTGCCTCGGCGACCACGGCGAGATTGATTTGCGCGAGACGCTGCGCGCCACGGCGGACGACGAGGCGGTGCGGGCGCTGCTGCGTTCCGCGCTGGAACGCAAGCCGCTGGAGCACCAGTTCCGCGCGGCGTATCAGCCGGGTCGTCCGATGACGGCGATCGGCGGGTGAAGCAAACAGCGCGGTCGCCGCGATTGGATCGAATGCGAATGTTATTGATATGCGGGAACAGGTTTGGAATTTTCCCCCGGTCAACCGGGCCGGCATCGTCTGATTTTGCCACCACCAAATGAAAACTCTCCACCTCTACCTGACGCGCCAAGTTTTGGCGACGCTGCTGATGACGGTGGCGGTGTTCACCTTCGTGCTGCTGCTGGGCAACGTGCTCAAGGAGGTTTTGCCCATGTTGATGAGCCGGCAGACCACGCTGCTCACGGTCGGCAAAGCCATCCTACTGTTGATCCCGTTCGTGCTGATGTTCGCGTTGCCGATGGGGATGCTGACGGCCACGCTGCTGGTCTTTGGCCGGTTCAGCGCGGACCAGGAACTGACCGCCGCGCGGGCGAGCGGCATCAGCCTGCTGTCGTTGTCCGCGCCGATCGTTCTCTTGAGCCTGCTGTGCTGCGGGGTGAGCGCGTGGATGAACATGCAGCTCGCGCCGCTCAGCCGCGTGGCGTTCAAGAATCTGCTGCTGGAAGCGGGCATCCGCCAACCGAACGCGCTGCTGCCGGAGGGACAGTTCGTCAAGTTCGTGAATGAAAAAAATAACACGACCGACGCCCAGCAGACCTTCATCATTTACGTGGGCAAGAACGACGGTCGCAACCTGAAGGACATCGCGGTCTATCTGTTCAAGGACGAGACGAACGCCATCATGCAGGTTTACGCGCCGCGCGGCGAATTCCATGTGGACCCGGTGACGCAAATGCTCGACATCAAGCTGGCCGACGCACGCAGCCTCACGATGGTGGAGGGGGTTTTGCGCCCGCAATTCGGCGGCGAGTGGCTGTATCAACTTGATCTGCGCAGCGCCATCAAGTCCGGAAAGCACGTCCGCGTCAGCGATATGTCGTTCGGCCAACTGCGGCAGGAATTGCGCGCCATGAACAAGCGGCTGGCCGCGCCGGGTTGGGGCAAGACCGCAGGCTCGCAGACTGCGGTGACGCCGCGCGACCTCCAGAAACAGCGCGACCTCATCACCTCGCCACTGCGCCTGCACCTGCACCGGCAACTGGCGTTTTCCTTCGCGTGCCTCGGGTTCACGCTGGTGGGGATTCCGCTGGGCATCCGCGTGCACCGGCGCGAGACGAACATCGGCGTGGCCATCGCGCTGGGGCTGGTGGTGGTCTATTACAGCTTCCTGATCCTCGGTCAGTCGCTGGAGGCGCGGCCGGAATTGTTTCCGCACCTGATCGTCTGGGTGCCGAACTTTCTCTTCCAAGCCATCGGCGCAGTGCTGCTGTGGCGGGCGAACCGGGGGACGTGACGGGCGAAATCAGCCGAGCGTCAGAAAATTCTTCAGGATGGTGCGGCCGCTTTCGGTGAGAATGCTTTCAGGATGAAACTGCACGCCCCAGATGGGAAACTGCTTGTGCTTCACCCCCATGATCTCGCCCTCTTCGGTCTCTGCGGTGATCTCCAGGCAGTCCGGCAACGACGAGCGTTCGATGACGAGCGAGTGGTAGCGCGTTGCGGCGAAAGGATTCGGCATGCCGGCGAACAGGTCTTTCCCGTTGTGTTTAATCGGCGAGGTCTTGCCGTGCATCATGCGGGAATTGACGATGACATTGCCGCCGAAGGTGTGGCCGATGCACTGGTGGCCGAGGCACACGCCGAACACCGGCAGGTGCGGCCCGAACGTGCGGATGATGTCATTGGACAATCCCGACTCGCGCGGCGAACACGGCCCCGGCGAGACGAGGATGCGCTCCGGCTTGAGCGCGCGGATCTGGTCGAGCGTGATCCGGTCGTTGCGATGCACCTGCAACTCCGCCCGCATCTCGCCGAGATACTGGACGAGGTTGTAGGTGAACGAATCGTAGTTGTCTATGACCAGAACCATAACGCGCGGACAAATTAGCGAGCGGTTCTGAAATTGGAAGTCCTAAGACTGAACCCGGCTCTGAAACCACGAATGGACACGAATGGACACGAATCCGTCTGGTGTCGCTCGTTCAGGCAGCTGGGATGTTTTCCCATTCGTGTGAATTCGTGTCCATTCGTGGTTTGCAATTTCCATTTTGGTATGGCGTATTCGCGGGAAACTTGTTTTCTTCTGCCGTGCATCCGCAACTTCAACTCCTTTCCCCATCCACAATATGAGCATCATCCTCGGCTGCGTCATCGGCTTCATCGTCTGGTTTCTCGTCCGCTACCTCGCGGGCGGACTTTACACCGTGGACCAGAACGAGCGCGCGGTGAAAACCATCTTCGGCCGCGCCGACCGCATCCCCGACGTGACCACGCTGGACGACCCCATCGCCGAGCACCTCCGCGATGACGAGCGCGAGCGCTACATTTATCCGCAAGTGCGCGTCATCCCGCCGGGCGGGCCGTATTTCAAATGGCCGTGGGAAAAAGTTTACAAAGTCTCCATCGCCACCCAGACGTTGAGCATGGCTTACGACCCGGAAAATCCTTCCGCCAACAACGACGGCCAGTTGCTCGAAGCCGTCACCAAAGACCAGCTCAACACCGGCCTCACCGGCCAGATCCGCTACCGCGTCTCCGAACGCAACCTCTACGCCTACCTCTTCGGCGTGAAGCGCCCCATCTCGCACGTCATGGGCTACTTCGTCTCCGTCCTGCGCGAACGCATCGCGAACTTTGAAGCGCCCAAGACCGCGCCGGTTGAGGGCGAAGTTCTTCCCACCGCTGCCGTCACCGGAATTTCCATCAACGACCTCCGCAAAAACCTCCGCGACATCAACGAACACATGGATCAGGAATGCCTTTCCTCCGCTGCGCGCTACGGCATGGTCTTGGACGCCTCGCTCATCACCGGCATTGACCCGCCGCCGGAAGTCGAGTCCGCGCTCGCCGCCATCAACACCGCGCACAACTCCGTCTCCTCCGACATCAGCCTCGCACAGGCCGGTGCCGACCAGAAAATCGAGCAATCCAAACGCGCCGTCGAAATCGAAACGCTCAAGGCACAAGCCGAAGTCGAACCACTGCGCCAGATGAACGCCCAACTCGCCGACCTCAAGAAGCACGGCTCCGGCGCGCTCGAAACCTACATCCGCAACGTCCGCCTCTCGCTCTACACGCAGGCGCAACAAGTCATCCTGGAGGATAAACAATGAAAGAGTTCACCATCGCCATCGTCGCCACATTCTTCGGTTGCTCCATCCTCGTGCCGCTCCTGCTCGGTGTGATCCGCGCATTCGGCGTTTACACCATCGTCAACGAAGGCCGCTGCAAAGTTTACATGCTCTTCGGCAAAGTCGTCACCGTCATTGACGAACCCGGCCTGCACTTCCTGCTCGCCAAACTCGGCCCGCGCGCATTCATCGTGAACTGGCTCGGCCAATGCCACGAACTCGACCTGCGCCTCGACCAGGAATACCTCCGCAGCCAACCCGTCAATTCCGAGGAAGGCGCGCCCATGGGCATCGGCATCTGGTATGAGATGTTCATCAGCGACCCCATCGCCTACCTCTTCAAGAACGCCGACCCGCGCGGCTCGCTCGGCGCGAACGTCAGCAACTCCGTCGTCCGCTGCCTCAACAACCTCCCGCTCGAACGCATGCTGGAAAACCGCCACGAGATGAGCCAGACCGTCCGCAACGAAGTCTCCCCGCACTCCCACGAATGGGGCTACAAGCTCGGCACCGTTTACATCCGCAAAGTTCATTTCCGCGATGTGGGCATGATCCGGCAGATCGAGGAAAAAGTCGTCAACCGCCTCCGCCAAGTCACCTCCGCCATCAAGCAGGCCGGCGCGAACCAAGTCAGCATCATCACCAGCACCGCCGAACGACAGGCCGCCATCGAATTCGCCAAAGCCGCCGCCATGCGCCCGCACATCGTCGGCGAGGCGTTGAAAGAAATCTCGGATGACCAGCAAGTATGCACCGCACTCTTCGACGTGCTCGAAGTGCAGAACATCCTGCAAGGCCACGCGCGCATCACGCTCGTGCCGCCGAAGAACGAACTGCTGAACACGCTCCTCGCCAGCCGGAGCGAAGCGCCAAAGCCGCCGAAGCCTTCCTGAAGTCACACCCATTCCCAAAGACAATCAGTCGCTGGTAGGGCGGGCAGTCCTCTGCCCGCCGCGATTGCCAACCAACGCATTCAGGCTCACCGCACCGGCGCGCACGGAGTGACGCGCCCTACCTCCCGGTCTTCAGGCGGAACATTTATCCCGACTTCCGAAATGGAAACCAAACGTGCGGGTAAGTTTTTGGTAGCACCCGCCTCTGACGGGTGATTTTCGGCGTCGCGCCGAAAATCTCGTCCACAAAATTTTCCCCACCTCCAAAATTTTGATTGGTGTGTTGAAAGTTCAGGCGAGACGCGGGCACTCCCATTCTTATTTTGGAGTTCGGTCTAATATCAAAGACAAAAAGCCGGGAGAGGTTGCTCTCCCGGCTTTGAAGTTTTTCCGCCCACTGGCGACGCCGCGTCAGCCCACATCCTCACCCAGCTCCACGTTCCAGTAAGCCAGATCAATAAAGTGTCGCCAACTGTCGTGCTGATTCGTGCTCAAGCTGATCTGCACGAACGGCCGCCACTTGGGCCGCTTCGGCTTGCGCACGAGATGCATCGCAGCCTCCTGCGGCGTGCGGTTCGCCTTGTGCGTGTTGCACGGGATGCAGGAACAAACAATGTTCTCCCACGTCGTCGGCCCGCCACGGTCGCGGGGGATGACGTGATCCAAGTTGAGCTGCTCGCGCTCGAAAACTTTCCCACAGAACTGGCAGGTGTTCTTGTCGCGCTCGAAAATGTTGTGGCGGGTGAACTTCACTTCCTTCTTCGGCAGCCGGTCATACATGACGAGCAGGATGACGCGTGGCACACGGATCTTGAAGGAGATGGCGTGAACGCTTTCCGGGTGCGGCTGCTGCTGCGAGAGGTCGTGCCACTCCGAGAAGTCATAGGTCTGGAACGAACCATCGTGCGCATTGAGGACGACTTCGGCGTGGCCTTGAAACAGAAGCGTCAAAGCCCGGCGGGCGGTGCAGATGTTCACCGCCTGCCAGAGGCGATTGAGCACTAGCACGTGTTGGTTCAACATGGAGGTCATAACCAAACTTTGCGCGAGCCTAGCACGCGCGACCGTTTACTGTCAACGTCGCCACCCCATTTTTCGCGCAGCCTGCTTGTCAAAGATGCCGTGCTGCTCTATCGTCTGCCTATGTTCTCCAACAAGCTTGTCGCCATGGCAGCCTCCGTTTTCACCGGCCTGCTGCTCACGTCCCCGCCGCCCGCCAACGCCGACACCATCCAGTTGAAGGACGCCGCCACCATCACCGGCAACATCCTCGCCGAAAAACGCGACGCCGTCATCGTGGACGTCGGCTACACCGCCCTCGTCATCCCGCAGGGGCAGATCATCAAAATCACCCGCACAGAAAAACTCACCGCGTCTCCAGCCAAAACATCCGGCAAATCCGACACCACCCCCAAACCCCAGCCCGCGCCCGAAACCGCAACCAAAACCGACCTCTACTACCTGGCCCCAAAAACCTCCCCCATCCGCGCCGTCCGCGACCTCGTCAGCACCCTCGGCGAAGCCGTCGTCCAAGTCCGCACCCCCGGCGGCCTCGGCTCGGGATTCATCCTCAACGAAGACGGCTTCCTCATCACCAACTTCCACGTCATCGAAGGCGAGACACAGATTTCCGTCGAAGCCTATCACCAACGCGACGACCAGTTGGAGCGCAAGACCTACAAACAAGTCCGCATCATCGCCCTCAACAAATTCGCCGACCTCGCCCTGCTGAAAATCGAGGAGAAAGACGCCCCCAAATTCAAACACATCAACCTCGGCGATTCCGAAATCCTCGCCGTCGGCGAACGCGTCTTCGCCATCGGCAGCCCCCTCGGCCTCGAACGCACCGTCACCGAAGGCATCCTCAGCACCAAGACCCGCGAGATACAAGGCGACCTCTACCTCCAGACCACCGCCCAGATCAACCCCGGCAACAGCGGCGGCCCACTCTTCAACATGAGCGGCGACGTCGTCGGCGTCACCAACATGAAACTCACCACCGGCGAAGGCCTCGGCTTCGCCATCCCCGTCACCCTCGTCAAATATTTCCTCGACCACCGCGACGCCTTCTCCTACTCCAACGACAACCCCAGCAACCCCTACCGCTACCTCGAACCCCCCAGCCGCACCCGACTCATCGAAGCCCAGTAACTTTGCCGCCGCCCACAACCATCCCCATCCATCCAACATGAAAAAAATTATCGCCCTCGTCACACTCGCACTCATCTGCGCCAGCCACACCCGCGCCGAAATCCCCGCGCCCGAAAAATTTCTCCCCGCCGATACCCTCCTCCTCCTCACCGCGCCCGACCTCGCCAAGACCCGCGCCCAAAGCCACCAGTCCCCGCAACTCCGGTTCTGGCACGACCCCGCCATGAAACCCTTCGCCGATAAATTCATGGACCGCCTCCAGACCGAACTCGTCGGCCCCCTCGAACACGAACTCGGCATCAACTTCTCCAACTACACCGCCCTAGCCCAAGGCCAGATTACCCTCGCCATCGTCCAGAACGGCTGGCAAGGCACCACCAACCCGCTCCCCAGCTGGCTCCTCCTCCTCGACACCAAAACCAACAGCGCACTCCTCAAAACCAACCTCGCCGACCTCAAGCGCAAATGGACCGACGCCAACAAACCCCTCAAGACCGAAAAAATCCGCGACATCGAATTCACCATCCTCCTCGTCTCCACCAACGACCTCCCCGCCACCCTCAAAAACCTCAACGCCGCACCCAACACCTTCACCGCCGATGACGCCCCCAAGTCAACCCCACCCACACCCACCACCGAACTCTACCTCGGCCAATACGAATCCCTCCTCATCGCCGGCGGCTCCCCCAAAGTCATCGAGCGCGCCCTCCTCTCCCTCGGCGGCAGCCAGACACCCGTCCTCGCCGACGAACCCGCCTTCGAAGCCAGCCGCGCCGCACTCTTCCGCGACTCCGGCTTCTACGGCTGGGCCAACACCAAAACCATCTTCGAAATCCTGACCAAAATCCTCTCCGCCAAATCCGAGGAAGACGCCGACAAACCCTCCCTCCTCCCCATCCGCCCCGAAAAAGCCATCGCCGCACTCGGCCTCAACGCCCTCCGCACCCTCGCCTTCAGCGCCCAATCCACACCCGAAGGCAGCACCGCCCAATGCATCCTCACCGTCCCCGAAGCCGAACGCCAAGGCCTCTTCAAAATCCTCGCCGGCAACCCCAAGCCAACCACCCCACCCAACTTCATCCCCGCCGACGCCGTCAAATTCACCCGCTGCCGCCTCGATGGCCGCAAGACCTGGGAAACCCTCGAACAAACCCTGAAAGACATCTCCCCCCAGCTCGCCACCTACCTCGACTTCGCCCTCACCGCCGCCGGCGCCCAAGCCAAGGAAAAAGACTCCACCTTCGACCTCAAGAAAAACCTCCTCGACAGCATCGGCGACGACTTCATCAGCTACCAGAAAGCCCCGCGCAGCAAAGCCCTCACCGACATCGTCGCCCCACCCTCCATCTTCCTCGCCGCTTCACCCAAGCCTGAGAAACTCCTCGATACCCTCAAGAGCCTCTTCGCCCTCGTCAACCGCCGCGGCGACGAACCCACCGAACGCGACTTCCTCGGCCACAAGATTTACATCATCCTCGCCCCGCCCGCCAAACTCGTGAACGGCGAGAAGACCGGCACCCGCGCCACCAGCTTCTCCACCGCCAACGGCTACGTCGCCATCTCCATGGACCCCGCCACCCTCGAGGAATTCCTCCGAGGCGAAACCTCCGGCAAACCCCTGCGCGAAACCCCCGGCCTCGCCGACGCCACCCAGCGCATCGCCGGCGATAGCGCCACCCTCCTCACCTACGAGAACCAGCGCGAAACCATGCGCGCCGCGTTCGACATCTACAAACAACTCGGCAACACCAACTCCGCCGCCGCCGCCGATCCCTTCGGAATCTTCGGAATCTTCGGCGGCCAGAAATTTTTCAAAGACTGGGCCGATGTCTCCCTGCTGCCGGAATATGACAAGGTCGCGAAATACTTCGGGTTCAGCGTCAGCGCCATGAGCACCACGCCCACCGGCCTCTCCCTGAAAATGTTTGCCCCCACCCCGGCGGAAATCCCCGCCAGACCCACGAATTAGCGCCGGAGCGTGGCTGTCCCCGGCGACAGCAATGGCAGAAATATTGCCGTGGAAAAAATGACGCCCCCTCGGTCGTCCGCGAAATCTTGAACTGCGGCAAGCCCCCTGCCGCATTGCGTTGCCTGCTCTACGGTGGAAAAGCGGCAGAGGGCTGCCGCAGTCCAAGACGCTAGCGCGGAGTTCGGTTCACCCGAAGTCGCAGGAGGGCTACAGGTTTATTGAACCCGAACTCCGAAATACGAATTGGAGCGCCCGCTTCCTAGCGGGCGAGTTCACGCGTCACGCCTGAACTTTTAACCCGATGTCTTTCGCCCCTGCCGGGGCTTGCCCGAAAACCACCGGACCCACGGTTCACGCCGTGGGCTACCTTCTGCCGCTGCTCCGCAGCTAAAACAAAACCTCCCAGTGGCGGTGCGAATTTCAATTTCGGAAGTCGGGTTGAAACCACCCCGGGCGAGGTTGGCTTTGGTTCTTCGCTGTTTTCGGTGGAGCCGATTTGCAGAATGAACTCCACTCTGGAACGGTCGTGCGACCAGCCCTCACCCCACCCCTCTCCCATCCGACCCGCCTCGCTCGCGCTCCGGCGCGGCGGGTGGGAGAGGGAGAGC
>JANMJO010000275.1:0-3699 GCA_031371425.1 Verrucomicrobiales bacterium | reverse complement strand
CGTGTCGGGCGCGACGGTCTTCTGCCAGGAACTTCCGCGATCGGTGGAGGTGTAGATGCCCCCGCCCTGCGCCGCCGCCGCAAGGAAGTCGCCCTCGAATGAGGCCACCACGGAAACCCAGTTACGATCCGGCGCGAGAGTTTTTTTCCAAGAGACGCCGTAGTTGGTGGAGGTATAGATGCCGCCGCCGAAATCCACCACCGCCATCAAATCCCCCGCCTCGGTCATGGCCACGGAATGCCAGTTCGTCGCCGCCGTGATGGTGAAGCTCACCGTGCCGGTGGTGTAGATGCCGCCGTCATACGCGGTGAAGGTGAAGCTATCCGCGCCGCGATAATTCGCCGTCGGGCTATAAGTCACCTCGCCGGTGTCAGGATCAACGACAGACAAACTTCCGTGCGCCGGGTGCTGCGCGATGGCGTAGGTCAGCACCACACTATCGGCGTCGGTCGCGGTCAGAACCAAGTTCGTGGCGGAGTCTTCGAGCATCCGGATGGTCTGACTCGTCACCACCGGCGCGGCGGCGACCGTGATGTTCACGAGTCCGCTGGAGTCGAATTCCCCGTCGCTGGCGATGAAGGCGAAACTGTCATCGCCGTAATAATTTGCCTCCGGGGTGTAAGTCACCGCGCCGGTGTCGGAGTCAAAGCCGGACAAACTTCCGTGCGCCGGCGAGACATCAATCGCGTAGGTCAGGCTATCGCCATCCACATCCGTTGCAGTCAAAACCAAGTGTGTGATGGCGACATCCAGCGCCACGATGTCCTGATTCACGGCCACGGGCGCGTCGTTCACCGGCTCAATGGTGAGGCTCACCGTGCCGGTCGAGTAGTAGCTGCCGTCGTAAACCCGGAAGGTGAACGCGTCCTCGCCGTTGTAATTTGTCGCCGGAGTGTAGGTCACCATGACGGTGTTGGTGTTCAAGCCGCCCAAACTTCCATGCGTCGGACTGCCGGCAATCGCATAGGTGAAATTTGTGCCTTCCAGATGGCCCGCTGTCAGATGCAGCGTGACAGGCATGTCTTCTGAAACGAGCGCGTCTTGGGAAATGGGCAATTGCCAGCCGTAGATTCCGCCGCCATAAACCGCGCCCAAGAATTTAGAACCGGAAAGAGACGTCGCCACGGAATACCAATTCGCAATGGGCGCACCAGTTGTCTCCCAAGAAACCCCGGCATCGGTCGAAGTGTAAATGCCGCCGCCAAAACCCACTCCCGCCACCAACGTGCGGCCCGTCCCGGACGATGCGATGGCCAGCCAGTTGGTGTCCGGCGCGCTGGTGATTGCCCACGTCGCGCCGGCGTTCGTGGAGGTGTAAATGCCGCCGCCCTTGATTCCCGCCACCAATTTCGCCCCGTCAGTGCTTGAGGCCAGGCAACTCCAGTAGTCATCCGGCGCGACGGATTTTTTCCACGTCGCCCCCGAGTTGGTCGAAGTGTAAATGCCGCCGCCGTAAACCAACGCAGCCAGTTTCGTCCCGTTGAACGACGAGGCGAGCGTATACCAACTCAACGCCGCCGCGCTCGTCTTGATCCATGTGCTCCCCGAATTCGTCGAGGTGTAAAGGCCGTCGCCGTTGGCCGCCGCGACGAGCTTGACCCCATCCGAAGACGAGGCCACGGAATCCCAATAGCGGGCGGGCGCACCGGTCTGCTTCCAAGTCGTCCCGGAATTTGTCGAAGTGTAAATGCCGCCGTTGGCCCAGACCACGGCGCAGATGCGGCTGCCATTCGCCGAGGTCGCCACGGCATACCAGTTCAGATTCGGCGCGCTCGTCTTCGTCCAGTCAGTCCCGCGATTGGTGGAAGTGTAGATGCCGCCGCCGTAAGCCGCCGCCACCAACGGGCCGCTCGCGGTGGGCATGGCGATGGAAAACCAGCCGCCATTCGTCGGCGCATTGGCGCGCACCCACGGGATATTCGTCTGCGCGGACAACGGCGTGGCGAGAGCCGCCAACGCCGCGACCATCAGCAAAAAGACCGGACGGAGTTTTTGCAGATGCGCCGGCATAATGAGTTAAAGAGCCTTGTCCACATTCTTGTCCACGCCCTTCACCGCATCCTTGTCCATGACTTTATCTGCGTCATTATCCAAGTCCTTGTCCTCGTCCTTGTCCAACGGGTTTTTGCTCTTGATGCTGGAGGACTTCATGTTCTTGTTCGCGCGCTTGAGCAACTTCACATCCTCCTTGTTGAACTCGTCCTCGGCGGCCTTGAGGGCGGGATGCCGGTCGCGCTGAACCGCAGTCTGCAGCGCAGCGTCCTCCGGATTCGGCAGCACGGTGGGGCGGATCATCACGAGCAGTTCGCGCCGCGCGCCCTTGGTGGAGGTGCTGCGGAACAACGCGCCCAGCCACGGGATGTCCATGAGGAACGGCACGCCGGACTTGGACTCGCTCTTCTGGTTCTGGATGAAGCCGCCCATCACGATGGTCTCGCCGTTGCGGACGGCGACCTTGGAGGTGGCGTTTTGATCCTGGGTGATGGGCACCTGATTCCCGTCAATCGTCACCGAGCCGCCGACCTGCTGCACCTGCTGTTGGATGTCCATGACGACAAGCCCATCGGGGTTGATGAGCGGCGTGACGTTGAGCGAGATGCCGATCTGCGACTGTTGATACTGTGACTGCGAGCCGCCGCTGTAGCCGTTGTTGTAGGTGCCGGTGATGTAGGGGCGGGTTTCGCCGACGAAGATGCTGGCCGGCGCGTTCTGCGAGGTCTGGATGCTGGGCCGCGCCAGCACCTTCACATTGTTCTTCCCGGCCAGCGCGGTCAACGCCACGTTCCATGTCGGGTTCAGCTTGCCGAAATAAGTCAGGCCGTCGCTGCCGGGGAAGTTGACGTTCGTGGACTGGCTGAAGATCGGCATGATGTTGGTGAAGAGCGGGGTGATGTTGGTCACGGACCCGCTCTGAATCATGTTGTTCAGAAAAGCCATGCCCGCGCCCAGCGGATTCTTGGCGTTATTCAGACCGCCACCGCCGCTCAAGTTGCCGCTGGATAGCGGCGCCTGCCCGGCGCTGATGCCTAGGTCGAAATTATCGCCCAACGTGATGTCCAAGATGATGGCCTCGATCAACACCTGCGCGAGCACCACGTCCAGCTTGCGGATGATGTCCTTGATCATGTCCATGTCCGCCCGGCTGGCGAAGACGAGGAGCGAGTTCGTGCGCTCGTCGGCGATGATTTTGTTCGGCCCGATGAGTTGGAAATCGCCGCCGCCGGGAGATGAGGCGCGGGAGATGAGGCCTTGCAGCCGGGAGGCGAACGTGGGCGGTTGCGAGCCGCCGGTCGTGGTGCTGCCGGCGTTGGGAGTGTAGGGCGAGCGATTGCCGCCAAACTGATTGCCACCCACGGTCTGCGCGCCGGCAGTGCTGCCGTAGCCGGTGCGGCTGCCGGTCGTGCCGGAACGTCCGGTCACGCCTGCGCCGGCGCCGCCGCCACCGGTGCTGGCGCCGATGGACCCGCTGGATGTGCCGCCCACGCTGTTGAGCGCGCTGGCGATGTCGGAGGCGAGGGCGTATTTGATGGGGATGACTTCGGAGATGAATTCGGAGGGCACGGTCACATCAATCCTGGCGATCAGCTCGAGCATGCGCTTCACGTTTTCGGTGTAGTCGCGGATGATGAGAATTCCGTTGGCGTCGAGCGCGGTGATGTTGCCCTGGATTTTGGCGAAGGGGGCGAGCACGGGCATGAC
>JANMJO010000257.1:0-13448 GCA_031371425.1 Verrucomicrobiales bacterium | reverse complement strand
GTCATGCGCGGGAATTTGCCGCCGAGTGTGATGAAATCATTGTTCCGCGTGAGCATGAGCTTGTCGTCCTTCACCTCGATGACGGTCACCGCCTTTTCGCTGGCGAGAATTTTCAGCTCGCCCACGGCCAGCAGCAGTTCCACCGCTGGCGGCAGCGGCCCGAAGCGGTCGCGCAGTTCCGCCTGCAATGCGTCGAGCGCGGCTTTGTCCGTGGCTTGCGCGAGCTTGCGGTAAACCTCAATGCGATGGTGCGGTTCGGTGACGTAGTTGTGGAGGAGCGCAGCGCTTAAAGTAGGGCAGGCGTCTCGCCTGCCCGATCTTTGCGAAGCAGTGCCGGCATTTTCAATGCTCGCGCTAACGCGCTCGCTGGGCAGGCGGGACGCCTGCCCTACGTTGTCGCACGCCGCGTTCAATTCAAGAAAGTCCAGCGCCACGCGCACCTCGATGCGAGGCTTCACCTTCTCGCCTTTGAGCGAGCCGACGCTTTGTTTGAGCAACTGGCAGTAAAGCTCGAAGCCCACTGCCGTGATGTGGCCGCTCTGTTCCGAGCCGAGCAAGTTGCCTGCGCCGCGAATTTCCAGGTCGCGCATGGCGATCTTGAAGCCGCTGCCGAGCGTGGAGTATTGCTTCATGGCGCTGATGCGCTTGCGCACGTCCGTCAGCAGACGCGCGTGACGCGGCAGCAGCAGATACGCGAACGCCTGATGCTTGTAGCGCCCCACGCGCCCGCGAAGTTGGTATAGGTCGCTCAAGCCGAAGCGGTCGGCGCGGTCTATGATGATGGTGTTCGCGTTCGGAATATCGAGCCCGCTCTCGATGATGGTCGTGGAGAGCAGCACGTCGGCCTCGCCGTTCACGAACTTGGTCATCACTTCCTCCAAGTCATCTGCGTTCATCTGGCCGTGACCGACCACGATGCGGGCGTCGGGCAACAGTGTTTGCAGTTTCTGCTGCATCGTGTGGATGGTCAGCACGCGGTTGTGCAGGAAGAACGTCTGCCCGCCACGGTTCATCTCGCGCTGGATGGCGTCGCGAATGACGCGCTCGTCGTAATCGGTCACGATGGTTTCCACGGGCAACCGATCGTGCGGCGGCGTCTGGATCGTGCTCATGTCGCGTGCGCCGGTGAGCGCGAGGTAGAGCGTGCGCGGAATCGGCGTGGCGCTGAGCGTCAGCACATCCACCATCGTCCGCAGCCGCTTGAACTTCTCCTTGTGCATCACGCCGAAGCGCTGCTCCTCGTCAATGACCACGAGGCCGAGGTCTTTGAATTGAATATCTTCCTGCACGATGCGGTGCGTGCCGATGACGATATCCACCGCGCCCGCCGCCAGCTCGCGCACCACGCGGTCCTGCTCGCGGCGCGTGCGGTAGCGCGAGAGCAGTTCGATGCGGACGGGATAATCCGCCATGCGCTCGCGGAAATTGTTGAAATGCTGCTGCGCCAGCACCGTCGTCGGCACGAGGATGGCGACTTGTTTGCCGCCCATCACCGCCTTGAACGCCGCGCGAATCGCAACCTCTGTCTTGCCGAAACCGACGTCGCCGCAAATCAAGCGATCCATCGGCTTGGCGCGCTCCATGTCCGACTTGGTCGCGGCGATGGCGGTGACTTGGTCGCGCGTCTCCTCGTAGATGAACGCGCTTTCAAACTCGCGCTGCCACGTCGCGTCCGGCGGGAACGCGTGGCCCGGCTGCGCCTCGCGCACGGCTTGGATGCGCAGGAGTTCTGCCGCGACATCGCGCACGGCGGTCTCGGTCTGCTCCACGGCCTTGCGCCAGCGCGAGCCACCGAGCGTGTTGAGCGGCGGCCGCAGCTTGCCCGCGCCGACGTATTTGCTGATGAGATGCGCCTCGCTGACGGGGACGTAGAGTTTCGGCGGCTCGCTCGCGGAATCGCCGGGCGCGTATTCGATGACGAGGCATTCGGTTGAAGGTTGGAGGTTGGAGGTTGAAAGTTCCTGCCCTCGGAAGCCGCTGCCCACCGGAAGATTTTTCAGGCCGAGAAATTTCCCGATGCCGTGCTGCAAATGCACGACGAGGTCGCCCGCCTCCAGATCGGCGAAATCAATCTCCAGCGCGGAACGCATCGCCGCCGCGTGGGGCGACTTGAGCCGGCGCGGACGCTGCACTTTGTAGCGCCCGAAAATCTCCGCGTCGGTGACGACGACCAGCTTCGCGTCATCGCAGATGAAGCCGCGAGCGAGCGAGCCGGTGTGCAAAGTAGGGCAGGCGTCTCGCCTGCCCATTGTTTCAGATGCACTGCTCGCGCTGTCGCGCTCGCTGGACAGGCGGGACGCCTGTCCTACTTTGCCAAACTCGTGCTCCACCCAGATCTCCTCGAAGCGCTGCCGCTCGCCGTCGTTGTTGCAAAAGACGTGGACGGCGTAATCCTGCCGCAGCCAGCGGTGGAGTTGCGCGAAGAAGTCCCGCCGCTGCGCCTCGGCAATCTGCGGTTCGGCAGCGCGCTCGGCGAGCGGGCGGAAGGCGTCGAGCGAGGTGAAGTTCGGAGCGCCAGCTTCCAAGCCGGCGTGTTTGTGTTCAATCAATTCAGCTCGTGCCGGCTGGGAAGCCGGCGCTCCGTCTGCCTCGCCCAATTCCACCGAGGTGAAGCCGCGACGATTTAAGTCCGCGAGAAAATTCGGCCACGACATGAAGAACGCATCGCCAGCGGGAATCTGCTGCGCGTAGGCCTCGGCGTGGACGGCGAGCGAGTCCGGCTCACACAGCAGGAAAATGGTTTCGCGCGGCAGATAGTCGAGCAGCGTGGCAAGCGCAGGTTCATTCTTCATTCTGCCTTCTTCATTCTGCCTTCGCTTGAGAATCCCCAGTTCCCCCGCTGGCGGCAGCGTGACGCTGGTGATCTCGCCGCGCGAAACCTGCGTGAGCGGGTCGAACTCGCGCAATGACTCCAGCTCGTCGCCGAAAAATTCCAGACGCACCGGCCACGGACTCGTCAGCGGGAAAACATCCACGATGCCGCCGCGCAAGGCGATCTCGCCCTTCTGCGAAACCTGCGCCTCCGGCTCGTAGCCTTGCGCCTCCAGCCACTCGATGAGGTCGAGCGGGGCGATGTTGCCGCCACGTTCCAGCGTGCGCGTGCGGTTCTGGATTTCGCCGGGCGCGAAAGTTTTTTGCAGCAACGCGGTGACCGACGTCACGATTACTTTGGACTTTGGACTCGTCCGCCAGCGCAACGAGCGTTTGCAGGCGTTCGCTGATGACGTCTGCGTGCGGGAGCTTGCCTTCGTGCGGCAGGATTTCCCAAGCGGGGTAGAACAACAAGTTGCAGGTTGCAGGTTGAAGGTTGCAGGTTGGACTCGCGCTCGAATCAACCTGCAACTTGCAACTTGCAACTTGCAACCATGTCTCAATGTCCTGCTGAAAACTTTCCTGCGTCTTGAGGATGCCGGTGACAACGACGACCGGGCGGCGGGGAAAAAGTTTTTGCAGCAGCGTGGCGAAAAACGGCTGGGCAGACGGTGAGATTCCGGCGCAAGACAATGCGCCGCCCTGCTCCAAGCGCCGGACAAGGGATTGCACGGCGGGAGTTTTCGAGATGTCAGCGAACAACCGGCTTGTCGCTGACGCTGTGGCGCTGGGCGGCAAGCGGGGGAAATTTAACAGCAAAGAAATGAAGGAACAAAGCTATTCGGGTGCGACCGGCATGGGCGCACCTAGGTTTGCCGGAAAAAAGCTCCAGAAGGCTGGAGCTTTAAACCCGACTTCCGAAGTTGGGGAGCGCGCCCGCCCCGGGCGTTGCTGGTCGCGCCCTCGCGGCCAGCATCTTGCGGGCGGCTACTAACCGCGAACCTTTGAGTGTCTTCGGTGCGCCCGGGTTTTCCGCGAGGGCGCGGAAAACTGCGCCCGGGGCGGGCGCGCTCCAATTCTTATTTCGGAGTTCGGGTTGAATCGCCACGGCTATTCACCGGGCGACCGGACGCCTTCGGCGATGAACAGATTGAGGTCTTCGCTGGGGTTCACCGCGCCGAGCGGCGGGAGCTTGACCTGCTCGAACGTGCGGGCGTGCTGCCGCAGAAAATGCGCCGTCTGCCCGGCCCATGTGATCGCGTAGGGCATGTCCGACCAACCGGTGTGTTTCAGCGGCGGCGGCGGCATGGGCGCGGGCGGCGTTGCGCCCGGCGCGGGAATTTCCAGCCAGCCGATGACCCACACGCGCTTGCCGGCGCGCAGTGTGGCGGAGATTTTTTCCAGCACCGGCGCGATGGCATCCGGGTTTTTCATCTGCTCGTGAACAAGGTCGTAGCGGTGGCCGGAGTGGTCGGCGAGCGGCGGCAGCGTCGTCCACGGCGCAGCGGATTTGAAGTAACGCTCGAACCCGATTCCGCAAAACCACGGGTTCACGATGACGAAATCCTCCGGTGCGGTCACCGCAGCGAGGCGTTGCGCGAGCACATCCACGTTCGAGAGGCGGATATCCACATCGCGCCACGCGAACGCGGTCGCGGCCAGCGCCGTCGCCAGCACCAGCCCGAAGCCCGCCGCGCGGAAACGGTCTGGCAGCGACGGCAAACCGGTGTCGAAGCACGCGGCGGCCAGCGCCATCAGCGGCAGAAAATACCACGGCTGCGTGGGCAGCGCCGCGAACCAAAGGAAGGTGAAAAACGCGACCAGCGCGGCCAGCAAGGTGACGGCGGCGAACAGTTGTGCGTCTGTCGAATCTGCTGCGGTCAGGTAGGGCGCGACACTCCGTGCGCGCCGGGTTGGACTATCGGAAGCGGCGCGCACGGAGTGACGCGCCCTACCATTCTTGGTCAGAAGGAAAATGCCGCAGCCAATCGTGATCACCGCCAGCAGCGCCCACACGAAAAAGTATTGCGGCAGCGGGAAGCCCAGCGCGGCGGCGAGGTTGGCGTGGATGACGTCGGGCTGGAAACCGGTGCGGAG
This sequence comes from Verrucomicrobiales bacterium, assembly GCA_031371425.1. GTDB lineage: Bacteria > Verrucomicrobiota > Verrucomicrobiia > Limisphaerales > JAFMIX01 > JAFMIX01. The sequence continues at coordinate 8,540 of JANMJO010000257.1, read as the reverse complement.
TCCGGTGTCGTTCTTCGGCACGGTGAGCAGGTTCGGCAGATACGGCAGCAGCGAAATGGCCGCAAGCAGGCCGCCAGAGAAAATTTTCAATGCGGATGAAAATAGTTTCCGCCGCCAGCAGACGGCGACTCCGCCCGCGCAGATCGCGGCGACGAGGACGGCGTTTTGGAAGAGCGCCTGCACGCTCAAAATCGCCGTGAGCGCGAAGATCGCGGTGCGCGGCAGCGTCGGCTTTTGCAGCAGCAGCCACGCGGCGGTTGCGGCCAGCACAATGAAGAGGCTGCCGAGGCCGTAAGCGCGGAGGGAATCGCCGTAGAGAATGGCGGTGGAGTTGAGCGCGAACAACGCGAGGCCGATGAGCGGCGGCGAGCGGCGTGTGGCCCAACCATTGGCGAGGAGGGCGAGGACGATTCCGCCGCCGATGAGCGCGCCGAGGCAGCGCAGGCCGAAATCGGTTTTGCCGAAGCCGGCCTGCATCCAGCCATGAACGGTCAGCGGCATCAGCACGGGAAACGAATCGTGCGCGAAGTCGGCGAGCGTGGAATGGCTGGCGAGGTTGACGAGGCTGACCTCGTCGCGCCAGAGACCGCCGGCGTGGTTGAGGAAGCGGACGTGCAGCGCGATGGCGACCACGGCGATGAGCAGCGCCGCGATCCAGGCAGCGCGGCGCGGGGCGGAGGATTTTTCGGCGGCGGTCATCAGCGCGGGCATCTTGCCGGGGACAGGCGCGGCGCGACAACAAATTTGTTTTGTCGGACGGGGCGACGCGCTATGCTGCGGCCATGCCTAGCTTTGACATTGTTTCGCAGATCAACTCGATGGAAGTGGAGAACGCCGTGCAGCAGGCCAAGAAGGAACTGGCAACGCGGTTCGACTTCAAGGGCAGCAAGGCCGAAATCTTGCTGGAAAAAACCGAGATCAAAATCTCCGCCGAGAACGAATTCCGCATCCGCACGCTGGCGGAAATCGTCGTGGGCAAGCTCGCCAAGCGCGGCATCAGCCTCAAGAGCGTGGAGCAATGCACCCCCGACATCTCGCCGCTCGGCCACGCGCGCCAGAGCATCAAGCTTAAGAACGGGCTGGACCAGAAGGTCGCCAAGGAGATCACCGGATTCATCCGCGACGGAAAATTCAAGGTGACGAACGCCATCCAAGGCGACGAGGTGCGAGTGACCGGCAAGAGCCGCGATGAATTGCAGACCGTGATTGGGGCGTTGCAGGCGAAGGATTTTCCGGCGGCGATCCAGTTTGTGAACTTCAGGGATTAACTGTGGTTGCTTACCATAAATCCCTTGACATGCTTATCGATACAATCAGTATCGCCCCATTGGATTAACAACGGGACACGTCAGTGGGCTAACTGAAAAATCATATGAAACCATCCTTCTACTTCTTGTCTTCGCTCGTCGTATCAGCATTGTGCGTCGGGTGTCAGAGCGCAAGTTATCATGCCGGTCAAGTTCAAAAAGACCCTGAAAAATCCGATCGTTTGACCGTCGGAAAAGTTCAAAGAGAAGTCAAAGTCGGTATGTCCAGCGCTGATGTCGTTAATATTTTGGGATCACCGAATATCTTGACCACGGATGATCAGCGTCGAGAGAGTTGGGTTTACGACAAGATTGCCACCACCGCCAGCTATTCCCGATCAGAGGGTGGTGTTTTCTTGCTGCTTGGTGGAGTGAGTGGTGGCTCTGGCGCAAGTTCAACAAGCCAGAGGACACTTACTGTTATCATCAAGTTTGATGAGGCACAGAAAGTTCGTGACTTTGCTTATCATTCTTCGAGCTTCTGAACATGAAACAGCTATTGATCGGTTTTCCGCTTGTGTGCCTCCTTTTTGTCGCGGGATGCGACACGATACCCCCAGATGCGCTTGTTTTGAAGGCAACCACATTGCAGGACAGAAAACTTCAGAGCAGAAAATTTCAGACCAGCGACGAAATAAAGGTGCTAGTCGCTTGTTCGGGGCTGCTTCAAGACCTTGGGTTTAACTTAAGCGAAAGTGAAACGAAGCTCGGGGTCTTGGTTGCGTATAAAGATCGTTCGGCTGTTGAAGGCGGGCAAGTGGCGGTCAAATTAATAATTGCGCTGGCCGGTGGCGGGAATGTCCCAATCGACAAAAATCAGAGACTTAAAGCCTCTGTCATTACAAAGCCATCTTTGGAAAATACGAATGAAATTGTTGTCCGGGTAACATTCCAGCGAATGGTGTTCAATGACCTTAATCAGGTTACAAAACTCGAACAGTTAAAGGATACCAAACAATACCAAGATTTTTTTAATTCCCTGTCCAAATCTCTTTTCCTTACTGCAAACGATATATGAAACGATTCTATTTCCTCGGCTTGTGTTGCTTCCTGTTTGTTCTGGCTGGATGCCAAACCTCCCAGCAGGAACTTCTAAAAACAGACAAAAGTCAGGTCCAGCTTCGGAGTATTCAGACAAGGGCATTCGATACAACAGACCGGGAGAAAATGCTTCGAACTGTCATCGCCACCCTGCAAGACCTAGGATTTGTAATCGATAAAGCAGAAGCCATCTTGGGAAGCGTCACCGCCACCAAACTCCAAGGTTATAATCTTGTCATGACTGTTAGTGTCCGCCCAAAAGGGGACACTCAACTACTCGTTCGTGCTAGCGCACAATTCAATGTTACAGCTGTCACCGCCCCCAAGCCCTACCAGGATTTCTTCTCTACTTTGAGCAAAGCGATGTTTTTGGAAGCCCACCAAGTTGACTAGTATCATTCAAGCGCGTGCCCACCTATCTTGGATAGTGGAAACTAGCAAGAGCCGCGATGAATTGCAGACCGTGATTGGGGCGTTGCAGGCGAAGGATTTTCCGGCGGCGATCCAGTTTGTGAACTTCCGCGACTGATGTTTGAACACCACCAAAGGCCGTTGCTGCCGCGCCGCGATTTCCTCGCGCGGCTGGCGCGCAGTCTCGCAATCGGGATTGGCTTCATCGCCTTCGCGCTGGGCGTGGGGATTCTGGGCTATCACCAGTTCGTGAAACTTTCGTGGATCGATTCTTTCGAGAACGCGGCGATGATTCTATCCGGCATGGGGCCGGTTTCGCAGGTGGAATCGGAAGCCGGCAAGCTGTTCGCCGGGTTTTACGCGTTGTTCAGCGGGCTGGCTTTCATCACCACGATGGCCGTGATTTTCGCGCCGGTCTTCCATCGGTTTCTCCACAAGTTCCATCTGACAGACGACAAGTAAGTGCCGGGATTTCGTTTTGACTCACCGCGTTTCGTGGCTATGCTGTCGTTTCAATTTTTATGGCGAAACTGACAGTCAAAGATCTAAACGTGACGGGCAAACGCGTGTTTGTCCGTGTGGATTTCAACGTGCCGCTCGAAGAAAAAGACGGCCAGATGGTCATCACCGACGAGACGCGCATCAAGGAAACTTTGCCGACGCTCCGCCTGCTCATCGAACGCGGCGCACGCACCATCCTCACCGCGCACCTCGGCCGTCCCAAGGGTCAGCGCGAAGCCACGATGTCCCTGCGCCCGATCGCAGCGCGGCTCGCGGACTTGCTCGGTCGCCCGGTGGCGTTCGTGGATGATTGCATCGGCGAGAAGGTCGAGAAGACCGCCGGCGCGCTGCAAAACGGCGACGTCTTGCTGCTCGAAAACGTCCGTTATTACAACGAGGAAGAAAAGAACGACCCCGCGTTCGCGGAGAAGCTGGCGAAGGTCGCGGAGCTTTACGTCAACGACGCGTTCGGCGCGGCGCACCGGGCGCACGCCAGCACGGAAGGCGTGGCCCGCATCGTCGCCGCTCGCGGCGGCCAGTGCGCGGCGGGCTTGCTGATGGAGCGCGAGTTGAAATTCCTCGGTGACGAGCTGGAAAAACCGGCGCGCCCGTTCGTCGTCATCCTCGGCGGCGCGAAAGTTTCCGACAAGATCAAGGTCATTGACCGGCTGTTGGAAAAAGCCGACACCATCATCATCGGCGGCGCGATGGCCTACACGTTCAAGCTCGCCAACGGCGGCAAGACGGGCAAGTCGCTCATCGAACCCGACCACAAACAGACGGCGCTCGCCGCCGAGGCGAAAGCCAAGGCGCGCAAGGTGAATTTCCAGTTGCCGACCGACACGGTCGTGGCGACTCCGGTGGACTCCGGCAAATTGAACAAGAAGGGCAAGCCCGTGTTCGACCTCACGAACGTCCGCACGGTGATTGGCGACATTCCTGACGACGCGGAAGGTTTCGACATTGGCGCGCAGTCCGCCGCGCATTTCGCGGAAATTGTTTGCGGTGCGAAAACGATTTTGTGGAACGGCCCGATGGGGATGTTCGAGGATGCGCGCTTCGCCGGCGGCACGAACGCCGTGGCGCAGGCCGTGGTGGACGCCACGCAAAAGAACGGCGCGGTGAGCATCATCGGCGGCGGCGATAGCGTGAAGGCGATCAACAAAGCTGGCCTTGGCGACAAGGTCACCTTCATGAGCACCGGCGGCGGCGCGAGCCTGGAGTTTCTCGAGGGCGCAGTGCTGCCCGGCGTGGCGGCGCTGTCGGAAAAGTAATCCGCGAATTGACGCGAATTAAAATCAAAACTCGAAATCAAAAATCCATTCGCGGAAATTAGCGGAATTCGCGGATAAAAATTTACCATGAACAAAGAACGAAAACTGATCATTGCCGGCAACTGGAAGATGAACAAGACCGTGGCCGAGGCGCTGACACTCGTCGCCGACCTCAAGCGCGACCTCGCGGGCGTGAAGGAAGTGGACATCGTCGTCTGCCCGCCCTACACCGCGCTGGAGTCCGTCTCCAAGTCCATCATTGATTCCAATATCCGCCTCGGCGCGCAGAACATGAGCGAGAACGCCACCGGCGCGTTCACCGGCGAGATCGCCGCGCCGATGCTCAAGGAATTTTCCGTGCGCTACGTCATCCTCGGCCACAGCGAACGCCGCCAGTTCCAGAAAGAATCCGACGCGCTCATCGCCAAGAAGGCACTGGCCGTCCACGCGGCATCGCTCAAACCCATCGTCTGCGTGGGCGAAACTCTCGCCGAACGCGAAGGCGGCCTGATGGAGAAAGTTTTGGAAACACAAGTGACCGGCAGCCTCGCCGGGTTGAGCAAGGAACAGATGGCGGAAACCGTCGTCGCCTACGAACCCGTCTGGGCCATCGGCACGGGCAAGACCGCGACCACGCAGCAGGCGCAGGACGCGCACGCCTTCATCCGCGGCGTGCTGGTGAAGATGTTCGACGCCGATGTCGCTCGCAAAGTCCGCATCCAATACGGCGGCAGCGTGAAGCCGAACAACGCCAAGGAGCTCATGGGCCAGCCAGACGTGGACGGCGCGCTCGTGGGCGGCGCAGCGTTGGAGGCAAGAAGTTTTACTGACATCATCAAGAACTCCATATAGTCTATCCCGGTATGAGTTTTATTATTGGCTTATTGACGGTGGTTCTGGTGTTGAACTGCGTGCTCCTGATTTTTCTGGTGTTGATCCAACTCCCGAAGAAAGAGGCGGGCGCGGGTCTGGCTTTCGGCGGCGGCGCGACGGATGCGCTGTTCGGCGCAGGCTCGGGCAATGTCCTCACCAAGATTACGAAATGGTGCGCCGGCATTCTGTTCGGGCTGTCCATGATTCTCACGATGCTGAACGCGCATCAGCGGAAAGAGGCCAACAAGATTGTCATCCCGGAAAACCTGCCGACTGCCGCCCGGCCCGCGAGCGCCGCCGCGCCGTCGCCTGCTGTGACCGCCCCGGCGGCCACGGCTCCGGTCGCGCCCGCTATCGCGCCGGAAGTTCCGGCCAGCGTCCCCACCGTTCCCGACGCGAAGTAACCCACGCCGGCAAAAATTTACCCGCTCTTGGGAAACCAAGGGCGGGTTTTGTTTTTGTCGGAGCAGTTGCGGTTTACAATCCGTTCAGCACGTCAATCAACTGCCTCACGCGGCCGTAGTCGCGGCGGTTGAAACCGAACGCGATGCGCTGGAGGTCGAGGTGGTCGTTGTCCTCGCGTTCCTCCGGCAGCGGCTCGATGCGCTTGATGGGGTCGCCGATGATGATGTCGGCGAAGTCCTCGTTCAACGCCTCGATGGCGGATTCGCTGGGCGCATTTTTCAGGCGGATGATGAACAGGTCTTTCACGAACCGCGTGGAGTGGAAGTTGCGGTAGAAGCGCGTGACGATCTTCACCGCTTCATCGGCGTTGTCGGTGATGCGGTAGAGGTTCAGGTCGTCCGGGGAGATGAGTGCATCGCGGAGCAGATGCTCGCGGATGTTCTTGTCCCACGTCTTCCAATACGTCCCGCCCGGCTTGTCCACGAGCACCAGGGGCATGAGTTGGCTCTTGCCGGTCTGCATGAGGGTGATGGCCTCGTAGCCCTCGTCCATCGTCCCGAAGCCGCCGGGGAAAAGCACGATCGCATCCGAGTGGCGGATGAAGATGAGCTTGCGGGTGAAGAAATATTTGAAGGTGACGAGCTTCTTGTCCATCGCGATGACGGGATTTGCGCCCTGCTCCCACGGCAAGCGGATGTTGACGCCGAAACTATTCTCCGGCCCCGCGCCTTCGTGCCCGGCCTGCATGATGCCCGGCCCCGCGCCGGTGATGACCATGTAGCCGGCTTGCGCGATCTTGCTGCCGAACTCGACGGCGGTCTGGTATTCCGCTTTGGTCGGTTGCGTCCGGGCCGAGCCGAAGATTGTCACCTTGCGCTTGTTCGCGTAGGGCGCGAACAGCCGGTAGGCGTAGCGCAACTCCCGCACCGCCGTCTGGATGACGCGCACGTCGCCCGTGTCTTTCACGTCCGTCAGCATTTTGAGTGCGTTCTCGATGATGTCGGCCACCGCTTCCTCGTTATATCCGCCGCCCTTGAAAGCGATGAGTTCATCAACGCGCCGCCTCAGTTCCAGCCCTGCTGGAGTCATTTCAATTTTGTTTTTCATCGTGGGCAAAATAGGCGTCCATCCCGCAGATGGCAACCCTGTTGATGCCGTACCCGCCGGTAGTGTCCCAATCCTAATCTTAATCGTAATCGTAATCGTAATCTGTTCAGAAGAGAGATTACGATTACGATTACGATTACGATTAGGACACCCCAAACTGGTCGCCGGTGCGTTTGACTCGCTGCGCGCCCGTTGCTACCGTCTGCCCTTCTAAAATTGCCATGGAATACAAAGACACATTGAACCTCCCGCGCACGGACTTCGCCATGAAGGCCGACCTCGTCACGCGCGAGCCGGAGCGCCTTGCGAAATGGGAAGCCGCCGGACTCTACCAAAAAATTCAAGCGTCGCGCACGAACGCCGAGAAGTTCGTCCTGCACGACGGCCCGCCCTTCGCCAATGGCGATGTCCACATCGGCACCGCGCTCAACAAGATTCTCAAGGACATCATCGTCAAATACAAAACCCTCCGCGGCTTCAACGCGCCCTACATCCCCGGCTGGGATTGCCACGGCCTGCCCATCGAATTCAAAGTCTCCCAAGACATGCGCAAAGCCGGCGATACCTCCGCCGACGCCGCCACCATCCGCAAAGCCTGCGAAGTTTACGCCCGCAAATACATTGATATCCAGCGCGGCCAGTTCAAGCGCCTCGGCGTCCTCGGCGATTGGGAAAACCCCTACCTCACGCTCAACAAGGAATACGAGGCTGATGAACTCCGCCTCTTCGCCGACATCGTGGCCAAGGGCTTCGTCTATCGCGGCAAGAAGCCCGTGTATTGGAGCATCCCGTGCCGCACCGCCCTCGCCGAAGCCGAGGTCGAATACGCCGACCACGTCAGCCAGAGCTGCTTCGTGAAATTCCCCATCGTCGGTCAGCCGCAGACATTCATCGTCATCTGGACCACCACACCATGGACGTTGCCCGCGAACCTCGCCATCGCCTACAACAAAGATTTCCAATACGTCAGCGCCAAAGTCGGCGATGAAAACCACATCGTCTTCCGCGGCCTGCTCCCCGCCGTCGCCGCAAAATGCGGCTGGTCGAACTACACCGAAACGCCCTTCCCCACCGAACAACTCGCCACGCTGCAATACCACCACCCGTTCTGCAACCGCACCGGCAAAGCCTTCGCCGGCGACTTCGTCACCGCCGACACCGGCACCGGCTTCGTCCACATCGCGCCCGGCCACGGCCTCGATGACTACAATCTAGGCCGCGCCAACGGCCTGCCCATCTACTCGCCCGTGGATGACAACGGCGCGCTCGCGCACTCGAACGAATTGCCCGTCGAGCAGCAGTTGCCCGCCGAGATGCTCGGCAAATCCATTCTCGAAAAACACGGCAAGAGCGACGCCAACGAAGCCGTCCTGCACGAACTCCGCGTCCGCCACGCGCTGCTGCATCAAGAGAATTACCACCACAGCTATCCGCACTGCTGGCGCAGCAAGACCCCCGTCATCTTCCGCGCGATGGACCAGTGGTTCATCAAGATTGATCCCAACGTAGGGCAGGCGTCTCGCCTGCCCAGCGAGCGCGCCAGCGCGAGCGGTCAGGAAGCTGCGCCGACTGCGTCGGCGCGGGGGGGGGCGGGGCCAGGCCCACACAAATTAAGCGGACA
>JANMJO010000251.1:0-3065 GCA_031371425.1 Verrucomicrobiales bacterium | reverse complement strand
GGCGTGATGCCAGTCCATGATGGAATAATAAACGCAAAATTTGACGCCCGACTTGCGACATTCATCCGAGAGTTCGCGGAGCGGATCGCGCTGGAACGGCGTGGACTTGATGCACCAATCCGTCTGCGCCGACGGCCACATGCCGAAGCCGTCGTGATGCTTGGCGGTGATGACAATGTATTTCATGCCCGCATCCTTGGCGGTTTTTACAAAAGCCTTTGCGTCGAACTTCACGGGGTTGAATTCCTTGGCGAACTGCTCATAGCGGCTCACCGGAATCTGGGCGCTTTGCATGATCCACTCGCCGTAATCCGTCTTGCCGTTCCACTCGCCGGCGGGCACGGAATAAACGCCCCAATGGATGAACATCCCGAACTTCGCCGCGCGAAACCATTCCATGCGGGCGTCATGCTGCGGCTTGGTTTCAACTGGCAGCGCCGACGGCGGCTGGGCAGCAAACATATTTGCCGCCAGAGCCAGTGCAGCCATGCCGATGATGAGTTTGAACTTCATAATATTTAGCGAGTCTCAACAACGCGCGCATCGAATTGGTGACGTCCATGGCCGACGTGTTTTTTCTTGTCCGCAATGATGATGTCCGCTTCGCAACCTGCCGGGATCATCACGTCGAGATGCAACACGCCGTTGGTTCTGTTCCACGACACGGCGATGTCGCCCTGCGGTGTCGGGACGATGCCTTTGGCCCAGGCCAGGCCGCAAGGTTGCGGACGGACTTCAAACTTCCCGAATCCGGGAGTCAGTGGTTTGACCCCCAGAATGTTGGCGGACATCTGAATCATGGGCGCGCTGCCCCAGGCATGGCTGAGGTCGCCGCCATTCCACATTTCGTGATAGGACCGCGTTGCCTCGACCTGCTTCCAACGCTTCATCTGGGCCACCGCATATTTTTCAAACCGCCCCGCGTGGTTCAACGCGTCGAACACGAAGAACATGAAATACGGCTGCGTGTTCAGATCCGGCCGGGCCATGAACGCGTCCACGATCGTCGCTTGATCTTTCTTCGGGGCGAGGTCGTAGAGCACGGCGAGGGTGTTCACCTGCGTGCTGAAGGTTTCGATGTCCTTGTCGGCGGGCAGCCAGGTGCTGGGCTTGACGGAGGTCTGAAACGGTTTGCCGTCACGGTATAATCCCGCTTTGGCGCTCCACAGTTCGCGATTGAACGCCGTGGCAACTTCACCGCGCAATCGGCTGTAGTTTTTCGCGCGGGTCGGGTCGCCGGTCAATTCCGCAACGCGCCGGGCATCGAGCAAAGCGCGATAATAAAAAGCAGTCATGTAGCCCTGCCCAATCACTGCGGGCGGATGATGGCAACCGAAGCCGGCGATTTCCCCCCAATCCATGAACATGTAGTTCGGGGCTTCGGAGATGAGTCCGTTCGTGCCGCGCCAGCCGGTGAACGTGTCGAGCAAGCCGTGGACTTCGGGCGCGAGTTCCTTCACGAGTGCCGCGTCTCCGGTGTAATCGTAATACGCCATGAGCATTTGCAGCCAGAGCAGGGAGTAGCTCGTGTGAAAGTTTTGGAACTTCAACTGGCGCAGCAGCCCGCCGAACTTCCGCAGGTCCTGCCGCGCCAGCCACGGTTCGCCGAAGGCGTAATAGTTCGCCAGCGATTCGATCAGGTAGTCGCCCGGATCGCAGATAGGCTCTTGATGATTGGGTGAATCGAGATGATGCGTCTGCATGCAAATCTGGGTCAGCCACCGATACGCCGCCCATTGGCGCGTCAGCTCCGGATCGCTGCATTCAAAACTGCCCTTGTAAGCAACGGGAAAAGATGAGAACACCGCCCCGACATCGAGGATCTCCACCGGCGTGGTGACGTTCGTCGCTTCGATCCGCAGGACGGAAAAGCTGTCGAGGTAGGGATACTCAAACTCCTGCACGCCCTCGCGCAGAGTGAAGCTGGCCACGCGGGATTCGTGGCCGAGTGTTTCGCCGGGGACGAGTTTCAATTGCGCGCCCCCGCCGCCGTTCACCTTCAACGTTGGATAAGCCGACAACACGCGGTCGAACTGAATTGTAAAACTGCCGTTACCCGAAAACACAAATCGTTCGCCGTCTTGTTTCACCGTTTCGCTTGGCTGCACCACCTTGCGCCACGGATAGCGCGCCTCCATCAACGGCGGCAGTTCGCTTGCGGCCAAGGGCGTCCACACCGATTCAACCACCGTGCTGGCGGGCCACGCGTTGTCTTCAAAGCCGGGCCGCCGCCAGTCGCGCAACTCCGCGGTGGGCGAAGTCCGCCAATCGGCCGGAATCGAACGCCAGGTCGTGTCGGTCTTGATCGTCATCGGTGGCTGGCCGGGCGACTGCACTTGCGCCTCAAAAAGAAAACCATGCTTGTGGCGCGTGACGCGTGAACTCACAAAGCCCGTGGTGAACACTTCCGCAGCGATGACGTTTGTTCCGGCGTGGAAAAAAGGCGTGAGGTCGCGGTAATCATAGAGCCATTGCGGACCTTCCTGCGCGCGATCGTAGTCGCGTCCAATGTCCGCCGGGCCGCGTGAAACCAACTGGCCGTTGATGTAGAGCCGATAAATCACGTCCGCGCTGAGCCAGGCGGACACCTGCGTTGGCGTGGCGGTGAGCGTGATCTCCTTACGGAACTGGACCATTTCCTGGTTACCTTGCGCGGGCTGGCCCGCCCAGATCCATTGCGCCTGCCAGGGCGTCGGCTTCTGACAGCGATTGGTGAAAGCGTAGCCGCTCGTTTGCACACCTTCCGCGCTGACCACAGTGTTCATGCCCGGCGTGCGGACCGGCCCGCGCGAATTGCCTTCCAACGAAGTCGCGGGCGACACCGGTTCGCCGGTGCAGACGGCGGCGGTGGCCATAACGACAACCGCGAGCCAGTGGTTTGCCTGGGATATGCGCATCAGTGAATCAGAGTTTTTGCCGTGAGAATTTCGAGATGATTAAATTCTATTGAGACGTTGGTGAACGCCCTATACCTCATTTGAGGTATGCCACAAGGTCGGTTCACGCCGCAGCTCGCGCCGCAGAAAGTCTTCTCTGGAACCATGCAGTCAAAGTAAAGGACGCAG
>JANMJO010000210.1:0-6979 GCA_031371425.1 Verrucomicrobiales bacterium | reverse complement strand
CGCAGCGCGCCGTGGAGATCAATCCTGCCGACGCCAACGCCGTGAGGTTGCTCCAGCAGCTTTCGCGGTAGCGACAGTAGGCCAACTTGCCCTCACCCCACACCCCAAACCCCACTCCCCTCCGACGGGAGAGGGGAACAGCAATCGGCGGCGCAGGATATTCAAATGCCGTCCCCACAGCGGATGCGTTTTGTTTCCCGACAGAAAGACAACAGGCGTCGTTGACAGTTGGACTCGTGAATAATCCAAGAGCGTCCGCAATCGCTCCCTCTCCCATCGGATGGGAGAGGGCCGGGGTGAGGGCGCGGCGCGGCTATCTCGCTGCGCGTGAGCTTTCGGCGGCGAGGCGGTGGAAAGTTTTCGTCTTGGCGAGCAGCGTCGTGTCTTTGTCGAGCTGCTTCACGGTGGGCGTGAGGCGGTGCGACCAGTTCGCGCCGGACATGGAGCCGGGTGTGTTGAAGCGTTCGGTCTGCCCGAACACGTCGGTGATTTGCAGCACGGCGAGCCATGAGTTGGATTGCAGCACGGCGCGGGTGAAAGCTTCGTGAAAGCGGTCGGTGAATTCGCGCGGCGGTTCTTCGTGCCGCAGCTCGGCGAAATCCATCATGTGCCGCAGTTCACGGCGGTTGCCCTCGGCGTCCTTGCCGGCGTCAATGTTCGCCCAGCATTCGGCCCACATCGCGGCGAGCGGGGTGTGGTCGTGCGTGGCGGGCTGCGCGAGCGAGAGGCGCGGGTAGTGTTTCGGATCGGAATAGCTGCCATCGTGATTGCGGAAGAGCATGGGGATGCGGAAGCCGGGGATGCCGAGCCGGTCGAGCGTGGGCGCGATGTAGTCCGGCACGCAGCCGAGGTCTTCGGCCACGACGGTGGTCTCGCCTGAACCTTCGAGGACGACGCGCAACAGCTCTTCGCCTTGCGCTTGGTTCGCGGCCTTGTGCTCGTGCGTGTCGTCGGGGAACTGTTTGAATCCGGGCAGGCGGCCGCCGGTCTTGTCGGCGGCTTCGCTCTCGGTGAGCGGGAGAAATTCCGCGTTGCGGTCGGGCGTCCACGGGAACGAGTAGATGCGGAAAAATCCGAGGACGTGGTCAATGCGGTAGAGGTGGAAAACTTTCTGGATGTTGCCCACGCGGGTGCGCCACCACTCGAAGTTGTGGCGGCGGAGTTCGTCCCAGCGGTAATTGGGAATGCCCCAGTTCTGTCCCCACTTCTCGGTGAAGGGGTCGCACTTGAAGGTTTTTTCGGGCGGCGCGCCACCGCTCCATTCGAGGTCGAAGAAACTGCGGTTCGCCCACACGTCGGCGCTGTAGCGGCCCACGCCGAACGGGATGTCGCCCATGAGAAAAACCTTTTTCGCCGTGCCGTAGGCTTTGACGGATTGCCATTGGGTGAAGGCGATCCACTGGACGTAGGCGTGGAAAAGTTGCTGGCGGCTCAAGTCATCGCGGCGTTTTTCGGGGAGCGAGAGCAACCATGTGCGGGCGCGGCGCGGGCCGCGATGTTCCGGTTGCCAGCGGTCCCACGCGGGCGTGCCGCCGTTCTCCTCCACGAGCACGCGGAAGAGGGCGTAGTCCGAGAGCCAGTCGGCGTTCTCCATGAGAAAGGCGCGAAATTGCGCGGCGCGTTTCGTCTCGCCGTAGCAGCCGACGTGAGGAGGCTCTGAATTCTTTTTGGTTTGAGCCTCGTTACCTCGGCTGCTACGCGATTTTGGCGGCGCATCGAAATCAGTTTTCAGGAAATTCGCGAACGCAGCATCGAGCAGCCGGCGTTTGAGCGCCTTGACCTTGGGATAATTCACCGGGCCGGCGCGGAGTTCGGCGAGGAGCGCGGGTTTGGCGATGCGATTGATTTCCGTCGAGGATATGTCCGGCAGATTTTTTGGCGTGATGGAAATGGTCGTCGGTTCAAGCGCGAGGGAGCTGATGGCGTTGTAGGGCGAGTTGTCGTCGCTGATTTCGTTGATGGGGAGCGTCTGGAAAATATTCAGGCCGTGGCGGGCGCACCAGTCAATCATCTGGCGCACGCCCTCGGTGTCGCCGATGCCGAGGTCGGATTCGGTGCGGATGGTGAAGACGGGTTCGAGAATGCCGGCGAGCGGCTGGTCGGGGCTCAATTTCATAAATGCGGGCGGATGATGCCCCAGTCGTGAGCGGAATCAAAGCGCACAAATATGCGGGTTGTGACCGCCGAGTTGCCGCGCAGCGGAGGCTCGCTCCGAGTTGGAGTTCAAGCTTTAGCTTGTGCCTGACACGCTGGACATCGCCCCGACACGCTAAAGCGTGAACTCCAACATAAAGCGTGGACTCCAACAATCTCCGGGCGGTGCTTTCAGTCACGATACCCAATCTGCGGTCTGCGGCGGGAGCGCTGGCCTCTGGCGCGGCGGCACGGGGTCATGTCAGAACCAGACTTTGGAATTCTCCCAGTTGCTGGCGCAGTTCCGGGGTATCTGTCTCGCCGTGCTTGGCGGTGGAGAACGCGCCGAGGATTGTCCCATCCGCGCGGCGCACGCAGTGCAGCGCGGCGCGTTCGCAGGTCCAGAGCAGGCGCACGGGCGCAATTTTATCGTTCAGCAGTATCTGGAAAGTTTCGGCCACGGCGCGATAGACTTCTTCCAGCGCGGCGACGGTGATGTCGCGCGAGTCCACATCGCACACGATGGTCTGATCGGCGAATCGCACGCCGCGCATCAGCACGCCGCGCACGGAGGGCGTCTGCTGCAACCACTCGGTCAACTGCTCCTTCATCGTCTCGCCGGCAAGCGGGGCGCGGGTGGCGGCTGGCGCGGCGGTCGTAGCGTCATTTATCCGCACCATGACGCCGCCTTCGTCGAGCGCGATGAGGAGGATGCGGGAATCTTCCGTCTCGATCTCCAGCCGCTGGAATTCGCCGAGCGTGCGGATGCGCGTGAGCGGTTGCGCCTGTTCGGTGATGCTGTTGAATAACCGCCTCCAGCCTCGCGCATCGCGGCAGCGAGTTTCGTGCAGCGCGCCGCCGAACGCGGAGCAGAGCAGCACGTCTTCCACGATGGGGCGGCTTGCTTCGGGTGTCGCGTTCGCGGGTGGGGTGGTGAGGAAAGTTACTTTGCTTTTCGCGGTGTCGGGTTTGACGGTGGCGAGCGTGCCGAGTGCGTGTTGCGCGGCGCGGCGCACAGATTCATTGGTGTCGTCCTGCAAGGGCTTCAGATAATCGGCGCAGGCGGTGAGGTGTAATTGTCCAATGGCTTCGGCGGCGGCGTGGCGGAGGTGGAAGTCGGCGTCGCGCAGAAGTGTGATCAGGATGGCGGTGATGGTGTGGCGTTTCTGCTCGGCTTCGTCTTGGCCGGGCGCGGGGGGCAGGCCGGGGGCGTTGTTGCCGGCGACGCGGCGCAGGAGTCCGGCGGCGGCGGATTGCACGCTGGCGTCCTTGTTTTTGAGGGAGGCTTGGATGCTGGGCAGGAGGCGACGGACGCGTTCGGATTTTTCCCAGTCGGGGTCAATGCGCGCGAGTGCGCGGGCGGCGGCTTGGCGCACGCCGCTGTGGGCGTCCACCAAAGTCATGACGAGTTTTTCGACGACGGTTTCATCGCCGACGCGGGCGAGGGCGCCAGCGGCGGATTCGCGGACGTCTTGGTCGGCATCTTCGAGGTGTTTGGTGACGGGGGCAAAGGCGCGAGCGTCGCCGAGTTTGCCGAGGGATTCGAGTGCGGCGCCGCGGACTTCCCAATCGCGGTCGTTGAGGAGTTGGATGAGTGCGGGGACGCATTGGGGGTCGCCGAGTTTGCCGAGGGCGAGGGCGGCGGCGAGGCGGACGTTGCGTTCGTGGTCTTTGAGGGCGGAGATGATTGAGGGAATGGCTGTGATGCAGTTGGCTTGCGCGAGGGCGTATGCGGCGGCGGTGCGGACGAGGGGGTCGGTATCGCGGAGGGCGGTTTGGAGGGGTTTTTGAACGGCGGGGTCGCTGATGTTGCCGAGGACGTTGACGGCGGCGATGCGTTTTTCGCTGGCGGTGTCTTGGAGAATTTCGGTGAGTGGTCTGACGGCTTCTGCGCCGAAGGTGGCGAGGCGTTCGAGTTCGCCGGTGGCGATGAAGCAGCGGATTTGTTCCTCGCTGGTCTTGGGCCGCCAGCCGAGGGCTTTGAGGGTTTGGGCGGCGCGCCATTGGATGGTGGGTGTGCCGTGGAGGAGGGAGGGGATGAGGGCTTGGATGGCATCGCGGTCGTCGAGGCGTTTGAGGGATTGGATGGCGGCTTCTTGCACGGGTTCGGCGGGATCGCGGAGGGCGCGGAGCAGGGGCGGGAGTGTGCGGGGGTCGCGGAGGTCGCCGAGTGTGGCGGCGGCTTCGCGGCGGATGTCGGGTTCGGTGTCGGCGAGTGTGTGGTCGAGGAGGGCGATGGTGATGGAGTCGTCGAGGGAGACGACGGCGCTGTGCAATGCGGCGCGGAGTTTCTGCAGGGCGCGCAGGCGGACTGCGGGTCTCCTGGATTTGAGCTGGTATCGCGCCAGCAGGAGTGCGATTCGGGTCATTGGGCTGCCTGTGACGTTTGGAATTTAGCAACTTGTGCGCGGTGTCCAAGCATAACCTTGCGACGCCGAGCCGACTGGGCGCATCTTGACACTGCCCCCATCGAACGGTGGTGCTAGGTTTGGAGTTCCGCATTTATGCGGCCCGGGTGGGTGAACGCACCGAACCGCCTAAAGGCGGAACTCCGAACGTAGGAGACAGCGCGCCTCAATCCGCGGGTTCGATTTCGAGGAAGCCTTGGAGTTGGCGGATGCGGGTGGGGTGGCGCATTTTGCGGAGGGCTTTGGCTTCGATCTGGCGGATGCGTTCGCGGGTGACTTTGTATTGCTTGCCGACTTCTTCGAGGGTGCGGGAGTAGCCGTCGCCGATGCCAAAGCGGAGTTCGAGGACTTGGCGTTCGCGTTCGGTGAGGCTGTCGAGCACGTCGTTCAATTTATCTTTGAGCAGATTGAAGCTGGTCATGTCCAGCGGGTCGGCGGCGGATTTGTCCTCGATGAAGTCGCCGAAGTTTGCGTCCTCGCTTTCGCCGACGGGGGCTTGGAGGGAGATGGGCTGTTGCGCCATCTTGAGCACGGCGCGGATGCGGTCCACGGGGAGTTGGAATTCGTCGGAGATTTCTTCTGCTGTGGGTTCGCGGCCGAATTCCTGGAGGAGGCGTTTCTGGACGCGCATGACCTTGTTGAGGATTTCGATCATGTGGACGGGAATGCGGATGGTGCGGGCTTGGTCGGCGATGGAGCGGGTGACGGCCTGGCGTATCCACCAAGTGGCGTAGGTGGAGAATTTGTAGCCGCGCTGGTATTCGAATTTCTCGACGGCGCGCATGAGGCCGATGTTGCCTTCCTGGATGAGGTCGAGGAAGGAGAGGCCGCGGTTGGTGTATTTTTTGGAGATGGAGATGACGAGGCGGAGGTTGGCTTCGACCATCTCGGTCTTGGCCTGCGTGGCGGCGAAGGAGTAGCGCTTCAGTTGTTCGTAGGCGGCGAGGTAGTCGGCGCTGGGCTGGCGGACGAATTCCTCTAGCGCATGGAGTTTCTGTTTCTCGGAGAGGATGAGGGCGTGCTGGCGTTCGGATTTGTGCTGGCGTTTGAATTCGGCGAGGGCGAGCCGGCTGCCTTCGAACTTGTCGTGGATGTTTTCTGCGAAGACCGCGATCTCCTCAACGACCTTGAGTTTGAAATAAAATTTGGGGAACGTCGCCTGGAGTTGGGCGGCGGCGCGCTTGAAGGCATTGAGTGTGCGCTGGCGCTTGGCCGCACCGCTGGCGCTGCTCCACACGGCGAAGGCGGCGTCCGCTGTCTGATCCAAAGCGCGGGCCTGCTTGATCAGCTTGCGGAGTGAGAGCAGATATTTTTCGCGCCGTTCGAGTTGGGAGTCCGCGACGACGCGGTCGAATCGCTCCTTGGGCGGCTCGGAGACGAGTTTCTCGGCGAGCGCGATGTGTTCCTTGGCGGTGAAGCCGAGGCTGTAAATGATGCGCTTGATTTGCGCTTCCGCATCCTCGATGCGCTTGGAGATTTCGATCTCTTGTTCGCGTGTGAGCAGCGGCACCTGGCCCATCTGCTTGAGATACATGCGGACGGGGTCGTCGAGGATGTCGAGACGCGACTTGTCCTCGGCTTCCTCCGGCTCGGGCTGTTTGACGCGGTCCACCTCGGCTTGATCCACGATTTCGATCTCTAGGTTGCGGAGCTGGCTGTAAATCTCGTCGAGCTGCCCAGGGGAATTGACGTGGTTGGGCAGGGCGTCGTTGATGTCGCTGTAGGTGAGGTGACCCTGTTCCTGCGCGAGGCGGACGAGTTCCTTGATCTTCTCGGCAAGCTCGACGGCGGGAGACGTGGCGACTGGCTTGGCTGCGGTGGTGTCCGGGGCTTTGATTCGTGCGGCGTGTTTGCGGTGCGCCGCGGCGGAATGGTGCTTGTCTGAAAGGGTCGAGACGGCCTTGGGGGCAGACTTTTTCGTCTTCGGTTTGGCCATAAAATTTCTCGCGTGCTTCCGTTTCCTTGGGGTCGGCTGAAATATGGAAACCGCGCCTGTGGGAGTCAAGCGTGGAGGAAGAGATTTCCAAATAAAATTCCTCTGCAGCGCAGTGCTTAACGTTGCACTGCTCTCAATCAATCAACTCATACGCGGGCAGCGTCAGGAACTCGGCGAACTCTTTGGCTTTCGACATCTCGCTGAACAACTTCGCGGCGCGGGCGTAATTCCCGGCGGCGAACCGTGCGCTGCCGACTTCCTTTTCGATGCGCGCCATTTCTTGCGGCAGGATTTCGTCGTAGAGCTGCGTCGTGATTTTGCGACCGCCCTGCTCCGCCAAAGCGCTTCGCGGCGGCGAGTCGGCCAGCGCGGCGTTGTGCGCCAGCCATTGCCAGATTTGTGCGCGGGAAATTTCGGCGGTGGCGGCGTCTTCCATCAGGTTGTAAAGCGGCACGCAGCCATTACCGACCAGCCACGCTTCGAGATATTGCACGCCCACGCG